>PBMM01000048.1 GCA_002723635.1 Methanobacteriota archaeon | reverse complement strand
GAGTACACAGGAACCTCGATGGCCACACCCAATGCAGCAGGCGCGGCGGCCCTCATCCGGGAATATCTGGTGGAGATCGCTCTACGTCCCGAACCCCAAGGCGCGCTGATCAAGGCGCTGCTGATCCTTGGCGCGGAAGACATGGGCACGAGAAACATCCCCAACGACGACGAAGGATGGGGTCGCGTGAATTTGCGCGATACGCTGGCGCCTTCCGCAGGGCGCGGCATTTGGGTCGACGACCGTTCCCTCCTTTCATCCACGGGACAAAGCAAGTCCTACGTGTTCAACGTCAGCGCCTCGAGCAGCCCGTTCAAGGTCGTCGTCGCATGGTCGGATGAACGCGGCTCCCGGTTCTCAAGCACCCAACTGGTCAATGACCTCGACCTTGAGGTGACCTCGCCCGACGGCATCACGTACCTCGGCAACGTGTTCAGCAACGGCCGAAGCATTCAGGCCGGTTCACGTGACACCCTCAACAACGTCGAAGTCGTGCTCATCGACTCGGCTCAACAAGGCATTTGGGAAGTCAAAGTGAAGGATGCAAATCACGCGGGGAGCCGCTCTCAACCCTATTCCATTGCCGTGTCTGGGCAAGGTGTCAACGACCTTCGGCCGGATCCGCTCATGGTCCCCAGCAGCTTCGTGATGGACGTCAGCATTCCACAAGTTGGCGACCCGGTCGCCATCACCACCGAGGTGATGAACATGGGGAACGTCAAGGCCGATGCCGTTGATGTGGCCTTCTTGGTGGACGGCATCGAGTTGAGCCGGACGACGCTTGACCTGTTCCCTGGCTCCATCCGCTCCTTGCCATGGAGTTGGACGCCCTCGGCGGCCGGCTCCTCCGANGTCATCGTTCGAGTGGACCCCGACGACGTATTGGACGAGGTGCTTGAGGACAACAACGACTTGGTCACNGTGGTCAACGTCAGCGCTCCGGGTGTCAAGGTCTCCGCCGCTGAACAAGAACTCCGGGTGGAGGATTCGACGCAAACCACGTCCTCATGGAACATCACGCTTACCAACACCGCNCTCATTGGAACCAATGCGTCCCTGTCTGCGGGCGAAGCTGAGCGCATCAGCGACGGTTCCGCTCCGGGCTGGTACGTGGGGCTCACGTTGGCCAATTTCACCCTCGAAGGAAGCGGTGAAGATTTCGTGACGGTGACCGTGGTTCACCAGGCCCGACCAGCTCCCGGCACCTACCGGATTCCGTTGACGGGATTGGACGTTGACAATGGGGTGGCTTACCCCTACAACCTCACGCTCGAGGTNCCCCCGCTTCCTGAAGCGCGATTCGCATTGGATTACAGCGTCGTGCCNGTTCATCCATTGGATTCAACCACCTTCCAGTTCTCGTTGACCAACGACGGCAACGGCCCAATCGGCTACGATTTGTTTCTGGAATCTCCGACCGGATGGGCCGCTGGATTCGACAACCTTGGTTCCGAACCAGGCGCTTCATCTGGGTCGACCGGTTTGATGAATCAAGGCGCAGCACGCGCGGTCAACATNACCGTCGTGCCGCCCTCNGTCAAGACCGTCGCNGGCGCTGAACGGACCGTGACCGTCATCGCCATTTCCCAGACTGATCCAGCCGTGTCCACGTCGCTGGAAATTCCGATGCAGGTTTTGGCGGTGCGGGACGTAGGCATCTCGCTCGAATCAAGCCTCCCTGCTTTGCGCCCCGACGCATCGGTAGGGCTGTACCTCAGTTTGGAAAACAGGGGCAACGTTGACCTGGAACTCACCCCGAGTTTCCAACTGCCTTCAGGTTGGAGCATCTCGTCCACGCTTGACCCGATTACCTTGGGATGGACGGACACGAAGGACGTGGTCTACACCTTGGTTGGAGACGGTGCTGGGCGTTCAGGAACCCTNGAAGTGCGCCTCAGCGATGCTGAAGGGCGCTTCACGTGGACGGCTCCNTTGGACGTNCGCCAATTGCCTGCTCCTTCGCTTGATTTCAGCCGCCTCGTGCTTGAGGACGGCACATCATACACCACGCCGTTTGGTTCCGGCAGCCATCCGACCGGCGAAACCCTTCGTTTCGAATGGCTGGTAGGGAACAGCGGCGAGGCTTCATGGTCGCCTTCCGTACAACTCGATCTCGATGCCGGTTTATTCGGTTCATGCGAAGCCCCAGCCGCGGTGGCGGTGGGTGATTTCGAGGTGGTCGGATGCGACGTTGTGCTGCCNCCCTCCCTCCCCGCCAACACCGAACCCTCGTTCACCGTGGTGCTGACTGGAGACGGGTTCGAACGTCGCGATGACGTGACGATGCTGGTTGCTGAGGACCGACGGCTTGAGGTCAGCCTTGACAGCAGTACACCTGCCACGGCAGAGGGCGACGGGACCGTCACCTGGACGCTGATCAACAGNGGCAACACGGCCTTCGATGAACGCGTGGAATTTGACGTGGCCAAAGGATGGGAGGTGGCCATNGACGGACCATCGACCGTCAGTTTGGACCCGGGGGCGTCCCGCGTGCTTCGTGTGACCTATACCAGCACCATCGGCGGGGAAGCTCCGATGACCCTCCAAGTGAACAACGTCCGATTGGATGGGGACACGTCCCTTACGCTGGTCGCGCCACGGCCGATGTCTGACGAAGGGCAGGGTTCAGGCGCACTGAGCGCCGTGGTTGGTGGGCTTGTGATTGTGCTGATCGTGGCCGGCGTGCTTGTGTTGCGTCGTGTTGGCTCATCCACGGAGGCCCTGCCTCCAGTCCCGAAGGTGCCGCTGCAGGCCCTGCCCACATTGACTCCACCTCCGGTTGCCGCAGCCCCGGTCGCTGCCGTTGTGGCCCCTCCTGCAGCCCCTCCAATTCCAGTGACTACGGCGCCATGCTGGGCGTGCCGAGGAACAATCNCAGGTCCAATGCTTGGTTGTCCGAGTTGCGGTGCACGTTTCCACCCTNCCGGAACACCTGGGTGCACCTTGCCTGACGCATGCCCGAAATGCGGCACGGCAAGGGCTGAATTCTTGAACGCCTGAGGGGCACGCCAAGGCGGAGGTCTTTCATGGGAAGGTCNCCACCCAAGGCCATGCACGGGGCGCCGACCGGCACGAAGGCGCGCGCCTTACTGCTGATTTCCCTGATGTTGGTGAGCCTCACACCAATGCTCGCTCCAGCCGCGGCCGACGGCCGTGACGCCAGCATCGTCTTGACCGTGACGCCCTCCACCCTCACCGTCAATCCCGGTGAGTCTGGCGAATACACCGTTCGGGTCTACAACACNGGATCAAACCCTGTCACTGTCCAACTCTCGACCAGCGAAGCACAAACTCAGGAGTGCGGTCAATACTCTTCGGTCATTCAACAAATTCCTGGGGCCATCGACGCAGGGAGCTACGAGGAGACGACGATGAACGTCACCTTGACGCAGACCGCAGAAGGAGACTGCGACACCACGATTGTCGCTGCAGCCACGGAGCAACCAGAGCCGCCCGAGCCNCCCGGTCAACCCGCCAACGAGGAGCGAACGGTCACCACCGAAGCCGGCGACGGGTCGGGCAGCGTGGTTTACGGTGTCGACCTCCGCATGGACGGTCCAGCCGACTTGACCTGGGCAGGGGAGGACCCTGTTGAATGGGACATGGAAGTCGAAAACACCGGGCGTGCTGAAGCAACGGTGGTCTTTGCCGCCAGTGAACGCGATGACCCTGGTTGCGCTGGAGTGGACGACTTTTCCCTTTCCTTTGACCCGTCATCCGTGAGCGTTGCGAGCGAAGAAACCGAATCGGTCGTGGTGTCTACCACGGTGCCAAGCGGNCAGGATGCCGACAAGTTCTGCTGGGACATCACCGCGACCGTGCAGAATGATCCTTCTCAGAACGCCAGCGACACGGAAGAAATCTCCCTTGAGGTTCCTGAATTGCACACCTGTGATGCCAGCCTATCGAAGACCAACATCCGCGTCGATCCTGGCAAGCAGGGACAGGTGCAAGTCACCTTCGAGAACACTGGCAACGCCGAATGGAACATCAACGTTGCACGGACCGGCGCNAAGGCCAACTGGGTGAGCGTTGAAGGGGCCTCCTCCGGGTTGCTTCCCTACGACACATCCTCCGATGAGCGTACCTTTACCCTCAACATCGAACCGGACGACTCCCTGAATGCGGACTCGGTCTCCACCGTGCTGATCCAAGGCCGCGACGGCGGAATAGTGGCGTGTGAGGCGGAATTGCGTATCACCCTCGGGCAAACCAAGGGCGCCTCTGTGTCCATTCCGCAGAGCATGATTTCCAACATCGAACCTGGCACGACCCGTACCACGACGGTGACGGTCACCAACAACGGGAACGGAGGCGACAGCTTCCGCATCAGCGCCAGCGCCCCTCCNGGAGGCTGGACCGTGGCCTTCGACGTGAGCACCATCTCCCTCGGCTCCAAGCATGCTTCGGACCGCAGNGCAGACGTGACGATGACGGTGACCGTTCCGCAAAACGCNCTGGCCACCGAGCAGGTTGAGATCCTGGTGAGCGTCCTGCCCACCTCGGGCGGGGCGGCCTATGACGAAGCCACCGTCCAGGCCACCGTGGCCGAGTCTCACGGCATGGACCTTGACGCCCCTGTCTCCAATCAACGTGGGCAGGTCAACGCATGGTTGCGGTTCCCCATCACCATCGAGAATCAGGGCAACGTGGACGCAACCTTCCGTTGTGTGGTCATGTCCCAAACCCCAAGCGAATGGACCACACGGTTCGTCGATGAACAAGACCAGACCATTATTGAGGTACAGGTTCCTGCTCGCGGAAGCCTCGACGTCGCCTTGATGGTGAAGGTCGAGGGGGTCGAAGAGCGTGATTCGACGAACATCAAGGTCAGGGTGATCAACCTCGATCACAACGGNGCACAGGACGACGATGGCGACGGTCTTCCAGACAACCAGAAGGAGGTCACCTTNGTCGCTGAGCGTTTCGACAAGGTCTACAGCATGGACCTCCGTTTGGCCGACGGCTTCTCGGGCGACACCCAACGCGTTGAACTCCCGCCAGGTGGCAGCACGAGCATCAACCTCTGGGTACGCAACACTGGAAACGCGACCATGGACATGGCCGTGTTCGACTTCACCGGNCTTGAAGGATTGGCAACGCGAGAAGTGTTGGTCTACGGGCTGCCCGTGAGCGGGCCGGTCTACATTCCAGAGGGTTACGGCATCTGGAACGTTGCGGAAGGGCGGTTCATGTTCGATGGGAACAACGAACCCATCGTTGAACGCAGCGAAGAAGCGGCTCAGATGGCTCAGGTCAATGCCGGCCTCACAGAGAACCTCGAAAACTACGAAATTCGTCCTTACGAGGTGCGTGTTGAATTGGTCATCACCGTGAACCAGGGTGCAGAAACCGGGGACGGCGGTGCGCTTGATGTCACCGTGTTGAGCGAGAACAACACCGCGAACCGTGACGGGCGCATCTCGGTGGTGCTCGACGTGAGGATCATCGAAGATCTTGGATTCGATCTGACCACCACGCCGACGGAACTCAACGTGACCTTCCCAGACAAGGCGACCTTCGAAGTCGGCGTGGTCAACGAAGGCAACGTGCCCACCGATGCACGAATTTTCGCCTCGCCAGGTGAGCGTGGATGGACGGTGGACATCGAAGACGATGGAACCGGCGATTGCCGAATCGANGAAGGCGAACTGATGTGTTTGCTGCAGCCCAGCGAAGTGCTGNTGATCATGGTTGACGTTCGNCCGCCNTANGGNGCCACNATCGAAGANGAATTCCGNTTCACGCTCTCCGTGGAGCCCAAAGACGGTGGCGTGTTCACCCGTGAAAACGTGGAATTGTCCGTGACCGGAATCCCAGACGAGGGCTTCCTCGGCCTCGGCCTCACGGCACAAAGCGTCACCAACATCGGNGTGATCTTCATCGCCGTAGTCGCCCTTGGCGTGATGGCTCGTGCAGCAGGGCCGATGATGGAGGCTCGAAAAGAAGCCGCCGCCNTNCGNAGNNNGCANCNNGCAGCNGCNNTNGNAGCNANGGNNGCNNCTGGGNANCAGCNTTGANNNNGACATCGGANGAGGTGCTCCCCATGCCTGCGCACAGCCCCGTGCCGCACTCCTCGTGGGGCCTGATTTTCTTCCTTTACCTGCCTTTCACGCTTGGCATCTACATGCTCTTCTACATGCACCGCCGTGCGGAGGAACTCAAGCAGCACGCCGGTCTTGGCCCAGGTGGGACGAACCACCTCGTGATGATGCTCATTCCTGGCATCAACCTCTACCGCTCGATGATGTTCCGCAAAGAGGTCATCGAACTTGAGAACATGACCGGTCATCAAACGGCGTACCGAAACATTGGCAGCATCCTCCTTTGGATGCTCCTTGGTTTCTTTGTGGTGCCGGGTGCAGGAGTCGGCATCACCATCCTTGGAGCCTTGATCACGGGTGGAGAAGGGGCCCTTGCGCTGTTGTTCATCATCCCCGGCTCCCTCATNGGACCCATTTCGATGATTTACACCGCGTTCAAACTGACCGGTCGGCAACACGATTCCTTGCAGGCTTCGTGGGCGCGTTTCTTCCACGCGCAGGGTTGACTGCCAAAGACTCGATTTTGTCCCAGAAGAGTGCCCCTGCGCAGGGGCGACGTGTCCCTTTTAGGTCGCCCTAAAAATGTGCCGAATCGGGAACGCTTATGGTGGGACTTCAAGTGGATGAATCAAGGGAGCGTATGCCTTCCTGTGGGGTCTCAAAATGACCGACGTGACCACGGTGACTGATGCCTACCTCGCTGTCGGGCTGATGGCGATTGTTGGTTTCCTCATGCCCTTTGGGGCTTTTCTGACGTCCTACTTCGTGCGACCGCGGACCGACCGCTCCCAGCCGCACAAGACCACTTCGTACTTGCTGGAAGGGTACGAGGCCGACCACAGCCTCTACCCGCGCCGCCTNTCGACCTACGAGTGCGGCTCGGAACCCGTCGGCGACGCCATGATTCAGTTTCACTTCCAATACTACTGGTATGCGTTGATTTTCCTNGTGTTCGACGTCGCGTTCATGTTTATGGCGCTTGGAGGCTTTGTGATCAATGATGCCACCGCCACCACAGACGGTGATCTTGGGACTGCTATCAACCGCCTTTTGGTGTTGTCTGGCTTCTTTTCCATTATGACGCTGGGCGTCTGGCACGTCTTCCGCAAGCGTGGGCGCATCTACATCTGAGGTGAAAACATGAGCGATCCAGGTCAGAATTACGCCGCTTTCAACAGCTCGGCCTTGCTTGATTTTGTCGGGGACGTCACGGACGAGTCTCTGAAGGCTACCCGAATCAAGCAATTCTTGTCGGTGCTGGCCGGCCGCTTCTTCAACTGGGCAGGGCGCAAGTCCTTGTTCACCCTCCACCTTGGCATCAAGTGCTGCGCCATCGAGATGGCTGCATCCGCCATCCCNCGCTTCGACGCTGAGCGCTTCGGGGTCATCTTCCGCTCCTCTCCTCGTCAGAGCGACGTGCTGCTCGTCAACGGTCCGGTCTCCAAGAAGTTCGCCGACCCCATCGTCCGCCTGTGGGAGCAAATGCCCGAGCCGAAGTATTGCATCGCAATGGGTGAATGCGCCATCTCGGGCGGCCCCTACTTCCAATCCTACAACATCCTCGAGGGCGTGGATACGGTCATCCCCGTCGACGTCTACATTCCCGGATGCCCGCCTCGCCCCGAGGCGCTCATCGACGGCTTCGGCCTGTTGCGTGAGAAAATCATCCGCATTGGTGGCGCACCAGACGCCGGCCGCGCCGGCGAGAAGCCGCTCATCGTGGGGGAGGACTGAGCATGGGCATGAGCATCAGCGCCGAACAGAACGCAGCGGCCGTGGCCGCGAGCGTCACCGCCGCTGAAGACGCATGGTCCACCCTTGGCGTGGTCGCCGAGTCGGTCAACCACACCGCCGGTCACGGTTACGCCTTTCTTCGGCTCACCGTCCCAGCCCCGCATGTCTTGACCGTCGCCAAGGGCCTCAAGCACGACATGGGCGTGAACTATTGTTCCATGGTGACGGGCACCCACTTTCCCGAAGGCGATGACCAGCGAGGCTGGGAAGTCGCGTACCACCTTCAGCGCATGCCCGTCATTAACCCTGAGCCAAACACGTGCCACGTGCTCGTGGCCGGCGACCTGTCGGGCATGGACATGCCCCTCGAAATTGAGATGCTGGTGCCCCTTCCCCAGACCGATGATCCCCGTGTGCCCAGCGTTCAATCCGTCTGGCGCGGGGCGGACTGGAATGAGAAGGAGACTTGGGATCTTGTGGGCATCAAGTTCGATGGCCACGACAACATGTTCCGCGTGCTGAACCCTCACGACAGCCCCGATGGCTTCCACCCACTACAGAAGCAGCACAAAATTCGCTACCACGATTACAACGAGATGTACGACGACGCCCAAGGCTTCGTCCGCAAGCCGGTCGATGAGGGCCGAGTCAAGTGAGGAGGTGTCACCATGGCAAAGATGTGGATCACGATGGGCCCTCAGCATCCCATGACGCACGGCCTCTGGACGCTCCGCGTTCAGGTCGATGGCGAAACCGTCGTCGACGCCGAGGCAGAACTCGGGTACATTCACCGCGGCGTCGAGAAGATTGCCGAGGCGCGTGACTTCACGCAAGTCACGCCCTATTGTGACCGCTTGTGCTACGTGTCGGCCATGACCTGGGCGAACTCGTACATTTACGCGGCNGAGGANTTGCTNGAGGTCGAAGTGCCCGAGCGNGCCGAATACATCCGCTGCATCGCNGCGGAGTGCCAGCGCATCGCCAGNCACCTGATGTGGCTCGGCGCATACGGTCCTGACGTTGGCAACCTGACCATCATGACGTGGGCGCTTCGTGAGCGCGAGATGTTCCTGGACCTTCTTCAGGAACTCGGCGGCTCCCGCATGCACTACAACTATCCCCGTATCGGCGGGGTCAAGCGCGACATCCCGCCCGGCTGGNCGGACCGCCTCATCGCCAAAGTGAAGCTGTTTGAGAAGCGCATCGATGAATACGAGATGTTGCTCGACGAGTCGACGATTTTCCTCGTGCGCCTGCAGGGTGTGGGCTACGCAACCGCCGAAAACATGGTTGAATCCGGCGTTTCTGGCCCCAACGTCCGCGCCTCTGGCGTTAACTACGACGTGCGTTGGACTCACCCGTACTCGGTGTACGACCAACTGGACTGGGAGCCGGCCGTGGAAAAGCCGACGAGCGTCAAAGGCAGCGATTGCTACGACCGTTACCGTGTACGGATGGAAGAAATGCGCATGTCATGCCGGATGATCCTCGACGCAATCGAGAAGATTCCTGGCGGCAAAAACACGACGTACTCCAACGGCGACGAAATGATCCTCACCAAGGCACCGTCTCGAGCCCCCGCGGGAGCCACTGGATTCAGCAACTACGAGTGCACCCGCGGCGCGAGTCAATTCTACATCCACGGCGGCGGTGAAGGTCGCGGGAAGAACCCATACCGCCTTTCCATCCGCTCTCCGATGTTCATCACCATCCCGTTCGTGGCAGAGACCATGATTGGTTACAAGGTGGCCGACATTCCTGCCATCATGGGCAGCTTCGATCCGTGCATCGGGGAGACCGACCGCTGAGGTGATTCGCCATGGAGCTGCCAACCATTCGTTCGCTGGTCTACGATGACCTCGGAGGGGCCATCGTCAACCTGCTTGCCGGCACGCCTCTTGAGGGTCAAGCTGAAGCCATCGCCTCCTTCACCGGTGCGCTGATCACNTCGCTGGTCGGCTTTGCCGCCATCATGCTCTCGATGTTCATGATCCTNTGGATCGAGCGCAAGCAACTCGGCCGCATGATGGATCGCCGTGGCGCCATGACCTCGCTCCGCTCATTGTGGATTGGCGAGAACGGGACCACGGCCGGTGCATGGTGGGACATGGTTCCATTCATCGGCAAGCCCATCGGTGCTGTGAACCGTTGGCTCAACGCCAGTTTTGGCAACCATGATNCGGACCGCCCGACGGTGGACCGCGTCAANAACCGTTCATGGATGGGATTCGCCATNTTCCCCGGCTTCTTTCAGAATATTGCGGACGGCATGAAGTTCCTGATCAAGGAGCACATGGTTCCTGAGCGCGCGGACAAGCTCGTGTTCGAAGTGGCACCATACCTCGTCATTTCCTCGACCGTCCTCATCCTCGGCCTCATCCCTATGGGCAGCGGCATCTACGGTGCGAACCCAGAACTCAGCGTGCTCTTCGCCATGGCTGTGTTCGGTATCGCCCCCATTGGCGTCTTTTTCGGCGGCTGGGCGTCCAACAACAAGTACACCCTCATCGGCGGCATCCGATCTGCTGTGCAGTTGACTTCCTACGAGATTCCCCTCTTGCTTACCGTGCTCTCAGTGTGTGTCGTTTCCGGCTCTTTCAACTTCGTTGAAATCGTGACCTTCCAAGGCCAGTCGGGCACATGGAATCTCTTCCTCCTGCCCCTCGGTGGGGCACTTTTCCTCATCTCTATGCTCGCTGAAGTTGAGCGCATCCCCTTCGACATGCCCGAAGCCGAGGCTGAACTTGTCGAAGGATGGTGGACCGAATACGGCGGCATGCGCTTCGGCCTCCTTTTCGCCGCGGAGTACATGCGCACCTATGCTGCGTGCATCCTCTTCTCCCACTTCTTCCTCGGCGGCTGGCACGCGCCCTTCTCGGGCGTNTGGGGCGACGTTCCCATCATCGGCCTNGCCGGCACCAGCATCATCTGGGTCCTNCTCAAGGCCTGGCTGGTCTTCGCAGTGGTCTTTGTCTGGGCCCGTGTGGCCCTGCTTCGAATCCGCACCGACCAGATNCTCGAATTTGGCTGGCGCATCCTGCTGCCGCTCTCGGTGNTCAACCTCCTTGTTGCCGTTCTGTTCCGCCTCTTCCTCTACGACCCAGCTGGCGTTGTTGAGGAAGGCCTCGGCAACGCGTGGGGCCTCGGCCTCTTCGCGTGGGCCTTGCCCGTCATCGTGACCGTGGTCACCCTTGCCATCTTCTTCTACCTCCTCAACGACGAGGACAAGGACGCGAGTCCGGAGCGTATGTTCCACGTTCGGACGCTTGAACCCGCAGGGACTGTGGTCCCAGGAACGGAGTGAGGTGAGACCATGCCCATGCACCCCCACGCACAACCAAACTTCCGGAACCTCTTCTGGTACCCATTCAAGGTCACCATGATCACCGCGTTGCGCACCTTCCCCGTCATCGGGAAGCGTTTCGCATGGGGCTACCACAACACGCTGGCNCCTNAGGTGCTCGACGAAGGCAGCAAGGCNCGTGTCGAAAGCAACGTCGCCTTCAACGACGTGTCCAAGCACGCCCACCAGTACGCCGCCGACCGTGAAGCGAGCGACCTTGTGCCCTCCGTTTGGCGCCCTCAGACCATCCTNTACCCCTACGAGCGTCTTGAGGACATGGAGCCTTGGCTCTTCGTCCCTGGTAACTACAACGGCCGCATCGGCGTCATTTGGGAAACCTGCACCGCGTGCAAGTTGTGCGTGANCGCCTGTCCNAACGANTGCCTCCACATGACCACCGAACTNCGCGTTGACGTGCTTGACAGCGCNGAGGGCGAGCACGAAGGCTTNGGGGCTGANCTCGAANTNGGNGGCTGGNNNGCCGTNGAAATNGANGGNGNNGCNGAAGAGCAAGCCNCGTTCAACCTNGCCACCGCTCACGACGACGNNCCNGANNCNTGGCGCTTCGGNGANGTCCTCGACCTGAGCGGAGACAGCGTGACGGTACGCTGGAACGATTCGGGTGAGGAAGAGGTCGTTGGCCGCGAGGGCGTGCACACCGCGGACGACCAGATTGTCTCAGGCCGCATTGACTTGGGACGTTGCATGTTCTGCGGCCTGTGCATGGAAGCGTGCGGTTTCACGTCCTTCTTCATGACCAACGAATACGACGGCATGTCCGGATTCTCTCGTCAAGACCTCTGGTTTGACGCCTCCAGGACGCGTGTTTTGCCTTCGGTCCACCAAGAAGCGGTGGACTCCGAATTGTCCAAGCGCGCCAACAAGGAGCGCGACAAGCGGGCCAAGGCGGCCGCCCGTGCGGCCAAGAAGGCCGCAGAGGAGGGTGCCTGAGATGGACCTGGGCGCAGTCGCGGAAACCGCAGTGTTCTTTTTCTTCGCGACGGCTGCGCTTGCTGGCTCCTACGGGCTCATCAAAGCCCAGAAAGTCGCCCATTCCATGCTCTTCGTCATCTTCGCTTTCCTCGCTATTGCTGGTATTTTCATCCTGCTCGGGGCTGAGTTTCTCGCGGCCATCCAGATCCTTGTGTACATCGCGAGCGTCGGTTTAGTGGTCCTTTTCGGCATCATGCTCACTCGCCGTCAAATCCTCGAGGAGGACTTTGAATGAGGCTGACCTCCATCACTACCCGACTGGGGCTCCTTGCCCTGCTCTTCGTGTTGCTCGGAGTCCTCGCTGACGACGCGATTTGGGCCAACCCAAGCGACGCCGTCCTCGACACCCCGATGCTTTCCGACGCTATGTTTGGCGCCTGGTCGCTGCCACTCGCTCTGCTGGGCGTGCTGCTGGCCGTGGCGATGATCGGTGCAGCGTACCTCGTGCGTGACGAACGCCTCGAGAACCTGCTTTGGCAGGAAGCGGACCTCGACAAGGCTGCCCTCGAAGCGCTCACCACGTCGAACCTCGACGGGGACGAACTCGCCCGCTTCGCCACACATCTCGCTGCACGTGGCCTCAGCGTCGCTCAGTTGTTCTCGGGCTTCGACCGCGATGGCTCGGGAACCCTCGATGCGATGGAATTCGAAGCCGCGCTTCGCCAAGCGGGCATTGACGACCTGCCCTTCCGTGACGTGGACGCCCTGATGCGCACGCTTGACGTCAACGGCACCGGGCAGATCGACCTGCCCGAACTGCACAACCTGCTCTTGCAGCATGAGGCTGCCATCGGCGGAGGTGAGGAGGAGTGATCGATCCCCTGTTCGTCAGTGGCCTGTCTGCGATGTTATTCGTGATGGGCCTGTGGGGTGCCTTCACCCGAAAGAACGCCATCATCGTCCTGATGTGCTTCGAACTGATGCTCAACGCGGCCAACCTCCAGTTCGCCGCTGCTGCGGTGCACCACGGTGACGTGACGGGATGGATCTACACCGTCTTCGCCATCGCCATCGCTGCCGCGGAAGTCGCCATCGGTCTCGCCATCTTGTTGTCGATGTACAATCAGCACGAGACGATCTCGCTCGATGAGGTCGAGCTGTTGAAACACTGAGGTGAGACCATGGCTGGAGATTCCTACACATCGGGCCTTGTCGTGCCCGACTATGCCTTGCTCATCATCCTGCTGCCGATGTTGGCCTTCCCCGTCATCCTCCTCCTCGGTCGCCTGTTCAATGGACAGGACTGGTGGAAGGGGACAATGAAGGAAGGTGGCTTGCTTGCGCTTCCCGTCATGGCGGCGAGCCTCGTGTGCTCCCTGATGCTCATTGCGAAATTCATCGGGCAAACCACCGTTTCTGAAACCTCCACGGTCCTGAACTGGGTCAACTTCGGATGGCATGACGCAGCGACCGGCAGCATTCAGGCCATGAGCCTCGACTTCGGGTTCTATGTCGACCATACCACGGTGATGTTGCTCTTTGTGGCCAGTTTCCTTTGCCTGCTGATCAACGTGTTTAGCATCGGCTACATGAATACGGATCCGATCAACGACAACCGCAACCACCGCTTCTATGCGGAGTTCGTGCTCTTCTGCTCTGGTATGCTCGGCATGGTCCTCTCGGACTCATTCCTCTGGCTGTTCATCTTCTGGGAACTGATGGGGCTGTGTTCCTACCTGCTCATCGGCTTCTACTACGAGCGCCCCTCCGCGGCCTACGCCGCCAAGAAGGCCTTCCTCACGACCCGTGTTGGTGACGTGTTCCTCGTCATCGGGCTGGCCATGCTCTGGAACCTTTTCCAGCCCTACGCCGCCGGCCAAGATGCCCTCTCGTATGCGGTCGTCTTCGACGGTGGTCACCTGCAGGCCATCGCGGACGCGGGCAAGAGCGGTGCCCTGCAACTCGCTTTGGGCTTCATGTTCATCGGAGCGGTCGGCAAGTCTGCTCAATTTCCTCTCCACGTTTGGCTCCCCGACGCCATGGAAGGCCCGACGCCCGTCTCGGCCCTCATCCACGCTGCAACGATGGTCAACGCTGGCCTCTACCTCGTGGCCCGCATGTTCCCCATCTTCGCCGCTGAAGCGATGCATGGGGCCTTCACGGACCTCGCCTTCATCATCGCCCTCGTGGGCGGTATCACCGCGTGCATGGCGGCGCTGATCGCCTTCGTGCAAATGGACCTGAAGAAGGTCCTGGCCTACTCAACGATGAGCCAGTTGGCCTACATCTTCACCGGTCTCGGTGCTGCCTTATTCCTCGCCAACGCTCTCAACTGGCATGACCCAAGTTATGCTGGATACGAGAAGAACAAGACCATCGTCATCGTTGCCTTCGGTGCGGCGCTCTTCCACCTGTTCAACCACGCCATGGCCAAGGGCATGCTCTTCATGGCCAGCGGTTCGGTCATCCACGAGATGCATCACGCACACCACGACGTGCATCACCACCACGACGACCACGGCGACGACCACGGGCACGACGACCATCACGACGATTTCGACGCCCAATCCATGGCCAACATGGGTGGTCTTGCGTCCCGTCTTCCCAT
>PBMM01000047.1 GCA_002723635.1 Methanobacteriota archaeon | reverse complement strand
TCCAGCGGAGCCTTGGTGTTGGACCTCGACACCGATGCGATCACGCGTGAAATTTCATTGCCTGANCCAGTGGATCACCTCGATTGGGACGACGACGGTGANCTNTGGGTGGTTCACAACGGGGGCCTGCGCCAAGCCATCGAACACGAAGTCGGAGGCCCCTCTGGGGTCCGAACGACCGTCATGAACGCCGGCATCTGCTCCTTCTTGATTCTCGAAGATGGCCGCTTGCTCAACGGGGGTTTTGACGGCCGCTTGCGAGTGCACAACGAGGAAGGTGTCCAAACCCAAGACCTGACAGGCCTTGGTGGNGCACCGACTCAACTCATCGAAGAGGGCGACTACCTGTGGGGAGGTCTCTCGAACGGACGCGTGATGCGGTGGAACACCAGCACGTGGTCTTCGGACGTCGTGGTCAGCGGATCCGCCCCGGTCACCTCGCTTTCCTTGGACGGCGACGGTGGCGTGTGGGCAGGCCATCAAAACGGCTTGACCGTTCATCTTGACAGTACGCTCACGTCCACCCAGGAACACCAATCTACGGGCAAAGTGATCTCGGTGGTGACCAAGGACGACGGGACGGTTCACGTGGTCAGCATAACCTCCACCAGCACCCGCGTTCGCCTCCTNGACCTCGATGCGGACGGAGACGGCGTGGCGGATGCAGCCGATGATTTCCCNGACGACGCGGGCCAAACCACCGACACCGACGGGGACGGCTACGGCGACAACACTGGCGAGAATGGTGGTGACCAATTCCCCAACGACCCGACGCAATGGTCGGACCGTGACGGCGATGGCTACGGCGACGAAGCCGACGGCACCAACGGCGACGCCTTCCCCGACGATCCCGATCAGTGGGAAGACGCCGACGGCGACGGTGTTGGTGACAACCAAGCCGATCCTGACGGCGATGCTTTCCCCGAGGACCCTTCGCAATGGTCGGACCGTGACCGAGATGGGTACGGCGATGCTCCAAATGGCGTTCGACCGGATGCCTGCCCCGACGCCAATGGCTTCTCGACCAACGACCGTCGCGGGTGCCCAGACCAAGATTTGGATGGATGGTCTGATCCCGATGCAACGTGGTTGGTCGCGCAGGGAGCAGATGCGTTCCCACGAGACAAGACCCAGTGGGAGGATTNCGACGGTGACGGCTACGGTGACCACCCAGACGGCACTACGCCCGATGCTTGCATCACCAGTGCAGGGACCTCTCTTCGCGCCTTGGTACCGGAACTCGGAGCCACCACGCGTTACGTCAGTGAGCCCCATTACGGGTGCTTGGACGCTGATGGCGACGGTTGGGCGGACGCCTCGGAAGTGGGCGAGGGAATGTCGGAGAACCCCAACGAACACATGGACCTTGACGGGGATGGTGTTGGATCGAACGTCGACTACAACGACACAAATCCACTGGTGATCGACATTGAAGACCATTGCTTGCTGAGCTTCGACGACCTTCGTGAGGTGTGCCTCGGATGGAGGAGCACGGAATACCAAGAGTACCTCAGCACCTTGAACGAAACCGAACGCAGCCGCACGTCCTACAACTACTGGAATCAAACTGTGGCGGGTTCATCGTCCAGCGGCGGATTGGACATGGGCCTCATCACGGAAGTGGCCATGGTCGCAGGCGGCGTGTTTGTCGTCTGTTCTGTGGTGGTCGTGCTGCTTGGGGCCATGACCAAGCGGGTCAAGCGTCCCTCGGAGGAGAAATCATTTGGATCGTTCAAGTTNGANGAATCTACCAACGAAGAAGCCCTAAGTGGGCAAGCAGGCCTTTCGGCCATCGGTGGTCTTGACGACGACCTTTGGGGTGACGATGGCGCAGCATCCAAAGACGTTGAGCCTGCGACGGACGCACCTGACCAAGAGCCTGAGGTGACGTCAATGGTCGAGCAAGTCGTGCTTCAATCGGACGAAGAACCATCGCCAAGCGATTCCGTGGATGCTGCCCCTGTGGCCGCCGCTGAATCGGAGCCTGCAGAGGCAGCCGTCCAAGAAGAACCTGAGCGTGAAGCGCCGCCCGTACCCGAGGAAGGTTTGCCAAACGGATGGACGATGGACCAATGGAAATGGTACGGGCACCAGTGGCTTGAGCAAAACAAGTGACCGGGTTNAGGCCCAGCGCACAGGCAAGTCGGCACGCAGTTGGGCCAACTCCTCTCCTGAATAGAGGGGCCGTCCGCCCTCCTTAACCGTGCTTTGAATCAACCACAGAACGCCGTTCCAGGCGCTCCGGGTCGCGGTGATTTCAACGTCGCCAAGCGCGGCGACNTTCATCAGTTTCGCCTCAGTGGTGTCCGCGTCAAAGAGCGCAGCCACAAGATGACGGGTCTCAAAGGCCACCTGAGGTGGCTTCCAACTCATCATGTCGTTCACACCCTGAAGGGAGCGAGGTTCAACCGCTCAACGAGGTGGTCAACATCGACGTCGGCGGTGGCCTTGGCCCGCTCACGGAGCAGTTCGAGGCTGCCGTCCATCCGCGCCATGCGTTGGTGGCGAATGAGGTCGAGCAGGACCTCATTCACGCTCTTGTATCCACCCAACGATCGCAAGGTGTTCAACTGTCTTCGTACTTCGTAGCTCACGCTTACCGAGGTCATTCCCTTCGCTGTCATCGTGCATCCCGTTCGGTCGTGCCCTCTCTGCGCTACTTAAGCCGCGCGAGGGCGAACTTCGCTGGAACGCGATTTGTGGACCCTTTCCGTTCAGCGGCGGCCTTGGGCTTCCATGGAAACCCTCGATGGGTCACGCACGCCGAACTCGCGCCGCATGTCTTGGACGCGTCGATGGAATTCACGGGCGAGGGTCCAGTACTCCANCGAGCCCGCGCCCGCTCCAGACGAGGTCGGTTTGTTGAGCAACACGGTGGGTGCACCCGACCATGGGGCCTCTGCAACGTTGACCAAGCGACGAATGGAGGTACTGAACAACTTGTTCGGGATGCTGAGAGCCACTTGGTCGCAGACGTGACGCGACAATTTCGATCGAGCGTCAACCATGGTCATGACCACGCCGAAGATCTTCAGGTTCCGATTGATTCGTCGCTGAATCATCTTGACCGAGTTCATCAGCATGCTGAATCCTTCGAGGGAGTAGTACTCCGCTTGTACGGGAACCATCACCCAATTCGCCGCACTGAGNGCGTTGATGGAAAGCAGGCCGAGTGAAGGNGGGGTGTCAATNATGACGTAATCGAAGTTGTCGATGATGGGCGCCAAGGCTTCCTTCAGCCGTGTTTCGCGGCCGATCTTGTGGGACAATTCGATTTCAGCACCGGAGAGGTGGATGTCGCTTGGGAGGAGCCAGAGGTTCTCGGTCGTCAGGGTTGCAGGTGGACGCCCCTTCTCGTTGCGCAGCATCCAAGCGTTGCGCATCGAGGCCGTCAGGTCTTCAGGTCCGATGAGGTACTCGTCCATCAGCGGCANTTCCTCGCCNAAGTCGTTGGTCAGCAAGTCGTAGGCGGTCTTCTTGACGCGNTTNTTNTCGATGCCNAAGGACGTGGCNCAGTTCCCTTGCGGGTCCAAATCAATGAGCAGTACCTTCGCAGGTGGGAGCCCCATTTTCTTGTGGCCACGCGCTAGCGCAGCGGCGAGGTTGACCGCCGTGGTGGTCTTCGCGCATCCGCCCTTTTGGTTGGCGACCGCGATGACCATCTTGTATGGGTCCATACCTTTCCTCCCGGTATTGAGGACCTTGGCCCTCCCCTATCAACCTCGGCCTCGGTTGGGCTCAAACGGGTTGAACGACGGGCACGGGGACTTCGGACAGAATCTTCCGAACGATGTGGCCGCCGGTAATGCCGCGAATCTTTGCTTCGGGCTTCATGACGATCCTGTGGCTGATGACCTGCATGGCGACGCTCTTGATGTCGTCGGGCACGACGTAGGTGCGCCCAGCGATGGCTGCCGAGGCACGCCCGGTCTTGAACAGGGCCTGAGATGCACGGGGGGACGCACCGTTGACCACGCGGTGGTCTTCACGGGTGCGCTGGACAATCTCGACGATGTAGGAGAGGATGGAGGGGTCCACATGAACGCCTTCCAAGGCCTTCTGCATGGCGACGACCTTCTTCGGTTCGGTGACCTGGGCGACTTCGTGCTCGTCCTTCCCACGCATCTTACGGCGTGCAAGGATGGCCTTCTCTTCCGCGCGGTCCGGGTAACCCATGCTCATCTTCATCAAGAAACGGTCCATTTGCGCTTCAGGAAGCGGGTAGGTACCTTCCTGCTCGATGGGGTTCTGCGTGGCCAGCACCACGAAGGGAGCCGGCAGTTTGTGTGTGATGCCTTCGATGGTCACCTGCTTCTCTTCCATGGCTTCCAAAAGGGCAGCTTGCGTCTTTGGCGGAGCACGGTTGATTTCGTCGGCAAGTAGGATGTTGGAGAAGAGAGGGCCAGCTCGGAGTTTGAAGTCCCCGGATTTCTGGTCGTACATGTAGGTCCCCATGATGTCGGAGGGCAGCAGGTCAGGCGTGAACTGAACACGCTTGAACTTGCACCCGAGGGCCCGTGCGAAAGTGTTTGCAAGCAAGGTTTTCGCAAGACCGGGGAAGTCTTCGAGGAGCATGTTGCCGTTTGAGAGGATCCCGACGCTCACACGTCGGAGGTTCTCCTCTTTCCCAATGATGACCTTCCCCACTTCGCTCATGAGGTCGTTCGCAATTTGGGAAACGGTGCTGATGATTTTGGCGGTGTTCGCGTCGGCGGCCTGCATCCTATCACCTATTCAGCCCGTTAGGCTTCTTCATCCATATTTGAACGTGCTTGCGGGGGACGTCACCCCTGCATCACTCAACGGGCCCAGAAATGGTTCTCTTTCCGGTGCAGTCGCACGATTTCTTCAAGGATTTCCTCTTCGATGGCCGTCAACTCCACTTTCCGAAGGCGTCGAGCGTGAGATTCTGGGACGTCGACAAAGAACTCATCGCCCTCGTTGATGTGACGTCCAACGGTGGGTCCCTGAATGGCACAGGCCACCTCGTCGCCTTGGTTTGCCTCGCGTACGTCTTCGCTGTCACGGGTGCGCAGGGACTTGACTTGGCCGACCTGCGAACCGTCCGGGCGCATCAGGCGCTGGCCAATGTGGACGCGGCCACCCACCACGCGAACGCCGATGATGGCGGGGTCGCGTCCGCGGAACGTGTGGTTTTCCAGGTACAGCAAGCGTCCTGGATGGACCAGGTCTTCACGGGCCGCGGCTTCTGCCGCTGCCTTGGTGTCTTCCCTCCACGTTTCGATCTCATCGATGATATGGTAGATGATTTCACCTGCCACGAACTTCACCGGTGCATCCTCGGCATTGAGCCGGTCCGCAACCTCCCTGTTTGGTGCAATGGAGAATCCCGCAATGATGCGGTTGAGCGGGTCTTTGGCGGATTCGGCGGTTAGGATGTCCCGCTTGTTGACGGGTCCGACGGTGGCCATGCGAATTGGGATCTCAAGTTGCCCAAGCTCGAAGGCAAGAGCTTCGAGACCACCGATGGTGTCAGCCTTGATGACCACGCCTTCCTCTTGCAGGTCGATGTCCACCCGGCATTCTTCGAGGCACGCAGCAACTGCCTTTTCGAGGGCTTCCTCGTCTTTGGCCAGGCGCACGGTGGTGCCCGCAAGGGCACGTTCAAGCCCTTGAGCGACGATTTTGACGCCGCACGCCGCATCGACGTGATCGACGGTCTCCCATCGGTCTCCAGCATCGCGCATTTCAGCCATCCCACGTGGACGCTTTAGGCCCTTGATGCGGGTCGTCGCCGGCCCATCGGAGGTGGCAAACACGACACGGTCGCCGGTATGGAGGGTGCCTCGGGACAGGATGACATCGATGGTTTTGCTCATGCCGACTTCGTCCTTCATCTCGAGGATGGTGCCCTCAGCATCGCCAAGGGTGTCCGTCAGGCGGTCTTCGAGGAAACGTTCGGCCAAGCCGACGGTCACCGTCAACAGGTCTTGGAGCCCTTCGCCTTCCTTGGCGGACATTGGAACCAAGGCCACGTCGGTGCGGAAATCCTTGATGCGATCGTAGCGTTCGAGGTTGAATCCGTGCTCACCAAACATGCCGACCATCTTCCAAAAGCGGTCCTCAAACAAGGCTTGGACGTCCTTGCGCTGCTCACCGAAGGAGGCGATGAANGCACGCCCCNGNTCGGAGCGCCATCCGTGCAAGCGATCGACCTTGTTCCCNGCGACNACGAAGGGGGTTTTCGTTCTGCGAAGGATCTCCAGGCTTTCGATGGTCTGGGGCTGAAGCCCTTCCATGATGTCAACGACCAAGATGGCGATGTCGGCCAACTGCCCACCACGNGAGCGCAGCGACGTGAAGGAGTGGTGCCCTGGTGTGTCAATGAAGAGCAAACCCGGGGACTTGAAACTCCGTCCCCCCATCATCGCCGAACATGTGTCGTTGAGCACGTCAGCAGGCACTTCGGTGGCCCCGATGTGTTGGGTGATACCGCCGGCCTCTCGGTCCATGACCGAGGCTTGACGGTCCACGCCGATGGAGCGGACCAAATCGAGCAGACTCGTCTTTCCGTGGTCGACGTGGCCTAGGACGCTGACGATTGGTTGTCGGTTTTCACCGCGAGGGGGTGCGTCTTCGACGGGGGCGGTTGGTTCCCCCTCGTCGGACATGCCCTTCACCTCGGTCATTCGTAGACCCAGCGCTGGCCGTCTTGGGTCCACTCCATGAGCCCTTCAGGGAACCAGAGCGCCAATTCGGTTGCGGCGGTGTCTTCACCGTCCGAACCGTGAATCATGTTGTAGCCCATGTCCATTCCGTAGTCGCCACGGATGGTGCCAGGGTCTGCTTCACGGCCGTTGGTGGCACCGATGAGGCGGCGAGCGACAGCAATCGCGTCGACACCCCGCCAGGCCATGCACACGACAGGTCCGGAGGTCACGAAGGTGATGAGGCCCTCAAAGAAGGGGCGCTCGGCATGCACGGCGTAGTGGGTGCGTGCGATGGTTTCGTCGGGAACCATGGACTTCATTCCAACGAGTTGGAGGCCCTTGCGTTCGAAGCGGTTGAGGATTTCACCGACCAAGCCGCGTTGGACACCGTCGGGCTTGATCATGACGTACGTGGTCTGCATGGTTTTCACCTGACCCGGCGACCNAGCCGCCCTTCAAGAAGCATCCNATGGCCTGTGGCTCACTGGATGCCGCCCTTCACGTAGTGNCGGGTCCACTTGACGCGGCGCGAATTGCGCTTGAGGTGNACCATGTTCTTGCGGGCCTTGGAATTCTTGAACCACAAGATGCTCCCGTCGCGTCGAACGTACATCGTGCCCGTACCGGGTTCGATCTCGTCACCTGAGAAGCTGCAAACACGTCGCTCTGGCATATGATTCACCTCGCATTCAACTTGCGGGCCTCGCGNCCCGTGTCCTTGAGCATCAACACGTCACCGACCCGAACGGGACCGAGCACGTTGCGGGTGATGATGCGACCGACGTCACGGGGGTTGGGCGCGTCGTTGACGCGGACCTTGACCTGCGTGGCCTCACCGGTCATGCCAGTTCGACCAACGACTTCGACGACCTCAGCGGGCCATCCTCCGAGTTCTTCGCTCATGTGGATCTCTCCATTCAAGCCCGCAGGCCCTTGATGAGTTCGAGGACTTCATCGAGCATTTCCTGGGCGGCTTTGGGCACGTCCATGATGGCGAGGCTCGCGGCTTTCACGCCCGTTTCCATGCCGGCTTCCTTCGCNAGGAATTCCTGGGAGGGCACGTAGCCGAAGGGGATGCTGTTGTCGTCGCAGATGAGTGGGATGTGGTTGACCAACTCGGGGGGGTTGACGTCCTCAGCGAGCACGACGAACGCCGCAGTCTTGCGGAGCGCCACTTTGGTGACTTCGTTCGATCCGCGCTTGATGCGGCCGCCGTTGCAGGCTTGCACCAATTCGTAGATCTTGTTGCTGACGTCTTCTGGGGTCTCGTATCGCACATGCACACTCATCGGATATCCTCCTCGTGTAGGTAAGCCGTGCGCCACGTGGTCCGGATATAAACGCACCGGAATGCGTTCAGCGTGCCTCAGGACCACGTTTTGAGAATGGATTCGACGCCCCGCGCGAGCGCAGGACCGCCCTCGATGACCCCACGGGGGTTGGGCAAGCTCCCCGTGGCATGGACGCCGTCGACGAAACTAGAGAGCCTGTTGATGGCCCCGCCGGTGAACAAACCATGGCAACATGCCGCATGAACGGCGATGGCGCCTTGGCTTCGCAGTGCTTCCGCAGCACGGCAGATGGTCCCGCCCGTCGCGATCATGTCGTCAACGATGGCGACAATTTTGCCGTCGACGTCCAAATCTTTCGCTTTGTGAACGATGGTGTGGGCGTCGATGCGGGTTTTCTCGAGATAGGAGAAACCACATCCGATCTCCTCGGCCACCGCCGAAGCCCGATCGATGGCGCCTTTGTCGGGTGAGAGCACGAAGTCCGGTTTGACCGTCGATTGAAGGTGAGCAGCGAGTTCAGGCATGGCGCTGGTGAACGCGACCGGCACCGGCATGTCCTCGAGCACGGCGGGCGCGTGGAGGTCAAGCACGACCATCGCGTCGCAATGGGCGGCCAAGAGTCGACCGATGGCTTTGGCTGAAATCGGCTCACCGGGCTTGAATCGCTTGTCTTGTCGGGCATACCCATAGTAGGGAATGGCCAAAATCACGCCAGATCCGACGTCATCCATGGCCTGGGGCCCGATATTTCGTAAATTTTCCATTCGTCCCGCTCGGAGGTCCCGGATCAAGTCCAGCAAAAGCAGGGTTTCCACGATGCCGGCGTCGGGGAAGGTGTTTGAAACCACGACGACGGGCTCGGTGCGGATGGCCTCACGGTGCTCTTCCGGCATTCGGACGTAGCCTTCTGTGTCAGGAAAACGACGAGATTCTGCCGGGATATGCCTCCATCCGAGGCTGGCGGCCAGTTCCTCCGCGATGGCCCGCGCGTTGCTGCTGGAGACGACCGCCACATGCATTGCTTCGACCGGCGCTTCAAGTGCTTTCCCGTGGAAGGGTGTGAGTGCGCGAGGCAGGACTCGAACCTGCGACCTCCCGGTTATCAGCCGGGTGCTCCAACCGACTAAGCTACCCGCGCTTGGGCACGCCGCCGACCTGACGTGTCATCAAAAGGATGACGGTGAGGCAATCACTCGAATTCCGAGGCGTCCATCTCGTTGAGTGTGATGTACGACGGCAGTTGCATGGCCCGTTCAAAGGTACGGCCAAGGACGACTTCATCGAGGCGATCGCGGGTGCGGGCGATGGCGGTGAGGGGGAGCCGAATGGTCTCTCCGAGCTCGTAACGCTGTTGCACGCCGACCCGCAAGGTGACGATGAATCCCTTGTAGGTCCGCTTCACCTTGAGCAGACCAGTGATGATGCCCACTTCGTTGCCCTGGTTGTCCAAGACGGCTCGGTCGAGCATTTCGTCGGGTGCGTAGAGCTGTTCATCGATGCGCACGGTGTTGCGCCAGCGGCGCTGGAGTTCGCGCATGGACTTGGAAAGGCGGACGGAGCCGTCGTCGTTGATGCTGTGAAGGAGTTCCTTTGGGAGGGGTGCAAATTCGGCCGGCTTGCGCATGAATTCGCCTGCAACGTCTGTTTCTACGAGGAGGCGAACGGATCGCACGCGCGATTCGTTGGGGTGGTGCCGTTCGCCGATGATGGTGCCCACTTTGGTGTCCTTGACGTACACGTCACGTTGCATCAATTCCTGAATGTGGTAGTCTGTTGGTGCCATGTTCTCCCTTCCCGTTGCACCGCCTGTGATGAGGGGGATTCTTAATGTCTTCGACGGATAATGTAACTGTTCAATTGAGAATTAGAGGATTATTTCTCGTAATCAATTGAATTTCATCATAAATCGGTTTGACGCATAATCCATTTCCGTAACTGTGTACGCATCTGGATGCGTTTCATTCTGACTAGAATTTCAATTGAAAGACATTGCATATCCCAGCTTTCCTGAGAGCGAATTGTGGTCAGCGCGATCCGACGGACCCATTTGGCCTCTCTGAGGGCCGTAATTGTCTAAATTCTGTATATTCTCAATTGGAATCAGTCAAATTTCGTCAAAATACCAGTCGGCGCACTCATAGGTGCCGGCGCGAAGGGGCGAGCATGCAGGCGGTCGATGTGCAGGGGCTGCACCCTCGATTCGCTGCATCCGTTGTTCTATTCGCCGCCAGAAAGGGCCACCCAGTCTCCGGTTTGACGCCCGTGGTGCGGAAACTGATCGCAGGCCGAGACCCATTGGGGGCCTCGAGCATTGTTGAATCAGATCACGCTGAAGTCCATCTTTCTGGGCCTGGTAGTGGATACCATCTCACCATTGAACGTGAAGGCTGCCTCCTGACCGTTGTGGTTCAGGACCTCGTCCCCACCTTGACCAAAGAGCTCTGGCCTCCCTTGGAATTGGGGCACAAGGTGCGTGACGGCTGGTGGGTTTCGGAACATGACCTGATCGAGGCGTTGCTGTTGCTGGCTTCGGGCGCTGTACCTTCTTCGAAGATGGTGCTAAGCGGACGTCGCCGTTGGCCCTCAGAGGAGTTGATTCGTGAAGCAGGGCTGCTTCAACGCCGCTGGATGGCCGGCCAAGGTGGGGCCTTTTCTGTGGACGTGCTTGCAGAACCACACCGTCCCCATGTCCGTGTTGAAGCGGTGGTGCAAGATAGCAAAGAACCCGATCTAGCACCCTTGCATACACTCCTTACAACACGTCAATCTGAGGGATGGCGGCCCCAGATGACCGTCAGGGAGGCGTTGATGCACCATCTTGCCTTGAACGACGGGCTCAACCTTGGGTGAACAGGTCTGCGCCCAACAAGGGCAGGATGACGCTTGCATCACCTTCGACGCACACGTTGGGGGCCTCTGGCCGCATCTTTCCCCAAGAAATAGCTTCACGCAAACGGGCTCCAGAAAGGGAACCATCGTGCTCTGGGGCCGTGGTGACGTACACGGCTGCGTCGAGACCACCACGGTACTGATTCCACCAAATGACGTGATGTTTTGAGATGCCACCGCCGATCATTAGGGCGTTGGATGCATCAACATCCCAGGTTAAATCGCTCATTACCTGCTCATCTGCCAAGGTGTCGATGTGGAAATCGCGGTATTTCTGCCTGAACATGAACAACTGTGCCCCGATGGAGCCGTCGGTGATTCCAGGGATGCACACTGGGATGCGATGCTTGGCTGCCCAATAGATCAAGGAATCCTCGGTGCCGATTTTCTCGCCGAGTGCCCAGACCAAGTGGATGGAGCCGAACCCGACCCAAGCATCCGCGCCGCTCAACCCAGTCTCTTCAAGCCGTTCCTTGCGAATTTCCTCCAAGGCGGGCATGACAACGGCTTCGATGATTTCACCGTACGATGACGTGGGGACAATGACGTTGCCCAAGCGCATCAAATCATGCTCGCCCAGTTCAATGTCGTCCAATTCGAAGGCTCCGTGGTAGTAGGCGGCATGAGCGCGAGCGATGTCGTGGTCCAAGGTGCCACATGTCGTGGACACGACGTTGAACATCTTTCGGCGCAAGGCTTCCACGAAGAAGCCTCTTGTTCCCGTGGCGCACAAGCAGGCTGGAAAGGAGAGCCAATTCAGCATCTTTGCAGGGTCATGCTCAACGCCTGCGAGGTCAGTGCCCATGTTCCTGAGGATGTCTCGGGCCATGGCCAGCTTTGTTGCGGTGAATCCTCCTGCAGAGGCCATTTGGTCGATCAGTCCCTTCGGCGTGGTGGTGGCCGTGAAGTCGTAGTCAACGACGGGGACGTCGAATTGCTCAGGGTCGATGGCCATGACACGTCCTCGTTCGTGCCCGTTTTCAATCAATCCCTGCAGCATCAAGCCGGTCGTTGATGAGCATCAAGCGGTCACGCAACCGGGCTGCCTCTTCGAAATCAAGGGCCTTCGCGGCATCTTCCATTGCGGACTTGACTTCCAAGGCGACCTCCTGGAGCGCTTCTCGGCTCAGGGGGAGTGCTTCGTCGTTTTCCAATTGAGAAATAGAATTTTCAATTGAAATCCGGTGTTCGCTGTCTGTTCCGCTGTTGGTTACTAAAAAGGCCGGGGCAGCAGGGTCTGCTCGACCTCCTTTTCGGGCCACTAAGCGCTTGCCGCGGCTCGATGCCGTGGTCCCCTCGAGCAGCCCTTCCGATTCTTGCCCCATCTGCGGGAGGGCTTTGATGATGGTTTGTGGGACAATCCCACGCCGTTCGTTGTCCTGTGCTTGGCGTTCACGGCGTTCGAGCGTTTGGCGGATGGCGCCGCTCATGGCAGGGGACATGCTGTCTGCGTACAGGAGGACGGAACCGTTGGCGTTCCGAGCCGCACGTCCAATCGTTTGCAAGAGGGAGCGTTCGTTGCGGAGGAAGCCTTGGCGATCAGCGTCAAAAATGGCGACCAAACTGACTTCGGGGATGTCAAGGCCTTCTCTGAGGAGATTGATGCCCACGATGACGTCGATGAGGCCCAAACGCAGGGCGTTGATGATCTCCGTTCGCTCGATGGTGTCGATCTCCGAGTGCAGGTGGTGGGCTTTGACGCCCATGCGGCTGAGGTAGGCCGCAACTTCCTCTGCGAACTTGATGGTCAGCACGGTGACCAAAGTCCGTTCACCTCGCTCGATGCGGGCGTTGATTTCTGAGAGCAGGTCGGCCACCTGGCCTTCTGTTGGACGGACCTCAATGCCTGGATCAAGCAGTCCAGTCGGCCGAATTTCCATGCGAGGCAGATGATCGATGGTTTGCAGCATCTCGTACATCGAGGGCGAACCTTGGATTTTCTTTGACACGTCCGCTTGGCCCGCGCCTCCCTTTGAGGCCACATGCAGCAAGCCTTCGGGAACCGTTTGTCCCGTGACTTCACACAAGTGCCGCAACTCACGTTCTCCGGGTGTGGCAGAAACGTACACCATCTGGGGGACCAGTTGCTGGAACTCGGGGAGCTTCAGCGGCCGATTATCCGCCGCAGACGGCAGCCTGAAGCCGTGCTCGATGAGGTTCTCTTTGCGTGCTCGGTCTCCGTGGTACATGCCACCAACCTGGGGCAAGGTTACGTGGGACTCGTCCATGATAACCAGGAAACGGCTTGGGTCGCCGTGGAATTGCCGGGCGCATGCGGCAAAGAAATCCAGCAGGCAATACGGGCGTTCACCGGCTTCGCGACCATCGAAATGCCGTGAGTAGTTCTCAATGGCCAAACAGTGCCCGACTTCGCGAAGCATCTCAAGGTCGTATTCGGTGCGTTGCTCGAGGCGAAGCCGCTTCACTGCTTCTTTCGTGCCGTCGAAGTAGCGCAGTCGATCGTTCAACTCGTGCTCAATACGTTCAAGCGCNATCTCGAAGCGNTCTGGGCTGGTCATGAAGAATTCCTTGGGGTGAATCCATGCTTCTTCGAGGGCGTCGAGGACGTCCCAACTGACCGGGTCGCATACCGAGATGGCGATCACGCCGTCGAAATCGAAACGAATGCGCAACGGATCGTCGCGGCTCGGCATCCAGACGTCGAGGACCTCGCCGCGTAGGCGGGCTTCTCCTCGCTCNAGNTCCGTGTTGGTGCGCGCGTATTGGAGCCCGACGAGGGCTTTCATNAGGTCCTGTGGCTCAATGGCCTGGCCCACATGCACCCTGAGATGGTGCTCAAGGAAGGTCTCGGGCGGGTTGAGCCCGTAAATGCACGAGACGGAGGACACGATGACGCAATCNGGACGGGACACCAGGCTTGCCACGGCAGAGAATCGCTCTTGCTCGATTCGCTCGTTGATGGAGAGTTCNTTGTCGATGTACAGATCACGCTTTGGAAGGTAGGCTTCAGGTTGGTAGTAGTCGTAATGCGAAACGAAGTACTCGACGGCGTTTTCGGGGAAGTAGCCTGCCAGTTCATGATGCAACTGACGGGCGAGGGTCTTGTTGTGCGAGATGATCAGCGTGGGGATGTTCAGGCGCTCGATGACGTTCGCCATGGCGAAGGTCTTGCCTGAACCGGTCACGCCAAGCAGCACGCACCGTTCCTGTCCGGCCTCGATTTGCTCCACCAATTGTTCAATCGCTTCCGGTTGATCGCCCGCAGGAGCGTGTTCTGAATGCAGACGAAACCGACTGACATCAGGTCTGAGGTGCTCCATCGAGGCCCCTTCTAGGGCACGAGAGAGGTCGAATGGGTCCCGCTCTTGCAGGTCCACCTCACCCACGTCGAGGTTGGCGCGAGCCTCAAAGGACCCGTCATCGTCCCATTCATCGACCACGGTCCAAGGCGGTCGGGCGCCGGTTTGAACCCTTGTGGGGCTTAGGGAAGGTAAAGCCCGCCGTTCACGTGCAGCACGGCGCCGGTCATGTAGGCGCTGTCCTCACCGACCAGGAAGGACACGGCGCCGGCCATGTCATCCGGGGAGCCCAATCGCCGCAACGGAACCTCCGCCTCACGCGTGCTTCGCTTCTCAGGCGTGTCGGCCGAGAGCAGGTCGGTGTCCACGTACCCTGGCGCGAGGACGTTAACGCGCTGTCCTCGCGGGCCTGCGTCTTGAGCCAGAGAACGGGCCCATGCTTGCAAAGCCGCCTTCGAGGCGCTGTAGTCGGCACCGTGCGGTGAGCCACGCGTCCCCAGCTGTGAACCCACGACCACGATGCGTGCGCCGTTGGCTAAATGCGGTTGAACTGCGGCCCAGACGAGGAAGGCGCCTCGAAAGTTCACGGCCATCGTACGGTCAAGATGGACGACGTCCAACTCGCCAGCAGGCACCCGGTCGTAGCGTCCATGGTTCAGCACCAAGGCGTCCACGCTTCGTGCCATCCAGGGGTGGCTGGCCAGCAAAGCGACCTCGTCTTCGGCGGCACAATCGATCTTCACGGCAAGGGCATCGCCGCCCGCTTCTCGGATGGAGTCCACAACGAATTCTGCCGGCCGGGAAGAGGTTGTGTAGGTCAACAGGACGTCATAGCCGTCCTTTGCAAGTCGCTTGCATACGGCAGCACCGATGCCTCGGCCACCNCCGGTGACCAGCGCCACAGGGCGGCTCACGCCTTCTCCTCCGTGTGCTTATCGAGGATGGCTGCGAGTTCAGGGGGCGTCCAGCCTTCGGGTTTCATNACCTTCCCGTCCTCTCGGCGCAGGACTTTACCGTCAACCAATTTGGCCATGTTGGAACGATGGACTTCGGCGAAAGCCTCGTCGTAGAGGTGATGCAGACCGTGGTTGATGACCGATCCTGCGAGGATGTAGCCAATGTCCGCAAGCGCATCAAGGACCTCAACAAGGTCTCCATCAGCAAGGGCCTGCGCATACTCTTCCACTTCCTCGCGCAGCAGCTTCACCCGAAGGGCTGCGAGGTCATCAGGGCCCAAACTGGGGGCGTCCAGCTTTGGGATTTCGAAGGACTGGTTGAACTCCAGCAGCGCCGTCAGCATCGGATTCATGCGGTGAAGCGTGACCGTGCGGCCCTTGAGCAATCCGCTCGGTCCGTCTCATGCGCCAACAGCGGTTGGTTCGGTCATGAAACTGAGCATCAGAGCGGCCAACAAGGCCCACCCGGTCAGCATCGAGACGCGGAACAAGGTCGTTTGGAAGTCGGCTATCCGGTCCATCTGCAGCACGACTGCGATGTTGGCCAGCGCCATCGCGCCTGCAGCAGCAAGGAACCAGATGCTCTCCACCGGGTCTGACACGGCGAAGCAAGCAAACCACAACAGCGAGAGTTGGATTGTTGTTCGCGTCGTCGCACGTTCATCGAAGCGTGAAGGGAAGGAGTGGATGCCTTGCGCTCGGTCGCTTTCTATGTCCATGCGAGCGTAGTTGATGTCGAAGGCCGTGATCCAAAAGGCGACGCCGAGGGAGATGGGCAGGATGGTGGGCGCCCACAAGGCGTCCGTGATGGCGGCCCAGCCGTGCACGTCGGCAGCCATGGCCACCCAAGCACCGGCAGGCGCCAAACCGAGGCAGAGGCCGAGCCAGAAGTGGCACAACCACGTGAAGCGCTTCATGTACGGATAGGCCACGAAGGCCAACACGGGCAACCACGCCATCATCAGCGCCACCTGATTCAACAAACCCGCACTGACGAGAAGCATCGCGAGGAAGGCGGCCGCCAACATCCACGCCGTTTGCAGGCTCATGCTGCCCGAGGCCAGGTGCCGCCCCTGTGTACGAGGGTTGGCCGCGTCGATGTCTCGATCTATGATGCGGTTCAGGGCCATGGCCAGGCCACGTGCACCGACCGCTGCAAGGAGGATCCACAGGAGGTCAATCCCTGGGTCGAGGTCGTACTCCGCGAGGGCGAGCACATACCCCATCAGCACGAAAGGCAACGAGAAGAGCGTGTGCTCCACTTTCACGAATTCAAGCACGCTGCGCATGTCGATGTCAGGCCCCCCCGTTTGGGAAACGGAGGTGCGGAGGCCATGAGTACTCCGCCAACTCTGGATGTGCGGCGACCTTCTCCAAGGTCTCGGGGCTGTGCAGCGTCACCGCAGGCCAGCGACGTACGCCGTGGGCTTCGGAAGGAATCGGTGTCGTGGCGTCCCAACACAAGCGTGCATGTGCGTCGTCAAAGGTCAGGCCTCGACCCACGTCAAAGCGGGAAAACAACTGCCAAAGCATGCGACGTCGGGCTTTCGGTCCATGCAGATCCAAGTCATCGTCAGTGACGATGAGCCAGCGCAAATCCTTGGCTTCCTCCAATTGCCAAATTTGATTTTTCAATTGGTCAATTTTTTCTTGACGAGCAGCCTCAAGCACGTCGCCTTCCGGAGTTACTTCTGAGCCCGTCCTTGGTGAGGGCCTGCCTTCGACAGACACGCTAACTACGAGGATGCTGCTGCGAAGCAGCCGCGCGTCTTCGGCTCCGTCGAGGGCCAACACGGCCGACAGGTCCTCGCTGGCCCACCCTGGCGCTTCCGCTTCCCCCCGCCGCCATTCAGGCGTGTCTTGGCGGAAGGACCCAAGCAGCGGTGCTTCTCCGGAACGTGGATCGGATCCGGGAATGGAGGTGGCGTCGATGATGACCTTGTCGTGGACGTTTTCGTATGGGCTCGCTGCCTCGAGCGCGTCGGCGACCATGCCTTCGAGAACGATGACGTCCTCGGCTGGGTCGACCTTGTCGTTCAAATCATCGAGGAAACCCTCCAAGTCTTTCGGGTCACGGTCCGGGTCAACGACGACCATCGATTTCAGGAACATCATCTGGCCGGCTCCCATCAGGCCAATGGCCGTCTTTCGCCCTTGGCGCGGATACCGTTGCTTGGAGGCGACGATGGCAAGGTTGTGGAATCCAGTTTCCAACGGAAGGTGGACGCTGACTACGTCGCGGTGTTGGAATCGAAGGACTGGGCTGAACTGGCGTCCAATCGCCTCGCCGAGGAATCCGTCTTCCATTGGAGGCAGTCCGACGATGGTCGCCGGCAGCATGGCATCGGCACGGCGCGTCACAGCGGTCACGTTCAATGCGGGGTAATGTCCTGTGAGAGAGTAGAAGCCGTAGTGGTCGCCGAAGGGACCTTCGACGCGTAAGTCCGTAGGGTCGGTCCATCCTTCAATGACGATGTCCGCCTCGGCAGGAATCCAGAGGTCTTGCGTCGCTGCTTTGGTCAGGGGCAGCCGACGACGACCGAGGATGCCTGCGAATTGGTACTCGGAAAGGTTGTCCGGCAGCGGGGAAATCGCTGAGAAGATCAGTTCAGGCGGGCCGCCAAGGCAAATCGCCACCGGCATTTTCACTCCCGCAGCAGCGTGGTCTGCGCCGTGCTTGTGGACTTGCCAGTGCAACCCCGCCTCTTTTGGACCGAAGATTTGCGACCTGTACATGCCAAGGTTGTGCTCGCCAGAGGCAAGGTCCCGGGTCACCACCAACGGGAGCGTGATGTATGGGCCACCGTCCATTGGCCACGTCGTGGGAATGGGGAGTTTTGACAAGTCAGGATCTGTATCGACGATGCGCTGCACGCGACCACGGCGCTTCCGCTTTGGGGCAAAGGCAATCGCGTCCATGGCCAAGGGCAAAGCCTCCCACGGTCGCTTGAGGTAGCGCGGAACATCGGGCTTCATCATGGCCACCATGCGGTCGCCGATGGCTGTCTCGGTCTCAACACCCAACGCCCGAAGCGTTCGGTCCTCGCTCCCAAAGAGGTTCATCACCAGAGGAATGTCGCTAATCGTCCCGTCGGCCAGCCGAGGTTGTTCGAAGATCACCGCTGGCCCATCGTTCTTGACCAACAGGTCGGCGATGGCACCAGCTTCGTGGACGACGTCGACGGGGCGAGGGATGCGCAGCACCTCGCCGCGCTGCTCCAGGTGGTCCACCCACCGCTTGAGGGTCCGCCATGCCACGGGCTGCTGTCTGTGGTTTTGCCTTTGGACCTTCGCTGAAGTCCATGACGCGGTCCAGACGCACCATTGATGGACTCCATCCGCCCAAGCAGGGCCATGGCGGAGGCCCCCGACGTCGACGTTGACCTCGTGGTCATTGGCGCCGGGCCAGGTGGTGGCTCGGCTGCACTTCACGCTTCGAGGCTCGGCCTTTCTGTGATGGTCCTCGAGGCTGACCCAGAGATTGGGACGCCCGTCCATTGCGGTGAATGTCTGTCGCATTTGGCCACGGAGCAACTCGAGTTGGACCTCCCCGAACACGTCATCGCCCTCGCGGTAGACGGTGTCCGCGTCATTTTTCCCGACGGCACGGCGAAGTTACTCACCGAGCCAGGATACGTCCTCGAAAAGCATCTCTTTGAGCGATGGATCATGGAGCAGGCCGAGGAACAGGGTGCGGCCATACATTTGGGTCATCGCGTGACCAAAATGGAACGTGAATATGACGATGAAAATCAATTTTCCAATTGGAATCTTGACGGTCGAGGCGACGCCTTCCCCATCCGCTGCCGCGGTGTCGTCGATGCATCTGGCGTGTATGGAGCGGCCTCAAAGATCCTCGACATGCCTGGCGAAGTCGAAGTCATCGCGGGCTTTCAGTACGAACTGAACGACGTGGAGAACGACGGTTTCCTCGACTTCTACATCCAGCCAGAATACGCTCCTCACGGGTACGTGTGGATGATTCCCAAAGCCGGTGAACGGGCCAACGTTGGGCTGGTGACCACCGAAGTGAAAGGCGCCAAAAAGTACCTCGATCAATTCATTGAGGACACATACCTGAACGGCAAACCTCACGTGAACCCTCCATGGCGCAAAGAGGGCATCAAGGTCCGACCATTTGGAGGAACTATTCCCATCTCCGGGCCGAGGCCAAGCACGGTAGAGGATGGACTCCTGCTGGTCGGTGACGCCGCCGGTTTTACCTCGCCTTTGTTCGAAGGTGGCACCCATCTTGCGTTGTGGTCCGGACGGGCTGCTGCTGAGACTTTTGCGGAAGCCCTCGGGTCCGGATTGCCGACCAAATCCCGGCTCGGTGGCTACCAAAAGCGCTGGAAAGGGACCTTCCCTCCGTACCACAAGATCCTCCGCGGAAAAACGGCCTTGTACGATTTGAGCGATGAGGAGATGTCGGCGATGGCACACTGCCTTCCCGAAGAGCTTGGGACCATGTCGCCGTTGCAGAAGCTGGGCATCGGCCTGAAGATCTTGGTTCGCCGCCCCACCTTGTTGACCAAGCGCGTCATTTCCGTGCTGCTTTCCTTCGGATATTCTCGCGCAAAGCACTTCGGCTGGTGACCTCCGCGCGCGAGGCAAGGTTCACGACATGAGCCTCCTCCATTGGACCGATGGGGTGGTTCGCACTCGGGCTCGGCCTGACGGGCTGCCTCATGGTCTTGCTTCCTTGGGGTCGTTGGAGGAAGGCGGAGGGCCTATCCCCTCTCCCGACACTCGGCGTCGTGCTCGCGTGGGTGCCGTTTTTTGTACTCGTCCATCGTTTCGTCACGAACGATCTCTCCGTTGCGGTGGTCAACGCCTCAGGTGGCGGCGACATGCCGCTGCTCTACCGCGTGGCCGCTACATGGTCGGCACGAACGGGCCCCTTGTTGCTCTGGGCAGGGTTCACCGCTACCCTTGCGTGGTGGTGGCGCCGTCCCATGGAACGCGAGACCGATGCGATGGCAGAACGCAGGGTGGCGTTGCTTGGAGGCTTTGCCGCTCTGCTGATGCTGCTTGCAACACATCTGAAACCCTTCGCTGCGACCCTTCCAGGGGCCTTGCCTGGGGAACTTAGCCCGCTGCTCCAAACCGATTTGATGGTGGTCCATCCACCCCTGGTGTTTCTGGCATACGCCTTCTGCCTCTCCATTGCAGCGACCGCCGTCTCGTCCATTGGCCATGACGACGCAGGATTGCTTGACCGCATGGTCCGACAAGCACGTCCGGGCTTTTTCGTCACCACCTTGGCCATTGGGTTGGGCGGGCTGTGGGCCTACCTGATCCTTGATTGGGGAGGGTATTGGGCCTGGGACCCGGTCGAGACGGCCTCCTTCTTGCCTTGGCTCGCTTTGGCCTCTCTTGCGCACCTTCGGACCGTTCCAAGGAAGATCCCTCCGACCGTCCTTCGAGGAGTGGGGCTGATGACCGGCGCCCTTGCGCTGTTCGCCACGTTGG
>PBMM01000046.1 GCA_002723635.1 Methanobacteriota archaeon | reverse complement strand
CTCCTCAGCGACTTTTACTTCATTGAAACCGGAGCGGCCAACGGCTACCCGAAGCACATGGAATGGTGGGCGGCCTTCGGGCTTGTGATGAGCGTCGTGTGGATTTACGTCGAAGTCATCCGACTCATCTCCAAACTCCGAGAGTGAACTGCACAGGCTGGTGGCGCTCATGACACGAACCTTGGCCGTCTGCGACCTGCGGGACTGGCATGAAGGTGGCGAGGCGCGCGAACGCTTCGTCACCACCATGGGGGACGCGCTGAAGGACATCGGCTTCTTCGCCCTGACCGGTCATGGCATTTCTGCGGCAGCCATCGACCAAGCCTACGCCACCATCGGGCGATTCTTCCATTTGGACGACGCCACAAAACGGAGCTACGAACGCGCCGACATGTTCCGGCAACGCGGCTACACGCCGTACGGTGTCGAACACGCCAAGGACAATCCAGAACCAGACCTCAAGGAATTCTGGCAAACCGGACGCACCTTGCCGGACGGGCATCCTTCGCAGGGTGCCTTCCCTCGAAACTTCTGGCCGAACGCGGACGTCCCGGAATTTGAAGGCCACATCGACGGACTCTACCAAGCGATGGAACGCATGTCCGTGGATCTCTTGAGCGCCGCTTCGCTGTACCTCGGCGAAGCCAGCGGTTGGTTGCCCGACATGGCGCAAGACGGCAACACCATTCTCCGCGTGATCCACTACCCTGAATTGGCCCCAGACACGCCCCCTGGAGCCGTTCGAAGCGCTCAGCACGAGGACATCAACCTCCTGACGCTTCTCGTGGGAGCCACCGCAGATGGCCTCCAGGTCATGGACCACGACGGCTCATGGATCGAAGTGGAAGGCAACCACGATCACATCATTGTGGACAGCGGCGACATGCTGCAGAACCTCACCAACGGGCTGTTCAAGTCCACCACCCATCGGGTGGTCAACCCGCCTGACGCCGCCACAGAACGCTACTCCATGCCCATGTTTGTCCATCCGCGAGGCGACGTGGACCTCACGCCCCGTCCGAAATTCGTGGCGATGACCGGTGGGGATGCACAGTATCCCTCCATCTTGGCGGACGACTACCTGCACCAGCGGCTCGTGGAAATCGGGCTGGCGTCATGAGGTGGCATGGTGGCGTCGTACAGCGTGCCTGACCTGATCGCGTGGAAACGCGACGGACACGCGTTCGATGAAACGATGATTCAGCGTTTCATTGAGGGGTTGCTCTGCGGCGACGTGGCTCCTGAGCAAGTTGGCGCTTGGCTGATGGCGTGCCAACTCCAAGGGCTATCACCGACCGAAACGGCGCTTCTGACCAAACACATGGCCACCTCCGGTGCCACCTTCGAAGCCACACAGGGACGTGCAGACAAACACTCCACGGGCGGTGTAGGCGACAAAATGAGCCTCATCCTCGCGCCATGCCTTGCGGCGTCCGGCCTGGTGGTACCAATGCTGGCCGGACGAGGGTTGGCGCACACCGGGGGCACCATCGACAAACTCGAGGCCATCCCAGGCTTCAACACGGGGCTGACCCTTGACCAGATGCGCACCAATCCCTGTTTCATCAGCCGGCAAACCGAGGGAATCGCGCCTGCAGACCGCATCCTCTACGCAGCACGTGACGTGACTGCTACTGTCCCGCACATTGGACTGATCACCGCCTCGATTGTCTCAAAGAAATTTGCAGAAGGATTGGAACGCCTAGTTCTCGACGTCAAGTGCGGTCGTGCTGCATTCATGCAGACCCTCGACGAAGCACGCGCGTTGGCGCATTCCATGGTCCAGGTAGGCAGCGCATTGGGCATGAGCGTCACCGCTCAAATCACGTCCATGGACCACCCCATTGGACGGTGGCTTGGCAACGCGCATGAGGTCGCCGAAACCGTGGCGTGTCTCCACGGTGGTGGACCGGCCGACACCATGGAACTCGTTCGCATGCAAGGCGCAGCGTTGGGGGCTGACGTGGATGCGGTCATCGCAGATGGCTCGGCCATGCAGGCCTTTGCAGCGATGTGCATGCGCCAAGGCGTGGAGGAAAAGACGGTCGCTTCGCTGCTTGAAGACCCGTGGTCGGTGCTTCCACGAGGACGCACAAGGACGACCGTCACGGCCACCTCGGCGGGGTGGATCAGCGACATCGATGCGCTTGCCCTCGGTCGTTTCCTCGTCAGCATCGGCGCAGGAAGAACGCATCCTGCCGATGTGTTGGACCTTGGCGCAGGCATCGAACTCGCGGCCAAGGTCGGTGACTGGGTCGAAGCCGGTGACGCCTTATTCCACATAGATCACAATGCTGAGGGACTCCTTCCTGATGTGAGCGCTGCCTTCGTCGTTGACGGGAGCGTTCAGGTCCACGCCCCCGCCAGCAGGCTTCTCGAAACCGTGGACATCGACGACGTCGTGGTGGCGTGAACCTAAGCGCCGATTGTGGGGCTCGAACCCACGACCTTGGGATTAACAGTCCCACGCTCCACCAGCTAAGCTAAATCGGCGAGGTGAGCGACCCGCCTCCCCTTCTTAATCGCTTCTTTGAGGACGATTCAGAAGGACCACACGACATCGAAGCGCAGTAGGTCCGATGCCCCGCTCATTCCCACTCGATGGTGCCCGGAGGCTTGTGGGTGATGTCGTAGACCACACGGTTCACCGAGCCTTTGCAGGCGTTCGTGATTCGGGTGCTGACCTTCTGGAGGATGCTGTGGGGGATTTCTGAGTAACGCGCGGACATGCCGTCCATGCTTCGCACGGCACGCACGACAATCGTCTCGCCGTAGGCACGGACATCGCCGTGAACACCCACCGATCGAACCGGGAGAAGGGCAGCGTAGTACTGCCAAGGAAGTTCCATTTCACCGCGCTCAGCGGCGGCTTCGAATTCTTCCTCAACGATCGCACAGCACTCGCGCACGACACCAACGCGATCGGGCGTCAAATCACCCAAGGTGCGGACGGCGAGGCCAGGTCCAGGGAAGGGTTGCCTTTCTGCGACGCTGATGCCAAGCGCACGCGCAAGTTCGCGCACCTCATCCTTGTACAGTTCGCGAAGGGGTTCCACGACGGCCAGCGTCATGTCCTCGGGCAAACCGCCGACGTTGTGATGCGACTTGATCGTGTCACGAACGCCGCCGCCGGACTCGATCCAGTCGGGTGCGATGGTCCCCTGCACGAGGTACTTCGCATCGACCTTGACCTGCTCGTCTTCGAACACGCGGATGAACAATTCACCGATGACCTTGCGCTTTGCTTCGGGTTCTGTCACGCCCTCAAGGGCCGCAAAGTAACGGTCAGCAGCGTGCACGGTCGTGAGTTCAATGCCATGAGCGGCGAACATGGCTTCGACCTGCTCGGTCTCGCCTTTGCGCATGAATCCCGTGTCCACATACACGCAGTGGAGAAGGCCGCCGACGGCCTGGTGAGCCAACACGGCTGCAACCGCCGAATCGACGCCACCGGAACACGCGATGATGGCGATGCCGTCGATCTGCTGCTTGAGAGTCTCAACCGCCTCGGAGATGAACTCCTCGGCGTCGAACATTCAAGCTCCCCCGTTGACCTCGCGGTCCATCGCTTTGACGCGCTCGACCTGGTCGAGTTTGTTCTGAGCGAGGCGAGCCGCGTGAGCAGGGTCGGCGATGGCGAGGATTTGCGTGGCCAGGTATCCGGCGTTGTCTCCGCGGTCCACACCAACGGTGGCTGCGGGAACGCCGGGAGGCAACTGCACGATGGAGAGAAGGGAGTCGTAGGGGACTCGTCCGCCGCAGGGGACACCGATGACCGGCTTCGTGGTCAGGGCAGCCACGGCACCGGGCAGAGCCGCCGCCAAGCCGGCCATAGCAATGAAGATCTTGCAACCGTCGGCTTCAGCGTCTTTGATGATCGATTCGACGAACGCAGGAGAACGGTGAGCGGAGGCAACGCGGAGCTGGTAGGTGACTTCGAACATGTCGAGGATTTTGGTGCACTTTTCGGCAACGGGCATGTCGGATTTCGAGCCAAGGAGGATGGTGACTTCCATGCCTCGTTGCCTCCTTTGGCGGTTCATCAACGTGCCCATGACCGAACAACACCACTCATCGCCGAAAACCACCCACGGGAAGCCATACGTGACCGTCGAGTGTCTCGTCCCGCCTCACGACCGCCCGTGTTGAAGGGAAGCCCAATCGGCGGGCCCTGACCACAGCAAGTTCCACGACGTGGGGAGGGAGATGTCGCCAATCGAACCATCCTGAACCTCGAAGGCGACTCGCGTCCAAGGCCTCACGTGCGCGACGGAGATCGGCCCGAAGCAGGGCCAACCCGACCTGCCGAAGACGTGGAGCGGCTCCGCCAGCCACCGCACGTGCAGCAGCACCACGGGCCCGAATCATCCCAAGCCGAATCATGTGTTCCGACACGGGGTCGGGCTGCATACCTTGGAAGTGGAGCGTCAAGCCTCTTCAGGGTCGTCCAAGCCAAAATCAGCGGGGGAGAGGTCAAGCTTGTGTGGACCGGTGACGTACAGGTATGCCACGGATTCTTCCATGCTGAGCAAGGCACGGTCGCCGTTGAGGCGGCACTCAAACGTCGCGCTAAGGCCCTCCTTTCGACGCCAGTCTGAACCGAGGTTGACGGCTTCAATGGGCACCAGTGAGCGCCACTGAGGCGTAGAGAGGGCGCGATGGATTGACCGTGCGCTCAGACCCCATGTGAACAGTCCGCAACAGCCGATGATCCACACCGAAACACCGACCAACGCCAACACGAACAATCCCGCCAATGCCCCCATGCCCAAACGCGCACCTTGTCGCGCCATGGGGCGAGCTTCGCTGAGCAAAAACAGAGGAAAGCCTAGCATCACGAGGCCAAGAACGAGGAACACAAGAGCCATGTTGCTTCCATANTCGAGTGGCCCTTCGAAGANGAGNGCCAACCAGAACAANGGCGACCACGCCATTGGAAACAGCATCGANCCGGCTTGGGANACCGANCGGTCACGCTCCCAAGTGGCCATCGTTCTNNCTTGGGAGAGCCACGCACTTCAACGTGGTGTGGNTCAGAGGTCCTCTTCAGGNACCCTGAGACAAAGATTCCTGGCAGCGTACACTTCATCGACACGGCGCACCGGCGTGGTGACCGGCGCGGCGTGCAAGGTCGCAGGGTCGGTGCCGACCACGGCCACGAAGTCCTTCGCAAATTGGTCGAGGGTGTCTTTGGCCTCGGTTTCTGTTGGCTCNATCATCAAGCATTCAGGCACGACGAGNGGGAAATACACGGTTGGGGCCATGTAGCCCAAGTCGAGCAACCCCTTGGCGATGTCCATGGCGGTCACACCGAGGGCTTCCTTGGCCGGTTGCATGGAGAGAGTGAACTCGTGCTTGGCGACGTCGGTGCGTGCACCGTCCACGAAGAGATGATCCACACCGGCCTCCTTCGCTTCCCTGTGGATGGCGTGACGGAGGTAATTCGCATTCAGCACGGCATGCTCAGACATCGTTCGAAGGTCGCGCCCGTAACGTCGGTAGAAGGCCCAACATCGCACCACTGCTCCAGCGTTTCCGTGCCATTGCTGCACCTTCCCGATGCTGTGTTTCGGCTCTCGCCAGTGGAACCAACGGCCGCTTTCGACGGTACGCTCGCCCGCTTCGGCTGCTCGAACATCCACGACAGGACCCGGCAAGAAGGGGGCAAGGTGCGCCTTGACGCCGATGGGGCCAGAACCAGGACCGCCACCGCCGTGCGGCTGGCTGAAGGTCTTGTGGAGGTTGTAGTGGACCGCGTCAAAGCCCATCAGCCCGGGGGACGTTCGGCCGATGATGGCGTTGAAGTTCGCNCCGTCATAGTACATCTGACCGCCCACGCCGTGCACCAGCTCGGCAGCAGCAGCGATGTCCGTCTCGAACAGCCCGAGGGTGTTCGGGTTGGTAATCATCATCGCAGCAATGGTGTCGTCCAACACAGCAGCAAGAGCCTCGAGGTCGATTCGACCGTCCTCGGTGGAGGGCACCTCGACAATTTCGAAGCCGGCCATGGCGGCGCTTGCGGGNTTGGTCCCGTGGGCGGAATCCGGCACCACGATGCGGGTGCGCTGGGCTTCCCCGCGCTCTCGGAAGTATTCCTGGATGCAACGCACGGCGGTAAATTCACCTTGCGCACCTGCAACTGGCTGCAGGGTCACTTCGTCCATGCCTGCGCACACGGCCAGCATGTGCTGCATTTCATGGAAAATCGACAGCAAACCCTGCAAATGGTGCTCGGGTTGGTGCGGGTGAATGTCGCAAATGCCGGGCATTTGAGCGATGACCTCGTTCACGCGAGGGTTGTGTTTCATCGTGCACGAGCCAAGCGGGTAGAATCCGGTGTCGATACCGAAGTTCCGTCGAGAGAGGTTCGTGTAATGGCGGACCATTTCCGGCTCGGAAAGACGGGGCCAACGTGGTGCATCCTTGCGCAGCAGAGGCGTGGCCAGGGAAAGATCGGATTCAGGCACCAATGGCGCGGGTTGAGCGTAGCCTGCGCCTTCGGCACCGGTGAAATCCCAGAGGTTGTTCATGCGACCACCTCCGCGCACCAAGCGGCCATAGCGGACGCCAAGCGATCGATGTCCTCCGGCCGCGTCTGGTCCGTCGCGGTCACAAGCAATTGGTTGGAGCGTGCCTCAGACCAACGTCCGAGGTCGAAACCGGGCAACACGCCGTGCGCTTCCAAGGCCGCGATGCACGCAGATGCAGGGCCTGGCAGTTGCACGGCGATTTCGTTGAAGTGGTGACCGTCGGGGTGAACAAACTCAACGCCGTCCACGCCCTCAAGGGCTTGAACGACCGCGTGGAGGGCGGCGGCGTTGCGCACCGCCAAGCTTCGAATTCCTTCTGGACCGAGCAAGGACATGTGCATGGCCCCCATGAGGGCGATGAGCGTCTCATTGGTGCACAGGTTTGAGGTTGCACGGTGGCGGCGGATGTGCTGTTCACGGGTGGAAAGCGTCAGGCAGAAGGCGGTTTGCTCGTCTTCGTCGATGGTTCGTCCGACGATTCGACCGGGCATTTGGCGCATGTAGGCCTTGGAACAGGCAAAGATNCCGTAGATGGGGCCGCCTGCGGTCATTGGAGAGCCGAAGGGCTGCCCTTCGCCCACGACGATGTCGGCGCCGTAATGGCCCGGTGCTTCGTAGAGGCCGAGGGACACTGGGTTGACGCCGACGATGAACGCGGTGTGCTCTCCAATGGCGTCTTTGACACTGGTCAGGCTGGCGTCGAGCAAGCCAAGTGGGTTGGGCTGCTCAACGTACACAGCGCATGCACCGGCAGCTTCAGCCACAGAAGCAGGATCTACCGTGCCGTCCTCGAGGTGGCGAAGCGTGCGCAGTTCAATTCCGCCGCCTTGGGTGTAATTGTGAATCACGGACAATCGGTCGGGGGGGACCAGTTCGGACACGTACACGACGCCCTTCTGAGTGGCTTTCCGGCCGTGCACGCGTACAGCACACGTGATGGCTTCGGCCGCGGCAGAAGAGCCGTCATACACGGAGAGGTTGGCCACTGGGAGGCCGACAAGTTCGCTGATGAGGCCTTGGAATTCCCACATGGCCTGCAGCATGCCCTGGCTAACTTCGGCCTGGTACGGCGTGTATGCAGTAAGGAATTCGCCACGCGTGACCAGTTGGAACACCGCGGCAGGAACGTGATTCCGGTAGAGCCCCGCACCGATGAAGGACGCCATGCTCCCGAGAGACACGTTGGCGCCGAGCAAGCGTCGGGCGTCAGCGATGATTTCCTCCTCNCTTTGTGGAGGACGAAGAGGCAGGTCCTCCTCCATCCGCACGTCAACAGGCACGTCGGAAAACAAATCGTCCATGGATGCGTAGCCCATGGCCATCAGCATCTCGGCTTCGCGTCCAAGGTTGGGGAGTTGGTCGACCATCGTGCCACCTCAGTCGAGACCAATATCGGCCGGATTTAATCATCGTCATTCGGACACAGCACGGCGAATCCTCATGACCTCGACCGGAGGTGGCCCTGCATGGGTCAGGTGGTGATGCTCGTCACCAACGCCTGCGCCCCGGATACACGGGTGCTGCGGCAAGCCCGCTGGCTTGCGGATGCAGGCCACTCCGTCACTGTTCACGCCTTCGATCGGAGGGAGGAACATCCGGCAAAGGAACAGATCGGTGACGTTCGCATCGTTCGGCATCACCTCGGGGTCCAGACCTACGGGGCGAGTTTTGCCACGCTCCGCGGTTTGCGTCGTTTCCGTCGCAGCGCGCTCGATGCATGCCTTCGTGCTCAGCCGGACGTGGTGGTGTGCCACGACGCCGACACGCTTCCTCTCGCCCGGGCCTTGCGCAAACAAGGGGCGTCCACGGTGTTCGACATGCATGNCCTTCGCCATACGTGGGCACGCATCGGCGCACCAAACAGGCTTGACCGACGCTTGGCNAGCCGCTGGTTGGAGCAGCGGACCAAGCAAGGCCTTCCTCATGCTGACCTCATCGTCACCACCAGCGGCGCTCGCGCTGATTACGACGCTCCGGGCCTCCAACAACAGATCGAGGCGTGGGGTCGAACCGCNATGGTGCTCGAAAACCGTCCAGCCCACGGTTCAGCACGCCAAGCGGTNAAGGACANCACGTGGCGCATTGCTTGCATCGGCAGGGTCCGCGACGTNGCCACCGCCGATCTTCTGATTCAGACGCTCTCCTTGCTTCCCGAGGAAGATCGTCCCGTCCTTCGATGGGCCGGTGACGGTGTCGCAGCCCATGAGGCACGGCAGCGCCTTGAGGCGTCGGGATTGACCGTCGAACTCGAGCACGGATACGTCCANGAAGACCTTGACCGCCTCCACGACGGTGTCGACGTGGCCGTGGCCATGTACGACCCGGAACGCGGCAACATCGCTGACGGCGCCCTGCCGGTTCGCATGTTCGAGGCGGCGGCCCGGGGCGTGCCCTGCGTCGTGAACGCTGACGTGCTGATGGGTGACGTGGCCACTGCCGAGGGTTTTGGCGTGGCGTGCCCGTGGAACGATCCTCAAGCGCTGGTGGATGCCCTAAGTGAAGCGAAGGCGATTCAGGTCCCTGAAGGCGCCGGCATGATACAGGTCAGAGCCATCGCATTGTGGCTTGAGGCCCTTGAGCGCCTGATGTCCTAAGGCTCAGACAAAGGGCGGTCGAACGACGACAGCCTTGACGGCCTTNCGAGGGCTGGCTTGCACCAAGACCTCGTCGCCTTCGCTGACGCCGGCCAGNTAGCCGATGCCAATNCCNNCGTTGTCCAGCGAAGGCGCGGGAGCNCCCGAGGTCAATTGCCCCAAAGGCGCACCGTCCATCGANGTCACGGGCTTTCCNGGACGGGGCAGTGGNCCCTTCTCGAGGTAGCGAACGCCCCACCANCNNGCGTCNCCNTCCTGATGGCTGCGCATCTTNGCGGCGCCGGGGTGGTCGTGNTCGAAGCCCCANCCAAAGGGAACNTTGGATTCCCACGAATCGCGTGCNAGGAAGCCNTCGTCCTCGNTGCTGGCCAACGAAGGCCAGAGGAAATCGACGCCGGATAAGAGGAAACCCTTCTCCAGGCGAAGCGTGTCCCGGGCACCCAAGCCAACCGGCGTCGCGCCTTCGGCGATCAGCGCTCGCCAGAGCGGGGCCGCATCGTCGTTGGGAACGAGGATTTCGTAGCCTGCCTCGCCGGTATAACCCGTGCCTTGGATGTAGCCCGATATGCTGAGCGCAGAACCTTCGAGCGGCGACCAGCGGAAACGACCGACATGTGCGCCTTCTCCCAAAACGGACGTCAGGACATCCTTGGCCTTGGGACCCTGCAACGCAAGGATGGCAGTCGCGTCCGAGCAATCCTCGAGCGTGATGGAACCGTCCTCAGGAAGGAAATCGGCGAACCATTCGCGCATGACGTCGATCATCGATGCGTTTGGAACACCAAGGATTTCGTCCTCCGAAACGACGGCGAAGATCATGTCGTCGATGATGTGTCCCTCGTGGTCCATGAAGTGGGTGTAGGCGCAACGGCCCGGTGAAACGGCTGAGACGCGCTGCGTGGCCAAGGTCTCCAGCCATTCGCGAACGCCTTGCCCTGCGAAGCGGAACAGTCCCATGTGCGAGACATCGAACAATCCTGCGCCGCTTCGGGTGGCCAGATGTTCCTCAGAAATCGAACTGTACCAAATCGGCAATTCGAACCCATGGAAGTCAACAATGCGGCCACCAAGGGCAACGTGTTCGTCGTAGAGTGGGGTGCGCACCAGCGGTCCTTCGCTCATGGTTGATGCTCATGCCCGCGGTTCTTCAACCTGTGACTTCGCATGGGCTGGTAAGGTTCGAGCGAGTCGAAGCACGGCGTCCACCAGGTCATCGAGCGTCGAGGATTCAACGGCAGGATTGGCGATGACGGAACGCAAGACTACGCGCTCATCCAAATCTGCCCGGCTCACCATGAAGCGGCCCTCCTCGAGCAAGGCCGCCCTTAGATCGGCGTTGTGACGGTCGATGGATTCGCCCAGTTTGGGCACGCCATCAGGGACATCACGGAAACAGACATTCGTCCACGAGGGTTCCCCCACCAACTCGAGCGTCGGTTCGCTGCGAATACGCTCCGACAAATGTGCAGCGAGCTCCATGTACCGGTCGACCAAGGCACCCCAGCCCGCATCACCGCGCAAACGCCATGCCAGGAAGAGTTTGAGGGCATCGTTTCGTCGGCCGCATTGCAAGGACAAGCGCCCGAGATCCTGGTCCTCAGCATCGTCATGGAAGAGGTAGTGCGCCTCATTGCCGTGGGCACATACAGCACGAAGAACCTCAACACGTTGAACGATAAAGGCGCTGCAGGCCAGTGGCAAACCCATCATTTTGTGAGCATCCCAACACACGCTATCGGCTCGTTCAACGCCGTCCATCAAATGACGGTGGGTCGATGAGAACAGGCAAGCACCGCCCCAGGCTGCGTCGACGTGCAACCAGACGCCATGGTGCTCACAAACGTCGGCAATCGGTTGGATTGGATCAAAGGAACCGCGCACGGTGGTGCCGCTTGTAGCCACGACGCAGAGCGCCTTGCGTCCAAGTTCCGCCTCGCGTTGTATCGCCCTGTCCAAGGCGGCAGGGTCCATGCGACCATGTCCATCGGTATCGACCTTGATGAGGTTCGCACGGCCAAGCCCCACGACGTTGGCGGCCATAGCCACGGAGTAGTGGGCCTCCTCTGAGACAAACATGCACCATGACCGCCCGTCAAACCCGTCATGACCCGATGCAGGAAGCGCGGCTTGGCGTGCGCACAAGACGCCCAGGAGGTTGCCAGCAGAACCGCCTGTGGTGAGGGTCCCTGCACCAGAGGGCATGCGCAGATGCTGCCGCATCTTGTCGAGCACTGCGGTTTCTATGAGGCTCGCCAAAGGTGCAATTTCGTACGTGTACATCGAGGTGTTCGTCGCTGCCGCAACCAGTTCTCCTGCAAGACCTTCGGGAGTAAGCCCACCCCACAACGGGTTCATGAAACCAGGTTGATCTGTGCGAACGGCCCCGTTAAGGTACGTGCGAATGTCCTCCAAGACCTGTTCCAGACCGGCACCAACAATCGGGAGTTCGAGGTCCGTGGTTTTGCGAAGGCTGGAAGGCGTCAGGTCGTGACGAATCCTTCCGTCTTTTGGGGGCTCGAGATGAGCCAAGACCTCGGCCAAGACGGATTCGAGGAAGCGTTTGTTTTCCCCCTCCATGAACCCGTGGGGCCATCGGAGGCCCTTGAAGGACGCCCTTGGGCCTGAGGTTGACGAAGGGTATGAGGAAACATCATGCACAATGCATGGGTAATGATTCAACCTAAATACCGCCGTGGAAATCGTGAGTCATGCTCGGACATACCGCCGCGACGTGGCTCGAACGACTGCACCATCAACTTGGACTTGGCCTTCGCTCACGAGGCTGGTCGCAAGCCAACATTGCCGACATTCTCGGCACCACTCAGTCCACCGTTTCCCGGCAATACCACCGTGATGCGCCTGAGATGGGCCCCTCGGCCGACGAAGTCGTGGTGGACGGCTGGGCCAACGAACTTGCCAATGCCTTAGATCAGGTCGGCGAGGATGCGCGCGTGTTGCGCCAGCGATTCATTGTGGAATTCCAGCTCTCAGGAAACCAAACCTTGCGGTACGACAAATCGCTCACAGGAACGGACTTGACAGGAGATCAGGCGGACTTGGCACTCCTCCGCCGTCTCGAGTGGGCACGAGGCCGACTTGACCCCGCACGCCTGATGGATTGGATTCCTGCGGTTGGGTTCAACTTGGCTGCCTGCCCGGAAGACGCCGCGTCAGCGGAAGATGTGGCGGCGTACCCCGGTAAAATCACCGTCGTTGACGGCGCTCTCAAGCACCACTCAACACCAGCCATGGGCGCTTCCAAGAGCCTTGCTGGACTCTTGATGGGCGTCAGGAAACTCGACCCAGAACGCACCGCAGTGCTCAACCTTCGGGCACCTGCAAACGAGCAAGGTCCACGTATGGACATCATCGATCGTGCCCTCAATGCGCTTGAGTGGAATGTTGCAGAAGCGCCACGTGGTGTCCTCAACGGCAACGAAGGGCCCGTCGACGTGGTGCTGGACCGTGGCGGATACGGTTGGGAACCTGGCCTGTACGTGCTCGGCCACCACCCGTTGGACGTGGTTGATCGCGCAAATCGCCTCATGGCGGTCCTTCACGTGACGGAGGCGACCGCATGAGGGGCGTTTTCATGGTGCTCCTGCTGGTGTGCGCCGGCCTCAGCGGTTGCCTCAGCGAAGACCTGTTGTTGACCGAGGACTGCAGCGAGTTTGAGGCCACCCTCCGAGAAGACGATGGTGTCTTGCGTGTGCTGACCTACGACATCGCTTCCTTGTCCGAGTCCTTCTTACAGGATTTCACCAACGAAACGGGCATTGAAGTGGAATTGATTCGAGCTGACGATGCAGGTAGTATCCTCGAGCAAGTGCTGCTGTATGACGGAACGCCCCAGGTGGACGTGGCGCTAGGTTTGGACGGGAGTTACCTTCCATTTGCCGTCAACCGTTGCCTGATTCATTTGCATGGCGTGGACTTGACCGGACTTGACGGTGCTGTGCTGGAGGAAGGAGCAAGCCTGACCGATCACGGCGTGCCTTTCGATCATGGATACATCTGCCTGAACGTGGACGCCGCGGTTGTTGATGAAATGCCAACAAGCCTCTGGAACCTCACCGAAGACGAATGGACCGGCAAGGTGGCCATTCCTTCCCCGCTCAGTTCGTCCCCAGGTCGAGCGTTCTTCCTCGCCACCCTGCAAGGGCTCGGTGACGACGCGTGGACGTGGTGGGAAGCCATGCTCATGAACGAACCCATCATCACCACGGGGTGGTCTGAGGCCTACGAAATCCACTACAGCGGTGGCTATGGCGTTTGGGAAGAAGGGCACGTCGGCGATGCAGCAGCGACGGTGTCCTACTGCCACTCCCCCGGCGTTGAGGCGTACTACAGCGACAACAGCACCCAATCCACCGCCATTGCGCTCCCCGGGGCCGTCTACCACCAGATTGAGTACGGTGCCGTGCTGGCCGGAGCCGCCAATACGACGGCTGCGGAAGCCTTCCTCGCCCACCTGGTCAGTCCAGATGCGAACGCCCAGATGCCCTACGAGAACCTGATGTACAGCGTCCTTGAAGGCGCCGATCTCCCCGAAACGAACGGCTACCGGCACCACAGCCTGGTCCCCGAAGACGCCGTTGCGGCATTGGGCGGTATGGACGTCGCGACGTTGGACATCATGCTCGCCACATTCAGTGCCCTGCTTGAGGCATGAGCGTGCGCTCTGCGCGTGCGGTCTTGGCGCAGGTCCTTCCGATCCTTGGATTGGCCGTGTTGATCCTTGGCCCTATGGCCATAGCCGTGAATCGGCTGTGGGCGGTAACGGGGACATCCCCGATCATCGCCGTCATCGGTTTGTCTCCCTCTGGCCTGTTGGCCCTGCGTACCGCCACTGGTTTGGCAACTGTTGCTGCAGCAGCAACTGTGGCATGCGGAGTCCCCGTGGCTTTCGCCCTCGCGGCGATGGGCGACCCGTGGCGCCGGCGGTTGCGTGCGGTGATTGCACTGCCCTTTGTCTGCCCCTCGATCGTTGCGGCCGTGGGCTTTCTCGCGTTGATTGACCTGACAGGTGAGGTGGGCTATACCGTGCGCAATTGGACCGCGTGGCAAAATGCAGGCCCTGGCAGCGTGCTGCTGCTCATCGCCATGGTGTGGTTCAACCTGTCGTTGGCCGTCCGCGTGGTGGAACCCAGTGTCGCCCGAGCCGACCCACGTTACCTCGAGCAACTCCGCTTGCTGCCAGAGGGCAAAACGCTGCTCGGCCGTCTGCGTGCGTGGTGGTTCCCTCTCCTCGGGCCAGGATTGACCGCTGCAGCCGGGTTGACCTTCACCTTCGCGTTCACATCTTTCGCGCTGGTGCGGTGGTTGGCGCCGAGCGCGTTGACGATCGAGGTCCTTCTCGCTGAACAAGGAAGCGGTGCTGGCATCCCCGGGTACCGCGTGGACCTGAGCAAACTCGTGTTGGGTGCAGCAGTGGCCCAAGCCATTGTCCTCCTCCTGGCCGTATCGTTCGTCAACGCCATGCAACGAAGACACCGTTTTGCGATGGACGCCGCTTCTAGTGAACGCGTCCGAGCAGGATTGGCCTCTGGAGTATGGGGCCAACCCATCCTCCGATGGAGCTTGGTTTGGGGCGCTGCAGGTTTTGCCGTCTTGCCGCTGGCGCTTGTCGCGGTGGCTTCCTTCCGGATACGTACATCGGAAGGCTGGAAGTTCAGCTTGGACGGATGGCGACGGGCGTTGGAGGGAGATGCTGGTGGTGTGACCCTGATGGAAGCCTTCTGGGCCACCCTCCAAACCGCCTCCATGACCGTGGCGATTGCGCTGCCGGCAGGATGGTACCTTGCCACGCAGGTGCATCGAGCCGAGCGGGAAGGACGTGTGAAACTCGCGCGGGGACTCGCCGTGCTCGCCATGGTCCCGTTGGTGGTGTCAGGCGTGATGGTTGGTTTGGGCACGTTGCTTGGCTTGCTCCGCCTCGCCCCGGGATGGTTGACCTCCCCGTGGTTGCTTCCCGTGGCTCACGCCACCTTGGTGCTCCCCATCGTAGTCCGCGTCATGCTCCCTGCGATGCGTCGACTCAAACCGGATTTTGAGGCCTGTGCGGCGACGCTCGGAATCGGTCCCTGGCGCAGGTTTGCTCTTGTCCGATGGCCCATGCTTCGGCCCGCTGCGGTGGTGGCGGCTGGCCTCGCATTGGCTTTCTCGCTCGGTGAATTTGGCGCATCATGGATTCTCGTTCGGTCCACGAATGCATCGACCCTTTCCGTGCTCGTGGACGCGTGGCTCGCGCGACCTGGCTTCGATCCAACCACGCGCCCCGCAGCCATGGCGGTCGCTGTGGTCCTTGGGTTGGTGACAATGGTCCTGATGCTGCTGCTGGAGCGGTGGCGTGAAGACCGTGTGCATGGAGGGTTGTGACATGGCCGGGCTGGAGGTGCGAGCAGCCGAGGTGCGGTTTGACGATCGCCCCGTCCTCGACGGGTTGTCGCTGACTGTTGCGCAGGGAGAAATCGTCGCCGTGCTTGGGCCAAGTGGCTGTGGGAAGTCCACGCTGCTTCGCTCGATTGTCGGCCTGCAATCGCTTTCATCCGGCGAGGTCTGGTTGAACGGAAAGGACCTGACGGCGTCCCCAACCGAGCGGCGCGGCATCGGCTTTCTCTTCCAGAACCCGGTCCTCTATCCCACGCGTGATGTGGCCGGAAACCTCCGCTTGGGCCTGCCGCTCAGCGTCCCAAAACACGAGAGGGCGGCACGCATTGCAGAGGCCCTGAAGGAAGTCGGGTTGGAAGGGTTTGAGCAGCGCACCGTTGACGGATTGTCCGGGGGCGAAGGGCAACGCGTGGCCCTCGCTCGAGCTTTGCTTGCAGAGCCAAAGGCGCTGCTTCTCGACGAGCCATTCTCGGCGTTGGATGGCAGCCTCCGTCAGCGTTTGGTGGACACGGTTCGCTCAGTGCTGAAGGCCCGAAACCTACCCGCAGTCCACGTCACCCACGACGCCGATGAAGCCAAGGCCATCGCGGACCGTTGCCTGCGCATGGAAGACGGTCGCCTGAGGGAGGAAGGCGCGTGAGCGAGCACCGACACGGCCGACGTTTGCTGTTGCATCTGTTCCAACTGAGTGTCATCGCATTGGGGTCCTACGTGCTCGCCAACCTTTGGAACGCTGCCAACGCGACAAAGGACCACGCGGTCGAACTTCCGATCGATGCGTACGTGCCGTTGCTTCCGTGGACCACGGTCATCTACCTCGGTTTCTTTTTGCTCTACATTGTTCCCGCGCGAATGGCTTACGGGCATCAGGAACGCATGGATGAATTGGGTCACATCGTGCCAATGATGGTCGCGTGGACCGTTTTGCACAGCCTCTTTTTCGTGCTGGTTCCCGCTGAAGTGCCACGCTCGGTCACCCCCAGCGACGCATGGCTCTTGGAAACCATCCGCAGTTCGGACCACCCGTGGAACGCGTGGCCGAGCCTCCACGTGGTGCATGTGATTCTCCTCGCAGGATTGGTGGACCGTTGGACGGCCGTCGAACAACGATCTCAGCGGCGCCCCATCCTGGCCTTGGTGGTGATGTTGGTCATCCTGTCCACCTTCACCACCGAGCAGCACTACGTCTGGGACGCGATGACCGGCGCCCTTACTGGGTCGGTAGGATGGTGGCTCATCACCAAACGCATGGCGATGGTTCAACCAAACACGGCCGACACGGCGGACTGATTGGTGAGGAAGAGGGTTAGGCCCACGCCGGCCATGATCATCATCCATGAACCCACGAGTTTGATCATCCCCGTAGCTCGCTTGAGGACGTTGATCATCATCTGGCGGCCCAGGCCGACCATTACCACCACGACCACCATGAGCACGAGCAAGCCCAGCATCAATCCTGCCAAACCGGTGACGACCGCCGTACTTCCCAGCGTCGCAAGGAAGACCACGAAGGGCAACACGGCGGCCGCGGTGCAGTCGATGCTGGCGGCCGCATAGCCGAAGCCGTAGAGGTACATGTTGCGGCGTGGCGTGAAGGTGGCGTCGGCTTCGGTGGTTGAGTACCGGTCCACGAACTTCTGAACGAAGCCCATCAGGTGGGACGTGATGCCGATGAGCATCAATGACCCGAGCACGATGAGCAAGACGGCCACTGCGATGGCAATGTAATGGATCAAACCTGATCGAGCAAAGGCCTCTCCCATGACTGCAGCCACGATCCCGATGAGCAGGAAGAAAGTCAGCATTCCAAGCCCGGCCAAGAGTCCAATGACCGCTGAATTGGGCATCCGTGACTTGAGCTTCTCTTCGGCGATCAGTTCGTCCTCACGCGCGCCGAGCGAGAGGTAGTACGAGATGAAACCAGGCAGCACCGGAAAGGCGCAAGGCGAGAAATAGACCAAGATGGACAACAACGCACCAAGCACGAACACAGCAGTGAGTGAGGTCTCGGGTTCCGTCCACGCAATGCGCTGGTCGACCATGCTGTCGCCGCCTTCCACGATGACCTGCTCGACCGCTGCATCGAAGCCTGCCCAACCGTCCGTGGGCGTTCCAGTGTTCTGGCGATGCACGATGTAGCCCGATTCGTCAATGATGACCACGACTGGGATGGACCCGGTGCCGGACGCCGTAAACAAGCGAACGGGGTCGGCGGTTCCGTTAGGCAACACGGCGGCATCAGGCGAACCAATGCCGGTAGGGTAGGTCGGAACGGTGTAGGGGAACCCGCTGGTGTTCAGATACGCCAAGTCCTCGTTGTACCACGCCCCATATGCGAGGATGTGGAATCCAACGCCGTTGTCTTCTGCAAGGATTTTCCAATCATCCATTTCTTGTTCAAGGTGCTCCTGCACCTTGTGGCAGTTCGAACAATCATGGGCCATAAAATCGAGGATGATCACGTCGCCTCGGAGGTCGCTGAGATGGAACCAACCTGTTTCGTTGGCGATGGCGTCCTCAATGCCCGTTCGGTTCACGGATTGGAAGATGACCTCAGGAACCGGTTCCGGTTCCGCGTCCGACTGAAAGAGGGCGTCAAGGCTTCCGAAAAGGCTCAGTGAAGCGTAGGCGATGGTGCCGAAAAGCAACACGGCGATGCCGAGGGCTTTCCACGTCTCAGAACGCTTGAAGGTGGCCCAGTCCGCTTGGTCGAGGACACCCATGGAAATTCTTCTGTTCACGGTCGTTGATGAACGCTTCTCGGCTCATTCCTTCCACGTGCCGTGGAAGTTTTCGGCGTTGTCCACGCGGATGAAGAGGTCCATGGAAGACCAGACAAGGCTGTTGAAGCCGCTGGCCATGCCCGCAGGACCACCAGCTTTGGCCGTCATGAATTCCAGCGTGTCGGAAGGCGAATGCCACTCTTGCCAGAAGCTGATGTCGCCACCGGGGCTGAAGAAATTGAAGGTCGGGTATCCGGCGCTAAAGAAGGCACAATGATCTGACGCACACGACTCAGCGATTTCCCATGTGATGGGATTTCCCTCGGTCGGGTTGTAAGCCAAATCGTTGACGATGGTCGACGTGACCATGCCCATCATGCGTTCCATGTTCTCTTGGCTGGCACCCGCGATGCTGATTCTCCAGTCGTACTTGGTGGGTTCGAAGATGTCGCCCGTCAGCGGATCGATGATCGGCTCGGTGAGGGGCACAATCGGGTAGTTGAGGGCCACCATGTCGAAATTCATGTACGCACGAACGGACACGTTTTCCGGCAGGTTGGCCACGTAGGCAAGGGAGCCCAACAGGCCCTCCTCCTCGCATGCCCAAAGGGCCTGAACGACGGTGTGGTCGAATTCCATCTGGGCCAAGGCTTGGCCCATCTCAAGGGACACCGTCGATCCAGAGGTATCGTCGTTGGCGCCTTCGTTGGTGCCGCCGCTTGGCGGAGTGAACGCGTAGGCGATGTCGAAGTGACCGCCGATGACGATGTACTCGTCGGGGTTGACGTTGCCCCAGTTGTAGCCGACCACGTTGAGTTGGTCTGGGTCGTCCGGGTAACGGGTGACTTCGACGTGATCGAAGCCGAAGTCCCACATCTTCAGGGCCATCGCTTCGGCTGCGGCTTCGTAGGCAGCACCTCCTTCGTGGTTGATGCCGCCAGGCCCAGCGGAGGCGCACCAGCGGTTGTTGTATTGGCTGGTCAGCATGTCGATGGTCTCGTAGGCCCGCTCGCCGTCCACGAGCATGAGCGTCGAGGCATCGACGAAGACCACGTCGATCCAGACCATCGCGCCACCTGCGGTGACGGACAGGTTGGTGCCTGCTGCCTCGCTGTCAAGCACGAGGAGGGTGACGCTGGTGGTGCTTGCAGGGTAGGTCAAGGCCCCGACGCGGTGCGTGCCGCCGTTGTCTTGGAGGAACATGGACGGGCCGGGCGTGACGGTGTAGTCGACGTTGCTGTCGATGGTCAGCGTATGGTACATGCCGCGCTCAAGTTGCAGCGTCCCGTTGGCGCCGTCGATACCCGACACCGAAAGGACGGGATCTACTACGACCGTTTCATCGGGTGCAAAACATCCCGAAAGGGGCGTCATGAGCATCAGGACGACCAGCATGAGCGCACGCAGGTCCATGACCCTCTGGTGCTGCACGCCATGCTTGAGGCTATCGTTGGGAGATGCAGGTGGGCTCGGCCAGAATTGAACTGGCGATCTTCGCCGTGTGAAGGCGACGTCATAACCCCTAGACCACGAGCCCTGCAGCCCTCGGGGGCGTGGACTTTGGTATGAAGATGACGCTGCCCGACAACGCTCCACAGCGCCCCAGATGCAAGGGCGGCAATCTCTTGAAGGGCGCCCCGTAGCGAGGCCTGCTTACGCACGGGTCCGTGGGTTAGCTTGGCCTATACTTGGCGCTTCGGGGGCGCTAGTCCCCAGTTCAAATCTGGGCGGACCCACCACGCCAACGAGGGCGAAGCGTTCAATCTCGTTCACGCCGTGCAAACCCAGCAGCAACGAGAAGAGCGCACAAGGCCATTGCGAGTCCAAATCCTGGCGTCGGTTCTTCAGAAGGCATCGTCACATTGC
>PBMM01000045.1 GCA_002723635.1 Methanobacteriota archaeon | reverse complement strand
TGGTGACGGTGGTCTTCTACGACCAGAAGCTGGACGCGGCGGCCTTCATCGGCATGGGCCTAATCATCGCCGGCGTGGTCGTGCTCCGACTGTTCAGCGAGACCTCGCTCGAATGAAGATTCACGACGCCGTGATGACGTGGACGCGTCCGTTGCCACCGAAGGTGGCGTAGAACAAATCGCCGTTCGGGTGGAACACGATCGGCAGCGGCGTGCCAAGGTCTGAAGCAAACACTGAGGTTGCGCCCGACCATAGGCCGTTTTCGTCCTGTGTGAAGTCGATGCGCACGATTTCGTGACCGACGGGCACGATGCTGTTCCATGAACCGTACACCGTGGCGTACACCGTGTGGTTGCCACCCGGCAGGCTGGAAGTGCCCGGGCGGTGCGCCAGGCCGTTCAGGCTGCTGTGAGGCGTCCATGTGGCCACAGGGGCTTCGCTTCCCTCTGGGACGGGCGTTTCGGGAGCATCGTACGGCCAACCGTAGTTCGCCCCCTCGAGCAGCAGATTCACCTCCTCAGGCGGATGATCGCCCTCCCAGTCTCGGCCGTTGTCACTGAAGAGGTACCCGAGGCCGTCGACCCACGTCCCGTCGAAGGAGTTCCGAACGCCGCTCGCCAAAACACCGTGCTCACCGGTGGTTGCGTTAACCCACAACAGGGCTGCGTTGCGCTCATCGGCCTCCTCGCACACGTTGCAGGTGGAGCCTGAGTGCCAGACGAGGGTCCCGTTTGGAAGCACGTTCACCGCGTTGGTCTGATGATTTCCAGTAGGGATCCCGTCCACGAGCACGGTCCCGTTTCCAGCCGGTGCGCCTGCGTCGTCAAGCGCAAAGCTGCGCAAACGTCCGGCTTCAGAAACGATCAGCGCATCGCCAAGCAAAGCCACATCGTGAGGACGGTCAAGGCCATCGAGCCACGTTTCGGTATCCCCGGCCTGCCAATCCCCGTCGTAGGTCAGAGGAAGGAGGAGAATCCGGCCTCCATCACGATCGCAAATGAGCATGGTGTCGTTGTCCACCCAATCCATGCAAGTGGGTCCACCAAGATTCCCAATCAACAGGTCAACGTCCATGCCGTCCTGCACCACTGGATTGTGCACGTCGGCGTATGGCCAAATTTGACGGGCCGTGACCAGCAACAGGAGTGCAACCACGAATGCCGTGATGTGCCTGCCCCATGCCATGGGCCGCGTCCACCGTGCTGGGATTTAGGCGCGTGGGTTGGTTCAGTCTCGACGAGCGAGAATCATCGCAGCTGCCATCAGGGCGACTACGGCAGCAGGTGCGGCGAAACCGGGTGCGTCCTCGGAAGAGGAACTCGATCCTGTCTCGCTGGCGGGCGCAGGGTCCCCTTCGCCCACAGTCACGATACCGACCATGTCGGAGGTAGCGTGGGGTTCGCAGACGTAGGTGAAGTCTTGGTCGCCGGTGAAGGTCACGCGGAAGTCCTCGGTTTCTTTGGCCTCCCCAGAGTCCAACCCGCCCTCAGCGGCCTCAGTTCCACCTTCCTCAGCCGTTTCAACGACGTTGTGGGCCATGGATTCGTCAGTCCACTGCCAGCAGACCGTCGCGCCGTCGTCGACGGTCAGGGTGGCTGGGCTGAACTTGATGCCGCTTGGTGCGATGCGAACCACATGGTCGCACTCTGCGTCAGGCGTGACCACCGCGGTGGCCGAGGAATCCGTTTCTTCAGACATGCCCGGTGCGGCAAGGAAACTGAAGACAACAAGGGTACAGAGCAAGGTGGCGATCAATCGCATGTCGTGTGGCGGCTTTGGCCCCTTTTGAAGCGTGACATCACGCCTGCGTCTCAAAGGTCGAACGGGGACGCGTAATCGCTGACTTCAGAGGCGATGCGTAGCAATTGGTTGTACTTCGCCGTCCGATCGCTGCGTGCTGGAGCGCCGGTCTTGATTTGGCCCGCGCGGGTTCCAACGCACAAATCGGCGATGGTCACGTCCTCCGTCTCCCCAGACCGATGGCTGACGACGTTGTTGAAGCCGTTCCGTGAAGCGAGATCCATCGATTCGAGGGTCTCGGTGACGGTCCCGACTTGGTTGACCTTGACCAACATCGCGTTGGCGGCCTGCATCTCGATGCCGCGAGCCAAGCGTTCAGACTGGGTCACGAAGAGGTCATCACCGACGATTTGCACACGGTGTCCTTCCCGGGCAGTAAAGTGCGACCACCCATGCCAGTCGTCTTCATCAAAACCGTCCTCGATGGAAAGGATGGGATAGTGATCCAGCCAGCCAGAATAGAGGTCAGCCAAGGCCTCGCTGTCCAGGGCCTGACCGTCGATGTGGTACGCTCCGTCTTTGTGGAATTCCGTGCTTGCGACGTCGAGGGCGATGCCCATTTGGTCGGTGGAATATCCCGCGGTTTCGATCGCTCGAACGAGGTAGCGAAGACCGTCCTCGTTGGAAGGAAGGTTGGGCGCAAAGCCACCTTCGTCTCCGATTCCACCCAGCAGGCCGTCCTTTCGCAATTCTCCCTTCAGGGCGTGGTAAGTTTCCACCCCGGCACGAAGGCCTTCACCAAAGGTGTCGAACCCATGAGGGACGACCATGAATTCCTGGACGTCCACGTTCGACGCCGCGTGGGCACCGCCGTTGAGGATGTTCATCATAGGGACGGGCATCAATCCGCCGGCAACGCCTCCGACGTAGCGCCAAACGGGGAGTTCATGCTGGGCTGCGCCTGCGTGCAAGCACGCCAACGAGGCCCCAAGGGTGGCATTGGCGCCCAAGCGGGCCTTGTTGGCCGTGCCGTCCAGTTCGACGATCGTTTCATCCAGCATCCGCTGGTCATCCACCGGCATGCCAACGAGGGCTTGGGCGATGTGTTCGGTTACGGCGTTGACCGCGGAATCCACGCCCTTGCCCAGCCAAGGCTGGCCGCCGTCGCGCAATTCCACCGCTTCGTGACGGCCTGTTGAAGCACCTGACGGCACCGCGGCACGACCCGCCAACACGCCGTCCACGTAACAGTCGACCTCGACCGTGGGGTTGCCGCGAGAGTCGAGAATCATGCGTGCGTCCAAACCGGTGATGTGTCCGCTCACGTCCTTCCCCAAACGAAGCCAGCGGCCGTCCGTCCTTCAACGGTGCGGCGGTTCAGGCTTGATTCAACCAACGCATCCATCGAGCCGTGGATCTCTGTGCAGCTGGGATGTCGTGCTCTTCCCGGCACTCGTGGAGCCAACAGAGTTGTTCTTCGGCCGGGGAGATGGAAAACAACTCGACGCGATAGAGAAGCCCGTCACCGTCCGGTGAAAGAGTGCCACGAAAATCCTCGACGAACAAATGCAGCAGGTGCCGTGGGTATTGCCGAAGGCCCCGGCAACACGGTTCAGCCAACACCACACCGTTGTTCATGAAGAGCAGGGCGGCGCCGGTCAACGGCTGAACTTCGTGCATGAGAATCTCGCTGCCGTCGAGCATGGCGGCCACTTCGACTTGATACCATTCTCGTTGGGTATCGGAGAGTTCCAAATGTGCAACTTCGTCAAGGAAAGATTGCAACCGCGCGACGGCCTCGGTACTCGCCACAGGAAGACCTGAACCTTCCGCCTTCTTGAAGCCGAGCATTTTCGGAGAATACCGATTTATGACTAAGAATTTCGCTCAAGGGGAGGATTTCGGCGTAGAAGGGGCTATATGGGTCCGTCTTCCCTCAATGCTCATGCCCCGCATCGCTGAAATCGACCGAGCCATCCTCGCTGCCCTCCGCGCCAACGGACGCATCTCTTACGTGGATTTGGCCAAAGAAGTCGGAGCCAGCGAACGAACCGTTCGCACCCACGTCCGCAAGCTCGAGGAAGACGGCACCATCCGTGGTTACACCATCCGCGAGGGGGGCGTCGGTTTGACGGCGCTGGTTCGCATCAAGGTCGCCCCGGGTGCTGAAATCGGTTCTTTCGCCGCAGAAGTGACCCATTGGGCGGGCGTCGAAGTTGTCTACGAAGTGTCTGGAGAGGCCGACCTCATCGCGTTGGTGCACGTTGACGACACCATGTCGCTCCGCCAATTGCTCGACAAAATGTGGATGGCGGCCCCAGACGAGATTGCTTCCACAACCACGGAGCTTGTCCTCGAGCAGTACTGATCAGGGCGCAGACCCAGCACGCCAACGCGTCATGAGCCCAACGAGCAGGGCTCCTGCGGTGGTGGACATTGCATACATCACCAACCCACCAGAACCTGACAACAGGTTCGGTCCAAAGGTGCGCGCGGGATTCATCGAAGCGCCGGTCAATGGACCACACATGAAGGCCAACACTGCCACCGTTGCGCCCACTGCCACCGCGACGGTCGCGGTCGATTCATCTCGCCACATCACAACGCCGAGAATGGAGGCCATCAGGGCTGCAGTGATTCCGACCTCAATGGCTACGGCGGTGAACAACGGCACCGAACTTGCCACCACGGTTGGGGCAAGTTGGGTGGGGCCAAGCACGGCATACACCAGCCCGCTCCCAAGAACCGCTCCGCACGCTTGAGCGAAAACATACCCAGGAAGAAGGCGACTGGGGAGATGGCCGGTGACCACAAATGCAGCGGAAACGGCTGGATTGATGTGAGCGCCGGACGTGCTTCGAAGCGCAAGAATGGCCGTGGTCACGGCAACGCCAAAAGCCAATGAAATCACCAGATTTGAAGCACCAAGCGCGACGCTTCCGGTACCGATAGCCACCATCCAAGCCGTACCGATCAGCTCGGCGCCATAGGCGCGCAGCCGTTCGTCCATGCCCAGCCCTCAGGCTTTCCACTTGACAGAACAGCCGATGCTCTGAGTGCGATCCACCGCAGGTGCATCACCGCTCAGCATGGCGTCAAGGGCGACGCGGAGGTCTTCCACAGTCACTTGCCCGGGGTCTTTTGGCGAGTCATCCATGCGTCCACGGTAGACGACCACGTTATCCGTGTCCAGGAGGTACACCTCTGGCGTGCGCTCCGCGCCCCATGCCTTGGCGACGGTCTGTTCAGCGTCGTGGAGGTACGGGTAAGGCATGTCGCCCTCGGTTCGCTTGACCATGTTTTCCCAGGAATCGTTCTCGTAAACCACGGGGTCGTTGCTGTTGATGCCAACGAAGCCGACGCCAATGGAAGCGGCATGGTCGGCCATAGCGTTCAGGCGTCCCACGCTGGCGACGACGTACGGGCAGTGGTTACACTCGAAGACCACAATGGTCCCGTGTTCCCCACGAGCTGCATCCAAATTCATGGCACTGGGGCCATGGTTGGCGTTTGCATTGGGCAGGTGGAAGTCGGGGGCCGTCATGCCTGGCTCAAGGGACATGGCCCTGCGTGGGCCAACCACGACATAGCCCTTCCTCGGCCTATCAGACGGTGAGATGCTGCTCGCTTTGCTCGAGGCGGCGGCGCGCGAGGGCATGATCCGGGTCGATGCTCAGCACAGCGCGCCATGCCGCAGCGGCTTCCTCGTGATGCCCGAGGGTGTGGTGGATGGCCGCCAGATGGAGACGAGCATCAAGGTGGTCGCCACGGCAACGAATGGCGGCTTCGAAGTCGGAGGCCGCTTCCTCAAAGCGCTCCCAACGCAGGTACAGAAGACCTCGCTGGTGCCACGCATGGGCATGGTTAGGAGCAGCTCGGAGGGCCTCGTTAAGCGGTGCTTCAGCCCGTTCCGGTCGGTCCAGTGCGACGTGGCAAGCGGCCAATTGCGTCAAGGCGTGGTGATGGTTTGGCACGGCCTCGATGATGACTTTCAGATCGTCAACGGCATCGTTCCAATGCGTTAGGGCCATTTTGGATTCGGCGCGTCGCAGACGTGCGAGCAANAGGTCTGGGGCCTGCGTCAGCAGGCGCTCCGCGTCCTCAAGCGCACGCTCTGGAAGATCGCCTCCAAGGTACGCCGAGCATCTGTTGAGGCGAGCACGCACATGATTCGGATCCAACACGAGGGCTTCGTCGTATTTTGCGATGGCGTCCTCAAGACGACCTCGGCGCGCGGCGATGTTCCCCCGAACGTAAGCGATAAGGGCGCCTTCTCCACGGATGTCGGCCGCGTCGGTCAGGCGTTCTGCCTCGACGTCGTCCCCGTTCTCCAACGCCAAAAGGGCGGATTCTGCACACAAGGCTGGGAGGTGTTCGTCCAGCAAGCGTCCGGCGCGGGTCAGTGAATCTGAGGCGGCGTCCAAGTCACCAAGGAGGCGCTGGACTCGGCCCATGGCAAGCCATGAAAGCCCGTTTTCTCGGTCAAGTTTCAACGCTTGATCGATGGCGTCGCCTGCCTCTCGCAAGCGCCCTCCGTCGATGGCCCCTGTACCGTCGCGAATGAGGTCCGCCCGCGCAAGGGAAAGGCGGCCTTCAACCAGGTGTAGGCTGGCATGGTCCACGCCGACCGGTACAGCGTCGAGAAGCGCTTGTGCTTCGTCCAAGCCTCCGCGTTCAAGCCGGCGGGTGGCGATGGCCGCGCGCAGTTGCCCATTNTCTGCATGGGCCAGAAGCGCTCGATCNAGNCCTTCTTCGGCCGCAGTGAACGCTCCAACGGCTTCCTGAAGATCCGCTTTGAGCATGATGGCAGTCCAGCCGCCTGCGCTGAGTGCAACGGCGTGCGTGGCGGCTTTGAGGGCCTCTTGTTCCCGCCCGGGAAGGCGGGCCAAACAACGGGCTTTCAGAGCCCATCCTTCGCCATGCTGGCGATCAAGGTTGAGGCACGCTTCGGCGGACGACAAGGCTTGGTCCACGTCACTTGGCTCGAGCAATTCGCCGCGACGAACCCAGTCGTCGGGCTGAGAGGGGTCCTCACGCAGGGCTGCTTCNATTTCGGCCAAGGCCTCATCGGGAGCGCCAGCTCTTGCTCGCAGGCCTGACAACAGGCTACGGTCGGCTGCCGTCACTTCACCAAGGGCTTCGAGGCGCCGAACCGGACGCTCAGCATCCGCTTGTCCAGCAGAGGCCAACAAGTGGGCTTGTCGACGGAGAAGGTCTGTGTCGTCGGGACGTTCGGAAAGTTGAGCTTCAAGGTGCGCCAAGCGTGCCGCACCGTCACCTCGGCGTGCTGCAATGCGTTCGGCGATGGCGTGCAGGGTCGCATCACCAGGACGGTCGAGAAGTGCGCTTTGCATCAGATGTTCCGCTGTAGCATCATGACCCATGAGGAGGGCCGCTTCTGCCAATTGCGTCAGGCTCGTTGACGACAATTGGCCTTCCACGGGCAAACCGTCGGATGCGGCTCGTGCAAAGAGGCGTTGAAGGGTGGAGCGCTTCATGGGATCAATGGCTGACTCCATGGCTTCTGCATCGGAGGGGAGGCCCATCACGAGGCGATCCAAGGTGCGCCACAAGGCTGGCGCGTCGACGGTCTCTGCGGCCAGCAAACGGTGGGCCATGATGGCCCCATCAAGGTCAGGAAGCACGCTCCTTGCGTCCTCAAGCAGGCTCTCCATGGACGTCAAGCGTCGCGCGAGGGAATCGACGGCCTCGCGTTGCTGGACCACGTGCGCTGCGGCGGCCTGTTCGTTGACCAAGCGCTGATCGTCGAGCGTTTTCCAGCGCTGCGTAACGCGTCGCCATGCGGCGGCACCGGCGCCGCCGAAACCGAAGGATGTGGCAAGAAGAGCAGCCAACACCGGGTCCATCAGTCCCGTTCGGTCTCGTGGCCCCTTTATGCTCTCCGTCACACCTCCCTCACTTGTTTGTGTTTCGTCACCCAATTATCTCCGCCGAAGGGACTGCATGGAACAGGAGAGGCGCACAGGTTGAAGAGCGGGGTGAGTGCATCACGGATGGATTCCGATGCAAGACGGCTCCAGCGATGGGCAAGGAACCGACCCCGTGTCGGCCCGTGCCCGTGCCGGTTGGAACGTGTCAAAGCTCGAAATGGACATTCAGGCTCATCCCGAACGTGCCGATCAAGCAGTGGAGGATTTTGATGCACGTTGCCAACGGTTGACACGCTTGATTGAACAGACCGCTGCAGTGGACGATGCCCTTGCGCGACGTTCACCTCCGCCGATTGCTCCGACCAAACAGGACATCGATGACTTGGAACGGTTTGAATCTGCATGGACGGAATGGAGTCGGCAACACCGCCCCTATGGACTGGTGGCAGAAGCAGCACGGGTAACATGGGCTGATCAAGACCGTGCCCAGGACCTCGGCGACCTACTCAGACGGTTCGACCGATTGGATCCTGCGTTCGCCATCGACGTGCACCGCCTTGAGCGGTCCCTTGCTGAGCCCTCGATGCACGCAGACCTGCACCGCGCCTTGCTCGATTTGGAGGCCGACCAAGAGAAGCAACGGGCTGCGATGCAGATCACCGTTGACCGGTTGGTGGCGGAAGGGTTGCCGGTCCCGCCGCTGTCCTCCGCAACCTTGCTCGACGGCTACGATGCACTCGAGGCTTGGACCCGGCTGAGCGACGATCTGCAGCGCATGCGCTTGTGCGTAGACCGGGACGTGAGGCCTTTTGACGCCAACGTCGCAGACCGACTGATTGGCCGAATCGGAGACGTGGCTGAAGCTGGAGACCGAAGCCTCACGGCAGACCTTGACGCAGAACTCGGCCGTATCGTTGACGGCTTCCAGCGGCGCCTTGACCGTCTCAATGCAACCCTTGATGGTTGGAGAAACGAGGGCTATACCCTGCCGTTGGAAGGGCGAGCCTTGCCGCAAGATTTGCTCGATTGGGAAGCCAATTTCGACGAAGTTGAGCGCTTGCGCGCTCGCCACGGTGTGGCGTGGCGTCGGCTCAAGGAAATCGCCCATGTTCGCCCAGAAGATGCTGCGCAAGCAATGGCGCTTGCAGGACATTTGGAGGCCACCGAGGCTTTCATCGACCATGTAGATGCCCTTCATGCAGGCTGGGGGCAGGCCACTGCTCAAGCCCAAACGATGCTTGAAGCGTGGGAGTTGGAAGGTTTCGACACGGAGGCGTGGCACGCCCGTGTCCATCAAGACCCTGCGGCTGCATTGCGCGAGCTGGAACGCCACCAAGGGCACATTCACCGCGCCATCGAATTACGTCGGCGCATGGACGCACTGGACCTTTCTGTCGAAGGCGAAGAGGGGCGAACGCATCACGACGAATTGCTTCGCACGGTGGACCTCACGACAGTCCTGCTCGATGAAGTTGAAGCATGGACGTTGCGGCTTGAGCGTCGAACATCACGCCACCGAAGCCTCATTGTTGAGGAGTGGACTGACCTTCGCCGGCGAGGATGGACGGACGACGCCTCTCCCCCTCCATCGATGAACCTCGCCGATGCTGAGCGCCATGTTGACGCCATGCGAAGACGAGCCAAAACCAAGCGCTTAGACGGAGGCATCGAGGGGCGGATTCGCCGACGTGTGCTCGAAGAAATCGATGCATGGGAGACTCAAGGTTGGAACGTTGAGGCCCTGAAGGAACGCCTCGAAACCAACCCAATGGACGTTGGCATGGCCATGCCGGGCCTCCGTCAGGCCGTGAAGGACCATCGACGCCTTCGGCGACGCCTCGAAGCCTTGCCTTGGGAACGGAATACAGCCCTTGGAGCAGAAGTACTCGAACGCATGCAACGACCCGAGGCTTTGCTTGACCTCGCCCATGACCTCCCCGATCTCGCCCGACAACTCGCATCCTCACCCCCAGATCCGGAAGCCCCGACGTGGCGGTCTTGGCGTCCAACCTCCAACCCAACATCACCCCCGGCGACGGTGGAAGTGGAACCCACCCCCGAACCAATGGACGCTCTGGAAGCACCCCCGTCTGCTGAACATGAACCTCAGCGCTCAGAACCCGTTGCTCGCGTGGCGCCGCCAAGTGCACGGCCTGAGGTCGTGAAGCAAGAAGAGGAAAGAGAACCGCTTGAGGAGCAACCTCCCGTGGTGGAAATCGACGCTGAAGAACGTGTGAGGGATGAGAAGGTCCTCGTCAAGCAGCGCCAATCGACCTCAAGCATGACGGAGGGCAAGGAAGATCTCCGCCCTACCCTGAACGCCCTGATCACCGATTTGGGACTCGACGCCCCTGAGGTTCTGGATGCTGGCAGCGTTCGACGAACGCTCGGACCGCATGTGCAGCAGCAACCTAAGGACGTCAGGGTGACCCGCCTCCTGAGGTTGATCCTTCGGTTGTTGCCCGACGCCTTGGACGAAGCCACCGCCGGCCAGAAGGATTTGGTCTCGAGGCTTGCGGGCATGGTGGACACCCTCAACGCGTGGACCTCGCTAAGGTTGCAAGCACGGCATCTTCCGAACGGCCACGGCTTGCTGGAGGATGCCCTTGTGTTGGGTGAAGCATTGGACCGCATTCCCGGACCTGGACGCCGTCTGCCGCTCGGTGAGGACACGCATGCCCTGCCATCGCCCGGGGCGGAGGAGGATCTCCGAGGAGAAGTCTTGCGACTGAGCCAAGCGGTCAACCTGCCTTCTGCAGGCGGAATTCGCTGACGTGGATCACGCCTTCTGGAACCAAACGTCGACGTCGTCGACGGCCTTGAATCCCTTTCCGGCCTTGGTGCCCACGAGGGTGGGGATGGCTGCCGTAGACGCGATCTCAACCATCCGTGCGTTGATGGTGCTGTTGATGACGATCGCCACGGCTCCATCCGCTTCTTCCGCGATGTCAGCCAAGTCGCCTGCTGGGATTGGTTCGCTGGCCTCTCCGTCGGCCATGATCAACTGAGCGTGGTTCTTGTCCAGACCGTCGATGAGGGCAATCATGTCCTTGACTTCCTCAGGAGCTTCGTAGGATTCGTCCATGTCCTCGGCCCAATCCTTGTCGGGCACGCCGGCCTTGGCGTCGTCTTCCTTCTGCTTCTTCTCGAGCCGGGCCGCGAATTTCGATGCGGCTTCCTTCTTTGAGAGCGTGACCGTCACGGTCTTCTGAGGGAGAAGTTCCCACTCCTGACCGACCGGTGCTTGGGCAACGAAATCGACCTTCATGGTCCCGTTCAGCTGTTGGAAGAGCATCTCGCCACCACGGTCGCCGTCGATGGCGACGATAACGGTGTCCTTGCCGTTGGCCAAATCGATGAGTTCCTGCTTGATGTCACCGGCACCGTCCGCACTGATCGCGTTCTTGATGCCGCAGTTCAGCAAGTTCCGGACGTCGTTCCGTCCTTCGACGATGATGAGGGACGCGCTGGATTCGATGTTGGGTCCGCAGGTCAACCCGTGGAAGGCCTTCGCCTGACCCACAGTCAGGACGGAGCGAACTTCCTCGATGACGGTCTTGGTGGCAGATTCACCGGTGTTGACCATGTCGAGCAAGAGTTCCTTAGCGCGCTCGACGACAGCCGTGCGCTTCGTAGCACGAATATCGCGGATTTCGAGCACTTTGATGATGGCGTTGCACGGGCCGATGCGGTCGATGGTTTCGAGCGCACTGCCGATGATCGCCGTTTCGACGTTGTCAAGGCTGCTTGGAATGATGATCATGCCGTGGACCTTGCCGCCGCTCGTGTTCATTTCAACGTCCACGTGTCCAACACGGGCCGTCCGCTGAAGTTTGCGCAACTCAAGGTCGTCGCCGAGGAGTCCCTCGGTTTGGCCCATAATGGCACCAATGATGTCCTTGCGTTGGACGCTTCCATTAATTTTGATGTCTGCACGGATTTCGTACTTCATGGCCGTGGCCTTTCCTCGTCCGTTGTTGTTCCCGCCGCCACCGCGGCCTCCTCTTGATTTTGACATGATTCTTCACCTCATTTTGCATCCGCTCGCCCATCCCCGCCGAAGCGGAGGAAGCCGCTGCACGAAGCAGCAGCGTGAGTGTAAGGATAACAGGGCCTCACGGAGCCTTCCATTTGAACCCTCCTTCAACGAAGACACGAGTTCGGCGGGTTTGGATTTCCAACTGCCGCGGCGAATGGATTCAAATGGAGGCATCGGGAAGGCGTGTTGTGCCCACACCTCGAAGCCCGAACCTCGACCGATTGGAAGTCTTCCGGTCCACCGTCGAAGTCATGCTCACGGACGGTGTTTTGACGCGCGAGGAAAAGCGCCTCGCTATCCGACTCGCTACCGCGTTGGAGCTGAAGGAAGAACAGCCGGCCCAAGCCTATGCGGCCGTGGAAAACGGCGATCCACTTCCCAAAGGAGAGCCCATCGATCACGACGAGCAACGGGAGGCGTACGGAAAGGTCGCCGCCGTGGCTCTGCTCAATGCCTCCTTGAGTCGCGACGAGTTTCGGGTGCTCGAGCACCTCCGAGACGTGATGGGCATCACTCCCGAGGAACATGCAGATTTTTTGGCTCAGGCCGAAGAATTGGCCCGCCTCCGATTGAGCGACCCGAAAGCTATCGAGCGTGTGCTTGAGACCATTACCGACCTCAGCACCATCGTGTTCTCAAGGCGGGACCGAGCGTGAGCCAAGACCCGGTTGATGAGGGGTTGAAGCGGCACCTTCCGACCCTTCCAAGGCCGAAAAAGCTGCCAAAACGGCTGGAACGTGTGTACGATAGCATGGGCGATCGCTTGGCCATGCGCCATCACCTAGACCGTTACGACGAAGTGAGCGGCGGCCCATCTGCGAGGGGCATCGACGACGAACATCTTCGTCGCATGGCCTCCTACCTCCTGAGTTTGGCCGATGGGCGATGGAGGAGGTTGGCCAAATCGATTCCTGCGTTGTGGAAGCGAGGGGGCCGAGAACACCGAAAAATCGCTGGTATGCTCGTTGCAAACCTCCCGGAAGAGGCCCTTGGAGATCAGCGCTGGACCGTCTTCTCCATGTTGCTTCAGGACGATGTGGGCCTGGCTCCCGTCGTGGATGCTGCGGAAGAAATTCGCCGCGCTACTGGCGAAGGCCCCTCCGAGGCATGGCTGCTCGCCATGGCGGCGCAAACGCCCTTGTGGCATCGTTATGCTGCGGTCATCGCCATGACGGGCCCTCCCGAAGAGGCGGGGGCTGCGGTGCATGATCTGGTGGCTTCGGTCGACGCCCCCAGCCGCATGTTCGAACGGTTGCGAGAGCGATGGCTGGAGCGTCATGTTGATGCCCGCACCGCCTAAACGCAACCCATGGCGGAGCGGTTTCTTCCGACGGAAGACCCGGTCCGAGAAGCCGTCCTTCAGTGGACCGTGAACCGGGATGCTGCTGACGTGCGGCGGTTGCTGACGTGGCTTCCAGATGCCCGGTCATCGCGTGAACGCGAGGTCCTCATGATGCGCGTACGGGGCCTGCTCGATGAGTTGACCAACGCCCTCGACGCCCTTGAAGCGATGAGGTGAGTTTGTGGTCGGGCTGCTTTTGCTCGCAGGTGGGCAAAGCCGTAGGATGGGGCGAGACAAAGCACGTTTGCACGGTGGTGTTCGAAGGATTTTGGACGAGGCGAAGGCGGCAGGCCTGTCGCCCCGCATCGTGCTTGCAGGGCCGGCTCCGCGTGGAGCTGATCTCCAACGGGACGGTTGGCTCGGCGAAGCGGATGCCGTCATCGATGATCCAGCTCACGCCACATGCCTCCATGACGTGCTCGTTGAGGTCTTGGACGGTCACCTTCCTTCGATGATCCTGACCCCATGCGACGCCGTTTTGGTGGATCAGGCCGTGTTCAGCCGCCTTGTGGCGATGGGAGTTGGGGTTCCCCTCGACGATGAAGGTCGACGGCAGGTGCTGTTCAGCCATCTGCCAGAAGGCTGGGTCGCTTCACCAAATTCTGGCCAACGCACAGAACCGCTGTTCAAGGCGCTGAAGGGCCACGCTCTNGGANCAGAAGGCGTGAAGCTCCGAACCGTCAACACACCAGAGGACCTGGCGGCCATGCCCTCATTNCAAGNGGGGCGCGTTGAAGGAAATGGCTCCTGATGCCAAAGCATCGATGGCGCGCGGGTACAAGCGGTGTTCCTCCACCCTGACGCGNGCCGACAATCGTTCAATGTCGTCGCCATCAAGCACGGGAACCGTGGCCTGGGCAACAATCGGTCCTGTGTCCATGCCTGCATCGACAAAATGGACGGTGCATCCACTTTCCTTCGCGCCGGCAAAAAGCACGTCTCGATGTGCGTGGGCGCCGGGAAAGTCTGGGAGCAACGAGGGATGGATGTTGAGCAACCGACCTTCCCACTGAGCCACGAAGTCCGATGTGAGCAGCCTCATCCAGCCGGACAGGATGACCGCTTCTACCTCGTGAGCCTCAAGTTGGGCCTGAACCAAGGCCTCGTGTGCACGTCGCCGAGCCGCGCGGTCTTCCATCATCGGCAAGGGCACGGCCTCTACAGGGCAGCCCAGTTGCCGAGCCCGCTCCACAACCCCTGCATCGGCATGGTCGGTCAANACCAATCTGGTGATGTGGCGGACCCCATCGGTGGCACGCTGATACCGCACCAAGGCTTCCATCCCAGAACCCGAACCGGAAGCCAACACCGCGAGACGCAAGGGCGCCTCTGGGGTCGCGATGCGGAGGCGCATGCTTCCTGCAGATTTGGCCCGAACATGAGCACTTCGGCCCTAGGACCGACCCTGTTTGTCTTGGCGTCTTGCCAACATGGCATGACGGAGGTGCCCTCGGAGAGGTTGTCCACCGTCGTTGAGGTGACCCATGAACGACCGGCAGAAGCCGTGCGTTTGGTCCTTGGCATCGAATGGTTCCGTCAATGACGGAACAAACGACGCCCTGTAAAGACCATCGCGACATCCAAGGCGTCGGCGGCGGCAATCACTTCCTGGTCCCGGATGGAACCGCCGGGCTGCACGATCAAACGAGCCCCTGCTGCTGCTGCCTGCTCAACGCCATCGGGGAAAGGGAAGAAGGCATCAGAAGCCAAAACGCAGTCTTTGGCCCGGTCTCCAGCGCGCCGTCCAGCAATTCGTACTGCTTCGACGCGGCTGGTTTGCCCTGGCCCAATGCCAACGGTCGCCAAACCTTGCACCATGACGATGGCGTTGGACTTCACCTGCTCGCACACCCTTGCAGCAAAACGCATGGAAGAAGCATCCGTGGCGTCCATCTGACGCTTGGTGACCGTGGAGAGGTCCTTGACGTCGAGGCGAGGCGGTTCTTCTGTTTGCATGAGCCAGCCGCCTTCGATCGGCTTGCGCACAAGGCGGCGTTCCAAAGGCGCCAAACGGTCGCCCGGTGAGGCCAACGTCAACAGGCGCCTGTTGGATTTGCTGCGAAGAAGTTCGCGTGCATCGTCGTCGTATGCAGGAGCCATCACGACTTCGACAAACAAGTCACCGATGGCTTCTGCTGTCGCCAGCGTGACGGGGGTGTTGAAGGCAATGATGGAGCCAAAGGCCGATTCAGAATCCGAGGCCAAGGCCAGACGGAAGGCTTCGTCTTGCGTGGCGCCCAAGGCTGCTCCGCACGGATTGGCGTGCTTGACGATGACGCAGGCGTGCGGGGCCTCGGGCCATTCGTCCGTGGAAAGCGAGCGACAGAGACGAAGGCATGCATCGGCATCTGCGTAATTGTTGTACGACATCGCTTTGCCACCCTGCACCTCAGCCCCGACAAGGGTCGAAGCATCCCCTTCCGCCTCAGGATCGATGAATAACGCTGCAGCCTGATGCGCGTTCTCTCCGTACCGGAGCACTTCGTGTTGCGTTGCTGCCACGCGCATGGCAGAGGGGAAGCGATCGGCCTGCTCACCCACCGCTTCGACGGATTCCGGTGCACCGATCCATCGCTGATGCAAGGTGGTCGCAATCGCCGTGTCGTACCCAGAGGTTTGCTCGAAGGCTTCCAAGGCCAAGGCTTGCCGAAGGTCCATCCCGACCGCTTCTGGCCGACCGGCTTCTTCGAGCGAAGAGAGGACTTCCGCATAGCGTTCTGGGCGGACAACGATGAGCACGTTTCGATGGTTCTTGGCTGAAGCACGAACGAGGGTCGGCCCGCCAATGTCGATCATCTCGAGCAGTTCGGTGTCCTCAAGCGGCGGGTCCTTGGACGCGGCTTCCGCAAAGGGATAGAGGTTGACAGCCACCACTTGGATGGGCGGGTATCCAAGCTCACGCAGATGGGCGGCGTCGTCTTCGCGTTCAAGCCGAGCAAGCAAGGGGCCGTGAATGGCTGGATGAAGGGATTTCACGCGACCGTCGAAGATCTCGGGGTGGCCAGTGGCCTCCGACACGTCAAGCACCGTCAACCCTGCTTCGCGAAGCACACGCGCGGTGCCGCCAGTGGACAGCAATTCAAAGCCGAGGTCGGCCAAACCCCGACCAAAAGGAACGATGTCGCGCTTGTCCCAAACGCTGAGTAGGGCGCGTGGTCGGACAGACTCCTTTTCCATGACGCGACCCGTTTTAGCGAGCATCGGTGGACCCGTTATGAACGTGGCGTCAATCGCCCCGGGCCGAAATCACCTGGTCGATTCGGAGCAAGCCGCACACGGCTTCGGTCGCGACCTCGACGGCATGTTCCAACGTCTCTGCATTCGCCCATGCCGCCTCGATGGGTCCGTTGATGCCTGCGGCGGTGACGCCGTTGTCGCTGCTTCCGGCACGGTGCGCAGCCCGTAGGTCAAGAAGCACATCGAGCCGGTTGCCTCCCGCGTTTTCGATAAGTGCGCCTGGCACAGCTTCGAGAGCGCGCGCGTAGGCTTCCATCGCCAACCTGCGTCGGCCTGTGGCCGCTTCAGCTGATGCACGAACCGCCGATGCTGCGGCGATGTGGAGGCTCCCTCCACCGAGAAGCAGGCGGCCTGAACTCATGCCGCCGATGACCGAACGAAGCGCGTCGAAAAGGCCGCGAATGACCTCCTCGGTCGCGGTGCCGGCGCTTCCCGCCACATCGATGCAGGCCAGTCTGCTTCTCGCATGTTCGAAGATCAGGCGCTCCCGGCGCCCTTCATCTCCTTCGAGCGTCTCGACGGAGAACCTGTCCAGACGACCCAAGGATTCAGAGGTGAGGTCATCAAGATGCTCGCACAATGTGGCTCCCGTGACCTGTGCAAGGTCCTCTGCACCATCGCGTTCAACGTCCGCCAGAACCACGCACCCTGCGTCCACGAGCCGATGCAAGACCCGTGGTTCGACCTCTTTGGCGCACACGACCAACCGAGCGCCAGAAGCAATGACGGCCTCTGCATGGGTGTCGAGAAGGGCGTCTTCAGCGGCCATGAAGGATTCGAGTTGATCAACGTCGTTGACCTCAATCTCGGTCTCGCGGACGCCCTTTTGCAGCGCCAACGACCGCGTTAGGACGGCGACCTTGACGTCCTCCAGCCGACGGGCTTGACGGTCGAGGGAAAGGCGCTGATCGAGGATCAATCCTGAGACGAGACGGCTTTGCCCGAGGTCGCCTGCGCCGCGCTTGGCCATTCGAATGCGTTCGTAAGACAAGGGGTCGCCTTCGGCGGTTCGCTGGACGAGCATCGCTGCGTCCACCACCAAGGACGCAAGGGCCGCTCCTCCCGCTTCAGCGCTGGTGCCCGTCATGGCGGTGAGGGCGACATCCGCCCAGCGGGACGAGTCTGCATGGTCCGCATCCGCGCTTCGTGATTCTGCGGTGGCAAGGGTGATGCGTGCGGCTTCTCGGTACCCCTCAACAAGCGTGAGGGGGTGGAGGCTACGTTCCAGCAGACGTCCGCCTTCGCGCATCAATTCGGCTGCGAAGATCAGGCAGCCAGTGACACCATCGCCGCAGGCGTTTTCCTGCGTTTCGGCCATGGAAACGAAGGTCTTCGCAGCCGGGTGCTTCACCATCAGGTCCGCGACGATCCTCGCGCCGTCGTTGGTGACGGCGGTTTCTCCGTTGGACTTGTACAACATCTTGTCAAGCCCATTGGGTCCGAATGTACCTCGAATCAGGTCACCGAAAGCCACGGAAGCACGGACAAGTTTCTGCGTCACGGCCACGCCGCTGGTGACGTTGGTCGTCGGACGAACGATGACGACGGGGGCGCGGCCACCGCTCTCATCTCCGTCCATCGCGCGCCGGTCTGAGCACGCCCTCATGAATCCTGCCTCGGGCCTCAACCTGCGGATTCCGCCTCGTTGAGGGCTGCGAGCGCGGCGTCAAGCACCGCTTGGAGTTCCCGAAGCGAAGGGGCAACGACGTNCAGCACCAAGGTCTCGCCTTCGATGCTTGCCGTGACGCCAACCATGCCCTCGACGGTCGTCAGCAAGGCTGCTCGACCTTCGAGTCGGAGGTCGACGGACACCGGCTCCATGCCCGGACGTGGCACCTCTTGCTCATCACGATGACGGCTCATCCATCGTGCTGATAGCAGAGACGCCGAGTCGACCACGATGACCCAACGTGACGTGTTGGCTGGGGNAGGCGGTGTCCTGCTGGGCGCTGCTCGCACGGATCACGCTGGGCGGCGCGCGGTGTTGTTGGTACGCGGCGAGGAAGACACGTCCGAATTCGTCGACCTTGCTGCAACCATGGGCATCGTCATCGTCGAGATCGTCAAACAACGTGGTCGTGAAGACCCGCGGACCTACCTCGGACGCGGTCGCTTGGACGAGGTCGCCGATTTGTTGCGAAGCGCTCCAGTCGGCCACGCATGGCGAGNGGTGGACTTGGTCCTCTTCCACACCAACGCCACACCGCGCCAATTGGTGGCCACGTCCACCGTGCTCGAGGTGGAAGTCTGGGACCGCGTTCGTTTGCTGCTCGCTTTGTTCACGGCGCATGCGGCATCCGTCGAGGCTCGAACGCAGGTCCGCATCGCGCGTCTTCGATCAGACCGCACAGTGTTGCGTGAAGTGATCTCGCAAGAGACGACGGGTGAACGCGCAGGGTACGGTGGTGCTGGCGCCACGGGGGCGACGGAAGTCTTGGTCGCGCTCGGACGAGAAATCGAAGGGCTGCGGCGTCGTTTGCAGCGCCACGCTCGGGCCCAGTCCGAGCGTCGAAGGCAGCGTACGCGAAGCGGGGCGCGAACCGTCGGCTTGGCCGGATANACNAACGCCGGAAAATCCAGCTTGTTTCGTGCGTTGTCTGGAAAGTCTGTCTTGGTCGAAGACCGGTTGTTTTCGACGCTGGAAACCACCGTCGGACGAATGGAAGCAAGCCCCCGCGTGCTCTTGGCGGACACCATTGGGTTCATTGATGCCTTGCCGAGCGAAACGCTCGAGGCGTTTCGCGCCACCTTGGCCGAGGCTTTGGAATGCGATTTGCTCTTACTGATGGCCGACGCGAGCGACCGCGGAGAGGCGTTGCTTCGGCGCCTGAACACCTCCATCCGTGAGGTGCAAGATCGCCTAGAAGACGACGATGTAGACGTGATGGTCGTCATGACCAAAGTGGATTTGATTGACGAAACCCAACGAAAACAGGTGATGGACCTGGTGGCAGAGGTCGGCTTGCACGACCTGCATTTTGTCTCATCCCACACCGGCGAGGGCATGACGGAATTGCGTGATTCCATCTTGACTCGACTGCATGGACCGGCCCGCGTGGTGCGCATTGACCCTCCCGCCGACGGTGGACGGCCCATCGCTGCGGTGGAAGACGCTGTGAGGAAGGCGGGCCTCGTGCTGGAACGTCGTGAGGTCGGCAAAGCCGTTGATCTGCTGGTGTGGTGCGACGGCGCAGANCTTGAACGTCTGATGACGCGGGAGCCGGGCCGGCTGNCGGTCATCGNTGAAGGCGTGGACGCTTTCAAGTCATGACAGGAACGAGCCTTCGGGGCACAAGGAAGGTCAAGATGACGGCCGTCAAACCGAGGATGCAGGCGCTGTAGAAGTGCCCCATGGTAAAGATGGACAGCACGGCGCCGACGCGAAGCAAGGGCAGCGAACCGAGCCTGAGCGACATCACGCCAAAGCCGCCGCTGATGAGCGCGAGCCCCATGAAGCCGAAGCCGATGACGACGTACAACCCCGCCGCAGCCGGATCCATCATCGGGTGCTCCATCTGGGCGGCCGAATTGTCGATGGTTCGCACTTCACACGTCTCGGCTCCGTTGTTGCACGGTGCAGCCGCAAACCGAGCAGAAGAGGGGAAATCGAACCTGAGGGTGGTAAATCCGTATGGCTCGAACAGCGCCGGGGGTGAAAGCAAGACCCGGTTGGAGAGCACGTCAGTGTGGTTCTCGCGGTCGAGCAACAGATCAACGCGAACCAATCCCGGCGTGAGATTCTCCAGAAGATAGTCGCCCTGTACGTCGGTTTGGGCCTCTGCGAAGACCCACTGGTTGCCGGATTCCCACTGCACGTAGACGGTGACGTTCTCGAGCCCTTGGCCTTGCTCGTCGATGACGCTGCCGCGAAAAATGGCCGTGTCCTCTGGCGCAGCCCGCGACATGGCGTACACGAATTCATCCGGCCGCACCACGCCCTGCTCGGGTGAGGCGAAGTCCAGTCCGTTGGCGAAGCCGATTAGCGAGACCACGATGACCAACACGGCGATGGATCGCGCCATGGGGTGCAACCCCTTTGCTTCGGTGAGCATCACTGCATCGCTGCTGGCGAAGGTCAGGCCGGTGGCGATCTCTGCCGCCAGCCAATCCTCGTCGTCCTCTTCGGACGCCAGCGGTGCCTCTTCATCCACGCTACTGCGTGGTGCCCGTCCGGGTTGAACCTGCCGACCGCGGCACGCCAGCGAAGGCCGCCATTGTGATTCGTGGCATTGAAATACCACCCCGATTACGCAACCTTGAGTTCACTAGTGGACTTGGAGTTGAACACCATGAGCGTAGGCATTGAACCGTTGGCAGCGATGGTCCTTCTTGAGATTGAGAAGGCCCCCGAAACGACCGCAGGTGGCTTGTTGCTGCCTGAAGAAGCACGCGACGCGATGAACGTAGGCCGTGTGTTGGCCGTTGGCCCTGACGCGGAGCACGTCGCAGAAGGCGACCGTGTCATCTACCGCAATTACTCGGGCACGACCATCGAATGGCTCGGCATCGAATACCTGCTCATCAAGGAGGAAGACCTCCAAGCGAAGGTGACGAACTGAGGTGAGATGATGGCGAAGCAAATTGTGTACGGAGACGAAGCGCGCAAGAAGTTGGTCGAAGGCATCGACGCGGTAGCAAACGCGGTCAAGGTGACCCTTGGCCCAGCCGCCCGCACCGTGGTGCTGGAAAAGTCATGGGGCAGCCCGACGATCATCAACGACGGCGTCACCATTGCCAAGGACATCGAACTCGAAGACGCGTTCGCAAACATGGGCGCCAAGCTCATCCAAGAAGTGGCCTCAAAGACGCAGGACAACGCCGGGGACGGTACATCCACTGCCTCCGTGATGACCCAGGCTTTGGTGCATCAAGGCATGCGCAACGTGACCGCGGGCGCCAGTCCTGTGGCGCTCAAGTCCGGTTTCGACGCGGCCATTGCAGCCGTGGTGGAGCACCTCAAGGGCAGCGCCATCGAAGTGGACAACGGTGACATGATCCGTCAAGTCGCGACCATCGCGGCCAACAATGACCCCGAAATCGGAGCGCTCATCGCCGAAGCCTTCGACAAGGTCGGACGCGAAGGCGTCATTACCGTCGAGGACTCGAAGTCCATGGAAACCGAACTCGAAGTCGTGGACGGTATGGAATTCGACAAGGGCTACGTGTCCCCCTACATGGTGACCGATCAGGAGCGTCGTGAAGCGGTGCTCGAAGCACCACTTGTGTTGATGACGGACCAGAGCATCAACAGCACCCAGGAATTGATTCCCGTGCTCGAATACGCCATGCAGCAGAAGCGTCCGCTTCTCATCGTGGCCAAGGACGTCGAGGGCCAAGCCCTCGCGACCCTCGTCATCAACGTCGCCTCCAAGGTGCTCAAGGCCTGCGTGGTGAAGGCGCCCGCCTTTGGCGACGAACAAGGCGAAATGCTCGACGACATCGCCATCCTGACCGGTGGTGCGGTCATCACCAAGGACAAGGGTGGCGCCCTGCAAGCCCAAGGCATCGCCTCCCTCGGCACCGCCGAGAAGGTCATCGTCACGAAGAACAAGACCACGCTCATCGGCGGCGGCGGCGACGAAGCCGCGGTCGGCGAACGCGTGGAACTGCTCCGTGGCCGTGCCAAACTTGCGACCACAAAGTGGGACCGTGAGAAAATCGAGAAGCGCGTCGGCAAACTCGGCTCCGGTGTTGCGGTGCTGAAGATTGGCGCTGCGACAGAAACCGAGGCAAAAGAAACGAAGGCACGCGTCGACGACGCACTCAACGCCACCCGCGCGGCCATGGCCGAAGGCGTGGTAGCAGGTGGCGGACTCGCGCTGTTCCGCTCGACCGGCGTAATCGAGAGCCTCGACCTCAGCGGCGACGAAGCCCTCGGTGCGAGCATCGTGCGCTCCGCCCTTGTGGCTCCTCTGCGCCAGATTGTTGACAACGCTGGACTTGAACCCGCCATCGTCGCGGCCAAAGTCGGCGAAGGCGACGGCAGTTTCGGTTACAACGCCAAGTCCGGTGAGTACGGCGACCTCTTCGAGATGGGCGTCATCGACCCGGTCAAGGTGACCCGCAACGCCCTCCAAAACGCCGGTTCCATCGCGGGTCTCGTGTTGACCACGGAAACCCTGGTCGCCGACAAGCCCGATCCCAAGGGCGCCGACGACGGTGGCATGGGCGGCATGGGTGGCATGGGCGGCATGGGCATGGACGGCATGTTCTGAGGCTCAACGTCGCCACCTTGATGCCGAGCGCGTGGGACGTCACGCCATGAGCGAAGCGTCGGACGCGCCGGCCTTGCTCATCGTGAAGGGGTCCTTCGCACAGTACGGGGGCGCCGAACGCGATGTGGTTCGTCAACTCGAAACGTGGCTGCAGGTCTTTTCCTCCATCCGCATCGCCACGCTTCACGGCCATCCTGACATGGAAGCCGAAGCGGCCCGACTCGGCATCCCCGTGTTCACGCCCACAGAAACGTGGAAGGGCGACACCTCCGTGCTCGTGCGCATCACTGCGGCCTCAAGCCGCGCTGCTTCGCGTGCTTGGCGCGCCTTCCTGTCCAGTGAAGGCGGGCGCGCGTCGCTGGACGGCGTGGACGTGGTCCACCTCGTGTCGGGCGAAGGTTCGCTCGAAGCGGCCGACGCCTTGCCCGCCGACCTTCCGCTTCACGTCCACATGCTCGAGCCACGCCGCGGCCTCCACGGGGAAACCGCCCTGTGGGCGAAGATCGACGGTCGCCAGCCCCGGCCCGTGGCGCTGACGCGCCTCTTGCTCACCGCACCACGCCGCAGGGACTGCGCCTTGGTACGCCGCATGGCGGCCCGGCAGCGCTGTGCCATCAGCGGAAATTCACCCTACATTCAATCGCGCATCAAGGCCGTGTTTGGTCTGGATGCAGGCGTGTTCCTGCCCTGCGTTGACGCCAGCATGTGGGCCCAAGAAGGGCCAGCGCCCGATCCGGAAGGCCACGTGCTGACGGTCGGTCGCGCAGCATGGGCCAAAGGCACCTGGGAATGCATCGACATGCTCGTTGGCACCGGCCTTTCCTTGGTGCACGTCGGTGGCGGAGATGCTTCGGATCTCGAGCGCCTCAAGTCACATGCTGCATCGGTCGGCGTGACGTTTGAGGTCACACCTCGCCTCAGCCACGATGACCTTGCGCACCGCATGGCCACGGCCCGAGCGGTCATCTCTTTCGCTCACGGTGAGCCCTTTGGGCTGACGCCCGTCGAAGCCCACGCCGTCGGCACGCCGGCCCTGATGGTCAACGACGGCGGCTTTGGCACCACGATCACTGACGGCGTTTCCGGGCGCTTGCTGCCGCGCAACGACCGTGCAGCATGGCATGCCGCCCTTGAGCAAGCGGCCGACATGGACACTCGAGCGACCTGGAGCGAAGCCGGGCGGGCGCGTATCGCTGAGCTTGGCCTCGACCCAGCGTCACGTGCTCGGGACTTGCGCAGCATCGTCGACCGTTTGTTGACCTGAGGCGACCGTCCGCTTGAGCACGCACAGACCCCCAAGGCTGATGCCTGAAGCGGCCCGTGGACGCGCCATGGACCTGCGGGACCTCGCATGGATGGTGCGCCATCTCGACGAGCCCGTGTCTGCCGTCCACCTCTTTCCAGACGGCGGGCTGATCGCCGGAGGATGGGACGGCTGCGTCAAGCGCTGGGACGAGCAAGGCGAATTGCTCTGGTCGGCCTCAACGCCCGACCGCGTGATGGCCGTCACGCCATGGGGCGACGCATTGGCGCTGACCGCTGGCCTGCACGTCGTCGTGCTCGATTTGGCCACC
>PBMM01000044.1 GCA_002723635.1 Methanobacteriota archaeon | reverse complement strand
GGTTCCTGTTCAGGCGTCCACCCGAGGCTGACGGAAGCCACGATGACGATGAGGACGCAGAGCCACTCCGCGCCGGCGAACGTAGCTTCCCTCACGTACCGCGATGATGGGTGAGCGCAATGAGGCTGTCTGCTGCACTGGTTGAATTGGTCAATCCCCTGCATGCTCGAAGCGAATCCACACATCCGGTGAACGAAAAACCCGCATCCAACGGCTCTTGAGTATGCATCAGCGTCGGCAGGGATATGAGACCGTCTGCGAAGGAAAGGGCATGACCGACGTGACCGCGAGCCTCGACGGCGTGGAAGCCGTGTTTCTCGATCTCGACGGCACCATCTACCTAGGTGGTGACCTGATNCCNGGGGCGCTCGACTTCCTCGAACGGTGCCAANNCAAGGGCGTGCGTCGTTACTTCCTCTCCAACAATTCCAGCCGATCCGTNACACANTACCACGCGAAACTGGCNGCACTTGGCATNCCATGCACNGANGACGACATCCTCCTGTCCACCCATGACCTGNTGGCNTGGCTCAAGGACGANGGNGTCACGCGCACCTACGCCGTCGCCACCGAAGGCATGTGCGCCATGATGGAAGCCGTGGGCATCNCCACGCGGGACGAGGACCCAGAATACGTGGTCCTCGGTTACGACACGCAAGTCACGTACGAGAAGTTGGAGACGGCCAGCGTGCACCTTCACCGCGGCGTACCTCTGGTGGCCAGCCACCCGGACATGGTCTGCCCCTCGCCAGACGGCGGNCTGCCCGACGTNGGCGCCTATTTGGCCCTCTTCGAGGCCACGACTGGGGTCAAACCCGACCACATTTGTGGCAAGCCAAACCCAGGAATGATCCTGCACGCGGTCGAGGCCCTCGGTCTTCGCCCGGACCAATGTGCCATGGTGGGCGACCGGCTGTACACGGACATCGCCATGGCGAACCGCGCCGGGGTCGTCGGCGTGCTCGTGCTCTCTGGCGAAGCAACGCGTGAGGACGTGCAGGCCCTGCCCGCAGATGCCCTCCAAACGCCTGACGTCATCGTTCAGAGCGTTGATGAGTTGCTGCGGTGAGGGCGACCATTCGGCTTAAGTCGCCCNTGCAGATGACNATGCGTGCACCGGTCTCTCCTGCTGGTGTTGATGCTCCTGGCCTTGCCCCTTGCAGGATGCCTCTCAAACGAAAGCGTCGAGATTAACGCCGACCTAGCACAGTCAGAAGTCGTCGTGGTCCACGCCTANCAAAACGGAGCCCTGNTGAGCACAGAGCCCGCAACGGTCACCGTGGATTTCTCTGGCTCAGTGGCTGCGGCGGAGTACACTGTCGGAGTCTCCGATGGCCGGGACANGATTCAACGCACGGCGGAAGAGGGGGGCGTAGTGTCGCTGAACTTCACAGCCCACGGCGTTCACACCTTGACCGCCACGGCGATTGACGCAAGCGGCAGAAGCGCGACCCGCGTCTTGACCGTCCACGTGAACCTGCAGATNGTGTGGACGGAAGAGGGGACGCAAAACCCCAGCACCTTGGCCTTCGATCCGTTGCCTGAGCACGGTGGACCCATGGCGGACTACATCACCATTGAATCGGTCGTCAGCAACCCTGACCTGATNCAAAACCTCGGCGGGGGGCGCGAAGTCGATGTGACCTGGCGCCTGATTGACCCGCTTGGTGGGGCGTGCCAGCAGCACTCAGACGTGGTGCATGAAGGGGAGTCTGCGGCGTGGAACACGCTCCATTTCAACACCTATGAAGCGCATGACCTGGCCGTCGACTACGACGACGGGCAAGACGAGATTGACGTGCATCACACGGTGATTGTCGCCTACGAGCCTGCGGCGTGACCGAGGCTCACCACCCGCCCGCAAGGGCCATGATCAACAACACAATCAANGCCAAAATNACGAGGACGAGGGCCACCGTACCCAACACCAAACTTCCCCCGAAAAGCAAGGAAACGGCGCCAATGGCCCTTTGCACGGGAGAATCCCATTCGACCGTCGGTTGAGGGNGGTTTTCTTGACTGCCCCCTTGAGACCCATAGGAGGCTTGGTGCGTCACCAGCGCAGGAGGGCGNATGGCTTGGGCAACAACAGGGAGCGCTAGTGCAAGAGGCACAAGAAGACAACACGCCACACCGAGGGTGTTCCATGCCCCTGTTTGCTCAAAGATCGTATCGCCTCCTGAACACGAGAGAGCGGTCTCTCCCTGATACTCTATTTCGGTGCAATCTTCAGGGTCTGGGCCAAATTGTGCCACTCCTGCAAAGAACACCACAACCGCAAGGACGCCCACCACAATGCCCGCGATGTTCAGCCGTGTCGACGTTGTGCGAGCGTCAGCATACCGTTCTGACAGGACGGCCATCGGGTCGTGGACTGGCGCAGGCGTGGGCGCTGCAGCCGTCGAGAGGGTTTGCTCTAATCCACACGTCGGGCATTGAAACCGGCCTTGGTGCGAAGCGGGAAGGCTGAGGTGTTGCCCGCACGATGCGCAGGCGACCTCGATGGTGCCCGCCTGAACTGCTGATGGAGGAACCGCGGCCTCTGACGCATCGAGACCNGATGTCGACGCGCTTGAGGATGTCGCGCTGGAAGGTGAGTCAGCGGAGGTCAAGCGCTCGATGAGATNGGCCTTCCGGCCGGACACGGGAAGACCACGTTCGCGAAGGGCTTCCTTGAGTTCCGCGACGGTCAAGGCGTCGAAACCCTCGGAATCCACGCACTTCCTCACCCCGTCGGCCACATCAACGTGCCCCCGAAATNCGACCAAAGAGAGGGCTTGATGAAGGGTGACGAAGGGCCGCGAAACATGGCGGCATGGTGGGTGGAAGCCATCGGACTCCTCGCAGGGGCNCTGGGCATCGTTGCATGGGTCCCNCANATNNGGGANGTTTGGGTGCANCANCGGCATGAAGGAATCTCGNTNCCNACCTTTGGGCTCGTTTCCGTNGCGCTTCTGCTGTGGCTNGTGTACGGNCTTCTTGTCGAGAGCCCGGCCATGATCATCGCCAACATCGCCACGTTGGCGGTCATTCTTGCTGTGGTGGTCGGCGTGGCTCGCCTTCGCCGCTCCTGACGTCATTCACGCCTTGACCATCTCAACGTACAACGACATTTGTGGCTCGGTCCGATCCATGTCGGGGCCTTGCATCGCAGCGGAGACGGAACCTCGGTGCTTGCTCTCAATGACGTGTGCGAAGCCCTTGGCAACGCCAATCTGGTGAAGTCGGTTGAAGTCCCATCCGTTGATGTGGTCACCGGGCTGGTCCGGGTTGAACGNCAGCCCCTCCCTGTACTCCTTGAGCAATTCTTCGTAATCTCGCTCAGCCACATCAAATGGTGGCATCGTATCCTCGTTTGCTTGCAAATAATGCCTCATTTTTACCGANGCAAGCTCCCGCGTCAGGCAATCCGAAGAAGTAACCTGGCCTGTGACTCTGTAGCGTTCGTCCCGTTGAAACTGATCTTGCCTCCACGTCCAAAACGCGTTCTCGAAGGTGCTGACCTGATACAGAAAGCGGGCATCGGGACACACAATTCGGAGCACGCCCCCGGGTTTGAGCACGCGATATGCCTCAGCGATGAAGCGCTCGACGTGTTCGGTTTCCACGTGTTCAATGACGTGAGAGGCGTAGATGTTGGCGACGGTGGCCTCTTCGTACGGCAACGGGTCCGAGCGAACGTCGTAGTGCACGAGGTTCGCAGTTGATTTCACACTGCCGTGATAGTAATCGGTGATGTAATCCAGAGAAACAAAACCGGGCAAGTGGTATTTTCCAGCTCCAACATTCAGGTTGAGGCCTTGTCGAAACCGTGCCTCNGAGTCTCGGGAGCGGACGGTCATTTCGTACCCCATGGCACCAAGGGTCCCGCGGAGGATGCGGTATGGAGCGGAGAGCACGGCGGTGACGATTCCCAAACCATGCTCACTCCTTGACGCGTGGACGTCGTTCGTTGCGCGTGTAAATCTTTACGCGTAGAAACCAAGGCACGTCGCACCATCATGGCACAGGCGAAACGGGGCACTCGTGCCTCACTCAAGCGCTGCACGTCGCTGCACTTCGGCCTCAAGATCGGAAAAAGCCTGTTCAATCCGTTCGGACAACTTGGCGTCCAGCCNGGTTTTGAGCGCCTTGAGGAGCACGGGGGGGAGGTTCAGGTCCAAGCTTGCGTGTCCTGANACTCGGGTGGACGTGGGCCCTTCTGATTCGACGTTGTAGACGCTGATCATGGACGTAATTGGGAGCCCTTCGCTTCGATGCACCTCGATGCGCATCGAAACGCAAGGGTCGTACGCGACGATGCGTTCGTGGACGGTTCTTCCTGGCACCAGCTCGCAGCCTCGTTCGGCTCCGACACCAGTCGCAGGGCCGTCGCCTTCGGACCACGACCTGTGGATGCTGCTGCTCCACTCGCCGACGTCGCTGAACCCGTCGAGCACCGCCCACACGTGTTCCACGGCGTAGGGGACGCTCCGCGAGGCTTCGACGGTGAAGGTCACACGAACACGTCAGGCCGCTGCGCCATCAAGGTGCGGGTGTCTAACTGCCCAGTTACGGGCATGATTCGCTGCCCTCACATCGCGGACTTGGTCGTCTCGATGATGACAGCGCCGATCTTGTACGGATCACCATTGGATGCGGGGCGGCGGTCCTCNAGGCGGCCAACCCAACCGTCGGTGGGCACGGAGGCCGGTACACGAATCGAGGCTCCACGATCGGAAACGCCGTATGAGAACTGGTCGATGGCTTGGGTCTCGTGGAGGCCGGTTAGGCGCTCTTCGTTGTGCGCACCGTAGACCGACATGTGCTTCTCGATGTTGCGGCCAAAAGCCTCGCAAATGTTGTCAAACAATTCCTTGCCACCGACGTCGCGCATGGCGCCGTTGGAGAAGTTGGCGTGCATGCCCGAACCGTTCCAATCGCCCTTGATGGGCTTGGGGTGGTACTCGATGTAGTAGCCGTAGCTCTCCGTGAGTCGGTCAAGCAGGTAGCGGGCGACCCAGAGTTCGTCGCCGGCGCGCTTNGCACCCTTGGCGAAGACTTGGAACTCCCACTGTCCGCAGGCGACTTCTTGGTTGATGCCTTCNAAGTTGATGCCGGCCTCNAGGCACATGTCAGCGTGCTCCTCGACCATCGCGCGTCCGTGGGTGTTCTTTCCACCCACAGANCAGTAGTACANGCCCTGGGGNCCNGGGTATCCGCCAACNGGGAAGCCAAGCGGAAGTTGCGTGGNCACGTCCATGATGAAGTACTCCTGCTCGAANCCGAACCAAAAGTCGTCGTCGTCNTCNTCNATGGTNGCACGACCGTTGCTTGGGTGAGGCGTTCCGTCAGGATTCATGACTTCGCACATCACAAGGTAACCGTTGATGCGAGCGGGGTCGGGAAAGATCGACACCGGCTTCAGCAAGCAATCTGAGGAGCCACCTTCGGCCTGACGCGTGGAGGAGCCGTCAAACATCCAGATGGGGCACTCTTCCAAGGTGCCCTCGAAATTGTTGCGTACCATCGTCTTGCTTCGCATGTTTTGCGTCGGTTCGTAGCCGTCCAACCAGATATACTCCAACTTCGCTTTGTCGTCCATAAGAATCGGCCTCTACCCTAACGAGGCGGTATATGAACAATTTCAGCACGAAAGGCTATTCAAAAAATCAAAGAATATGAGAAAATCCTGTTCATTTGAGCGATGGAGATGTGGAATTTCCTGCAAGCGGTGAGTGCGCATCGCCCCCGTGGAACACGTTGAGTGCGCGAGCGAACATTCGTTCATGCGTTGTTGGCGGCATCCACAGACTGCGGCGTGAGGAACGCCGAGGACCCGTCACGGTCGATCACAGGCAACGTCAGCGTCGATCCCTCCATGAGCACATTGACCGGGCATGCAAGGCCGCACGCAGGCGCGAGGTAATCCTCGCCCGTCTCCGTCATGACAAGGCGGAGGCCGTGCCCGGCTGGAAGGACGACGTCGAGGCCTTGGAATTCCATCAGCATCGTCACGGTGCTGCCCGGGGCCACCGTCTGCGGCTCATAGCCGCCGGCGTGGTACCGCACGTCCATGGTTGCATGGCCAAGGCGGAGCCCGGTCTCTGCGTCCTGAAGTTCAACGAAGATTTGCCCGCCGTCGTACGTCGGGCTGGCTTGCAGGTGGAGGGTTGGTAGTCCAGCAATGTGGACATCTTCGTCGCTGATGGAGGCGCATTCCACGGTCACGGATTGGAGGCCGCCACCGGCCACGGAAGCCCCACCAACCCAACTGCCGTCGGCCGAACAATCCGTGAGGTTGATTGGCGTAAGTTCGGCGTCAAGCGGCGGCCACGTGGATTCAACTCGCCATTGCCCGTCATTGCGCTGAATTTGCGCGTGGAGGTCGGGCTTGGGGCCCTCTCCCTTGAGGTAGTAATCGAACCATTCGAGCAGGTCCTCAGCCCAGTCCCATCGTGTCATCTCGGCGATCGCTTCACCGCCGTACCCCGAATCCTGAGCGTTGTGCTTGCTCCATTGGTCCGGGTAATTGTGCTCCCACTGGCCGAGCATTCCTCGCACGTCGTACCCGGCGTCCTCGTAGGCGTGGTACCACACGGTGCCTGACGGCCCGCCAAACACCTGATGCGGATCGACGTTCCAATCTTGCATCCCTTGGATCCAATACACGCTGCCTTCCCAATTCTGGAAGGCTTTGTCGATGTGGCTTCGCTCGTCGTAATAGTTCGCCATATACGGGTCCATTTCGCCGCCCACATAGGTCACTGGACCTGCAAAGAGCCCTTCGATAATGTCCGGACAAATGTTGTCCAGATCGTCACCGTTGTAATCCACCGTGCTGGAGAAGTAGTTCATGTGCATGACTTGAGAGCGCGCCTCTGCACTCCCGTTCTTGTACAACAACGGATGGAGGGCAGTTGTTCCGGAAATCGGTACGATGGTCTTCAGGTACTCGCTTCCCATGGCAGCTGCTTCCCATTGTGTGGCGCCTTCGTAGGACTTTCCGTAGAGCCCCACGTGCCCGTTGGACCATTCCTGTTGACCGAGCCATTCGACAGCGGCATGAATGCCGAGGCCTTCGCCGGCGCCTCGGTAGTCGAAGCAACCGCTGCTCTCCTCAGTGCCGAACACGGCGACCTGGGCAAGGGCGTAGCCGTGTGGGACATAATTCTCAAAGATGAACTCGCCGCGGCCTGGGCTCACAATGTTGGTTGGCAAGGATTCGGAGCCTTGTGGCCCGTAGGAGTAGTACGGCGAAATCACGGCGATCACGGGCACTTGTTCACCGGCTTCGGTGTTGGAAGGAAGCCAATAGGAGAGGTGCACTTCAGACGTCGGTGGCCCGGTTTCCCAAATGTCCGACGTGTCCACCTCGATGAGGGCTTCTTGCACTGGAAGGGCCGTGTGTGGTCCGTCCTCGAGCACACGGCTGTAGGATCCGGTCCAATTCCAATCGATGAGATGGCGGTCTTCGAGGCGGAGCCGCTCATCGACCGCTCCTGATTCAACCCCAGCGATGTCGCTCAAACATCCCGACAAAGGCACGCAAAGCACGAGCAGTGCCAGCACCACGGCATGCCCTCGCATGAGGTATCCTCTACGTTGCCCTTCATCACGCTGACGCCCTCCCCTGAACGCGTGCAACGAGGCCCGTCAGACGGGAAACGTCAAGCCAGACCCGTTCGACCACCGGACATGGGCGCTGGTCCTGCCGAGGCCGGAAAGAAGTGGTTCATGCGCCAGTATTGGCGCTTGCAGCAATCGCAGAGCCTCATCTCGATGGGGTTCTGGTGCGTTACACTGACCTTGTTGATTTGGCCTTACGTGGCTTGGCGTTTCAACGCCGACACGCAATGGGCAGGCATCCCTGCGACCTACATTGGTCTGGCGTCGATTGCCATGATGGTGCTGCTCACCGTGCTGCTCGTCGGCTACATCTACGACCAATTCCTCTCGTTGTGGAAAGAACACCAAAACGTGATCATCGAACGAAATCCATTCGCAACCTACCTCTTGACGCCGCGCGATGCAGTCATCATTGGGCACCTGTCAACGATGCTGAAGAGCATGCATCCAGAAGATGAGCGCATTCAAGCCCAAGCCGAATGGATGGAGAAATGGTTGGCTTCCATGCCCGAACTGGAGGTGTTCGAGCGCATGGTCACCGAACTTGACCAGCGCCTCGACATGCCGGTGCCCGAATTCACCTTCCTGCCCGATGGCGCGGTCGAAGCTGCGCGGCAATCCGCTGCAACGCGGCGCAACGGCGACGAGGGGGCATGACATGNCCTGGCCAAGCGATTGGTGCCNTCCNTCGCCCGAGNTCATCGCCCGCNTGGCCGACATCGAGATGTTGCTTCTCGACGTTGACGGCGTCCTGACCGACGGTACCGTCCTTCGCGGTGCAGACGGTTCGGAGGCCCGGCGCTTCTCGGTCATNGACGGCCACGGCATTGGGATGCTTCGGGACGACGGCATGATCCTTGGTGTGGTCAGCCGCGAACCGTCTGAAATCACCCGTGGACGCATGGAAAAACTGCGGATGGAAGAGATTCACGTCGGAGCCTCAGACAAGGCCGTCGTCGTCGCTGACATCCGCACAAGGCACAATCTTGACGCCGGTTCCATCGCGTTCGTTGGCGACGATTTACCGGATTTAGCGGCCTTCGCAGAAGCCGATCTCTGCATCGCACCGGCCAACGCGCACCCNGCCGTCAAAGCGGCGGCGGACATCGTGCTGTGCCGTCGTGGCGGCCACGAGGCCGTCCGTGANTTGGCTGAAATCATCCGTGCGGCCAAAGGCCTCGGGCCGATGGCGCACCTGCTGGTTTGATTACGCTGGAGCGAGGCCGCGCTCAGCCACGACCTGTTCCAAACGAGCCCAATCGTGCTCGGTGTCGATCTCCCATGCCTGCCATGGCTGCATAACGTACACGCCGGTCCGTCCTCCAAGCCTGCAGGCGGCGTTGTCCCACACCTCGCGGGTGGCGATGTAGAACGCGCCGTTTTCCGCCACCCGGTCAGGAATATCCTGGCGGCGGGGGCGATGTTGTGGGTCATAGTTGAGCGGCGTGGCCGTTCCGTCCGTCCCAATCGACCACTGGAACACGTGGTTTTCAACCACCGACAAGAGGCTGTCAAGACCTTCTTGGCCAATCTGCATCAAGGCCGCGTCAAGATCGTTGGGCATGGTCAGCGGCGACGTGGCCTGCATCAGCACCACGGTGCTGGCCTGCTGACCTGCCGGGTGGTGGGAAAGAACGTCGAGCACCACCGGCTCCGTTCCCGCTTCGTCCGTGGCGAGGGCTTCTGGACGACGATGGATTTGGGCCCCGCAGGATTCGGCCACGGCCAAGATCTCGTCGTCTTCGCTTGAGAGGACAACGTGGTCAATGCCATCTGCCGCCAAGGCGGCNCGGATNGTCCAGGCNATGAGCGGGTGGCCTGAGAAAGGGCGGATGTTCTTGCGTGGGATGCCTTTGGACCCGCCGCGTGCGCAAATGATGGCCACGACGGACACGGTGAACCCTCACTGAACGCGTCGGAGNTTTGCGCGCATTGGGACTTCCTCGTCGTAGACGCGCTTGACGCCGTCGCCGAGGGCTACTTCGAACGCTCGGACGTCGCGAACGAGCTTCTGCAAGCCGGGAACTTCCAAACTGGCCGCGTGATCGCTGCCGCGCATGGCGCGGTCGAGCGTGAAGTGGCGTTCCAGAACCTTCGCGCCCATCGCCACAGCGGCGATATCGATCGCGATGCCTTGGTGGTGGCCCGAGAAGCCGAGGATGAAGTCGGGGTACCGCTCCTGAAGGGTGGCCATGTACGCGAGGTTGAGTTGCTCAAACTTCGCAGGGTACGTCGAGGTGCAATGGAACATNACCTTCGGCTGCGCTGAGGAACGGAGCCACTCCGCGCAGGTGTGGATTTCTTCTTCGGTGCTCATGCCGGTGGACATCATCATGGGAACGTCGGCCGCGAGCATCGCGCGAACCGTTTCTTCGTCGGTGATGCTGGCGCTGGCGATCTTGAACATTGGAATGCCCGCTTCGGCCATTTGGCCGGCGCTGACAGGGTCCCATGCCGACACGAAGTACGCCACGCCGCGGCTTGCGGCGTGGGCCTGCAGTTCCATGTGCTGCTCGACNGAGAGTTCGAGCGCGTCACGGTGCGCCCCATACGTGTCAGCAAACGCGTTCGGCGAAGCGTAAGGACGGTCGTACTGATCTGGCGTCAACAGNGTGCGCGTGTGGCGCTTCTGGCTCTTNATGGCGTTGACGCCCGCATCGGCAGCGGTGTCGATCAGTTGCTTTGCAATCTCCATTTCGCCCTGGTGGTTTTGACCAATTTCAGCGATGATGTAGGTCTGCCCAGCGGCGACGGCTTCGGCGATATCGCTGATGGCCATGCACCACGGCACCGGACCCGAGGTTATCAGCCTGTGGACCGCAGGTCCATCACTCGGCATCGGTCCATGCTTCTGGCGCCCCGCCGTCGGCCAACCAACGTGCCAACGAGGCCACGCGGGCTCCGTTCCTCCCATCGGCGCGGTGCCCCAACCGGGCAAATGCACGGTCGCAGGCCGCCTCATCGGGGCGAAGGTCTTCGTCGAGGATGGCCGTCAAATTCCCTGATGAAAAGACGGCATCGCCCAACACATCGAGCAAAGCTTCCACCTCTGTGGCAGGGGCGGCGCCGTCCTCTGGCCGGATGCTGTTGACGAAGGGCGTGCGGAACGCAAGCGCTGGAATGACGACCGACGTGGCGGGAGAAAGCACCACTTTCGCCTGGCGCACCAAGGGCAGGTAGAGGTCTTGATCCATCGTCGTGATCACGCCGTCGGGCATCGAGAGGGTCGTCCCTTGACTCACTTCNACCGGATGTGGTTTGTGGACGAAGGCCAGATCTGGTCGGTCTCCAAANCTGGCCAGGGCCTCTTGGAAGAGGGCGTCTGCGGGGCCCTTGACCGGCGGGCGATGGGAGCCGAGCATCAGCACAATGTTCTGTTCAGCGGTGAGACCAAGGCGAGCGTGGACGTCGATTGTACTGGCTTCGTCCAATCCGTCAAGGGAGGGCGAGCCGGTGATGATTTGTCGGTTGGCTGGCGCGCCAACGCCGACGTTGATGTCTCGGCATACCTCGGACCACACGGCGTTGGCGGTGCACCCCATCATGCTCCCTCGGTAGTCCAACCATGGCCACGTGAGGGTGGGTGAACCGTGATCGATGGAAAGGACGGGGATGCCCTCGCGCCTGGCCCATGGCACCACGTGATGTTTCGTCCACCCTTGGTTTGGCGTCACCACGATGACCACGTCAGGCCGCCAGGGAAGCCGGCCGCGGGCGGGCGGGAACGGCACGGCCCAAGCGGCGTCGTTTGGATCGACTTCGCCGTCCGCGCCCTCCCAAGACCAGTGTTCGTCGCGGTACGAATTTCGTGCCCACCCCAAACGGGCCCACAAGAAACCGTTGATCATTCGCCCAAGTTTGGTTCGCGCTTCGTAGGCATAGGGTCCCGGAGTCGTGCGGCCGATGACCATCAGCGCATCGTCTCCGCCCTGCGCAAGGGCCGTCAGAACCGTCGCCACATGGTGGCGATTGGTCGGGGCTTCGCCGGCCACCACGAGCGCTCGCATGACCTCCCCGTCCACACGAGGTCCTTCCTGCTTATAGCGACCCAAGCCTTGATGAACGCATCCAGAAGGTCTTGCGCTGCATGTCGGGTCGTTTTGCGGGCCTGCGGGAAGCCTACCGCCGAGATGGGTTCGTCGTCGTTCGAGGCTTGCTCGACGTTGGGGAGGCGATGGAGCTTCGTCGGCGGCTTGTGGAACATTCTGGTGTCACCGATGCCGATTTCAAAGACGTCGAAGACGGTGTGCCACGCAAGTGGACCTCGCCGGGCGGGGTGGCCAAAACCCCTGAATTCCAACATCTGATTTTCGACGAGCGGCTGATCGAACTGGCACGTGAGGTGCTTGGGCCGAAGGCGGTATACCTGCATCACAACGACCTCCATGCGGGGTATTCCTCGCCGGGATGGCACCGTGACAACGTTCACCGCACGTTCAGCAAAGGNGATGATTGGAGCGAGGAAAAGGCCCCTTACCGGTGCGCACGCATCGCCCTCTACCTCCAGACGCATGCAGAATCTGGATTCAAATTCGGATTGATTCCTCGCTCCCACCAACGAGAATCCCGCTTGGTTCAATGGGAGCGACAGGCGCCACGTTTCTCGACCGTGCGCCGCTTGGTCATTGGCCAAGGACTAGCCTTCGCGCGGGCGCGCTGGATNGCCACAGAACCTGGTGACGTGGTCATCTTCGACCATCGCGTCTTGCATTGTGGAGGTCGAACGCGTGGACCGAAGTACTCCATCTACCTAGGAGCGGGCGTGCAAAACGAACACTTTGACCGGCATTGGTCCTACTACCGCGACCTCCGNACTGACCTGAACTATCCAGAGGTCCCNGAGGCGTTGCAAGAGCGCTTGNTCNACGAGGGNTTGTGGCCNTCNGAAGAGGTCCCTGNNCTCNNTCATGTGGACCACGCCTTCCTGCCNTCAGTGGCGTGATGGAGGTTTGGCCGCCTCGAGGCCCACCACGCTCAAAGGGGTCGGAGCGAAGGCAGGGGCGTGAGCGCCCGCCGTCTCTTCGCCGCAGTGCGGGACCTCGACCCACCTGGAGGTGGCGCAGAGCGTTCCTTGGCAGCCCTGCTGAACGGGATTGCGACCCCTGGACCAACGCTGGAAACCGCACCGGCGTTCACGCCAATGTCGCCCGCTGCGGACGCGCCAACGCACCCTGCGTGGACGGTGCGTGCCTTTGCAAGCCACGATCGAGGCGACCCGATTGGATTGCTTGAGCCTGAAGTAGACTTCAGGACCACAGACCTCCCCATCGAAGGTTTCTGGTCCAAGGTGGCGTGGGGACTGCGGGAACGAAAGGGCGAACGGCGAAGGAGAAAGTGGGCGCATGATCGGCACATTGGTCGACGAAGCCCCCAGTTTGCCGCCCGTGTCGGTTCTTGGTTGGACAAGCAGGAGTGCGCCGGTGCCATCGGATTGACCCAACTTGAATGGGCCCCTGGGGCTGCTCAGGCGTTTACCGCCCGTGGCATGCCTTACATCATGTTCGTCCGAGACGACACGGTGTTTCGCCTCNAGGAGCGATTTCGACCCGTGATGGAGGGCGCCGCACTCGTATGCGCGGCTGGCGAAGGTTTGCTCAGCGACATTCGATCGCGGTTTACCATTCAGCAAGGCCACAGCGTCCCGCTTCCAATCGATTTTGAACGCCGTTTTGGGAGCATGGACGACGTGAACAAGTTGCGGGCGGCCGAGCAGGCAAAGCGGCCCGATGGAGCTCCNCCCATAATCGGCATCATGGTCGTCACTCCGGAGAAGGGATTGCGGATGTATCAGCGTCTGCTGCCAAAGNTGCTNGAACGATGGCCAGAGGCTGAAGTCCACATTGCAGGAGGGAGCGTGTATCCGCAGGAACTCGCTCATCACCCAAACGCACGCGTGGTCGGCCACGTTGATGCGGCGACGTTCTTTGCCAGCATCGACCTCCATCTCATCCTTTTCGAGACGACTGGATCATGGGGTCGGGTCATTGGCGAGGCGGGATTGTTCGGGGTGCCAAGCGTTACCTCGGATGTGGGTTCGCAAAAGGAAGCCTTGGGTGAAGGAGGTCTCATGGTGGACGACGGTCACAATGCCGATGCGGTCATTGACGCATTGCGCGCCGTGTATGAGGATCGTGAACGCTACGGCGCATTGGCGCGAGAGCACACCCGAATGGTTGACCATCGTCGTTCTGTGGCGGCCTTCCGCAGCGGACTTGAGGGCCTGTTTGAAGGCCGTTGAGCCGGAACCCTTGAGGGGCCCGGCACGGCACCCCAACCATGGAGCCGGCCGAGGTTTGGGGTGAACGGTGGGCCGCCATGAACGCGCCCATTGCACGTCAATACATGACAGCGGCCACGCGTTCTCAAAGCCTCGTCTGTTTGGCCGCGGACCGAACCAAGATGAGTGGTCTGTTGGCCCTGATTCGCAGCGTTGGTCCTTCGCTGGCCGCCCTGAAAACCCACGTGGATGTCGTGGAAGACTGGACGAGCGAGGGATGGGCTGAGGTCCGCGCCGCGGCCGACGAGGTGGACCTTTTGCTCTTCGAAGACCGAAAATTTGCGGACATCGGCGGCATCACCCAGAAACAAATGCACGGCCTCTACGGCATCGCTGATTGGGCTGATTTGGTGACGGCGCACCTCATTTCTGGCCCCGACATTGTGGACGGGTGCATGGCCGCTTGGGCAGACGTTGGGCGCAACGGTGGCGTCCTTCTGTTGGCTCAAATGTCAAGCCGAGGNAACCTGCTTGCGGGACCATATTCNGATGCNGTGGTCGCNCACGGTCGCGNCCATGNCGGCGTGGTNGGNTTCATNGGAAACGGGAGCCGGCCCGAGGAACTCCGCGACNTNCGTGCCCGCGTGGGTGAAGCCCGCATGATCTGGACCCCTGGCGTCAACCTCGCNGTTGGTGACGGAGCCATGGGCCAGCGGTACGGGCATCCGCGTGACGCGGTCTTGGCCGGTTCAGACGCCATCATTGTCGGCTCTGGCATCCACAAAGCNGAGGACCCTGTGGCGGCAGCGAAAGCATACGCAGAAGCATCATGGCAGGCTCTTCTCGAACGGAGCGGGCTTTGATGGACGCCGTTGACCTCATCGGGTGGATTCTTGCGGCCATTTCCATCGCCGCCCTCGTGTGGATGGTGCGGGCNGCTGCGCTTCGTGACCAAGCCCTCGACGCCCGAATTGCTGCTGGTGACATGNCNCTGTTCGACGAGGGGAACCTCGACATCGAAGAAGTCGTGCGAGCCCCAGCCGGATCAACGGTTCAACCCGGCCGCTTGATGGAGATCGGTCCACAACCGCCGTTCAGATGACCAACAGACCGGTTTGATAGGCGTATCCAGCGCCGCCTAACGCAGCAAGAATGAGAATTAGGAAGAAGCGGAGTCCCCACCTTCGCCGCTTCTTCGGTGGCGAGGCCGCGCCGTTGATGATTTCCCTGAACTCATCAAAAGACACTCTCGAATCTCCATCGGTGTCGCCAAAGGTGAGCATATTCTTCACCTTCTCATCCGTCACACCGCCGCTGTCCAGACTCATTTTGTTGAGTGCAAACTTCAGTTCCTCGAGCTCGATGTATCCCGAATTGTCCGTGTCGATCGACGAGAAGACCACACGCAGCTCGTCGTCTGCATAGGCGGGCTCGGCCCGCTTCGCCTTCCCACCTTTTGCGGGCGGAATCAATTCCGCATCCTCGACCACGGCAGGCGAGGCTGGCAGCGGAAGGTCAGGAAGCGGGAGGTCGGGGAGCGGGAGGTCAAGGGGCGGAGGTGTTCGGTCCGGGTAGAGCTCTTCGAGGTCTTCCAGTCCCGGTGCTGCAGGGACGGGGCCTTCAACGGCCGCCCAAACGGCGTCAAGCGCACTGCGCGTCACCGGCTTCTCCAGGACCGCCACGGCGCCTGCACTGAAGCCTGCGTCCTTGGCGAGCGAAAGCATCCGGCGAGGTGCAACGAACATGATGCGTTCGTCCCCCCCGTGCTCGCGCATTTCCAGCGCCGCAAGATGTCCGTCAAGAGACGGCAGGTCCAGAGCGAGCACGACCAATTCTGGGTCCAAGCGGATGTATTCGTCCACCGCCTCGTCGCCGTCTTCGCACACGCTGACGTCGAAACCGCGACCTTGCAACAGCTCCGTCAACCGGAGCACGTTCATCGGATTTGAGTCGACCAACAGGACGGTCGGGGCGACGTCCGAGGCGGTCATGACTCCAACCCACCGCGTGGCCCGCCATGAAGGATGCGCCGGTTCGGCCTCAGAGGGACTCGGTCGGGCCGTCCCTTGGGGAAGCGAAGGTCTGCTTCACGGTCTCAGCGTCCCTTTCCTCTTCCTCGAGTTGCCTTTGGCGGGCCGGGGCTTTGACGAATTGCAGCCTCAATTCAGACAACAGGCCGTCGAGCAGCGCGTGTGACTTTGCATCCAAGTTGCCTTTCGTCGTGGTTTGCAGTGCTCCGATCAAGTCGATGGCTTCCTTCGCTTCTGGGAGGTTGAAGCGAAAACCGCCTTCTGGATGGGGAAGGTGGCCAAGGTTCAGCAACGCCGTGCGCTGAAGCATGTGAATCAGTTGGAACAGCCGTTCGGTCGACTCGTCCGGGAAAGCGGTGTCCATTTGCACCCCTCACTCGAAAATTTCCTCGATCAGCCAATCTGGATCGAATGGGGTGAGGTCTTCGTAGCCTTGGCCCATGCCTGCGAACACAATCGGGCGTCCAGTAGCGAAAGCAATCGACAGGCCTGCGCCACCTTTGGCGTCCGTGTCGAGTTTGGTCAGGACGGCCCCGTCGAATTGGAGCATAGACTGGAACATCCGAGCCTGTTCAACCGCATCGTTGCCCGCCAGGCTGTCGCCAACAAAGAGGGTCAAATGCGGGTCGGCCACGCGTCGTACCTTGGCGAGTTCGTTCATCAGATTCGTCTTGTTCTGCATCCTTCCTGCCGTGTCCACCAACACCACGTCGATGCCTTTTGCTTTGGCCGAGGCGATGGCGTCGCGGGCGATGGCCGCGCTGTCCCCGCCGCGTTGGCTTGAGATGCAGCGAACGCCGAGGTTCTCGCAATGCTGCTCCAATTGCTGAATGGCGCCTGCACGGAACGTGTCCCCGGCGGCGGCGATGACCGAATGGCCCTGGGCCATCAGTCGATGGGCGAGCTTCGCCGTGGTGGTGGTCTTGCCTGTGCCGTTGACACCGACGAGCATGATGACCACGGGGGCGTCGCCGGCCTCGAGGGCTTTTGCGACGGTGGCGTCAAAGTCCCAATACCCTGCTTCGAGGAGCGAGCGGAGGGCGCGCTTCAGGCTGGCCTCAAGCACCTTGGCCAAGTCCGCGCCACGGCGGAGACGCGCGCCAATCAATTGGTTGCGCAGCGCATCGACCACACCGCTGACGGCATCCGATGAAACGTCGGATTCCAACAAAGCCCACTCGAGTTCCTCAAGGAGGTCGTCGAGGGCCTTGCTTGATTTGATGACACGCCCGCCTTCGCTGACCACGCCACCGCCGAGTTCGATGCGAATGTCGTCACCTGACTCGGTGGTGATGTTGGCCTCAACGCTGGAACCGCGGGGGGCTTGGGCCACCTCCACCAGCTGCCGTCCGGTCGTGGACCGCATCATGCGCAGTTCGACCTTGGAAGCGGCGGGGGCCCGGCGCTTGGGCTTGGGAGCGGGCGCAGGTTGGGGGGCTGGATCGTCTTCTGGTAGTTCCCAGTCGTCTTCCGGAGCCTCCCAGTCATCCTGAGGGTCGTCCCAGTCGTCGTCTTCGGGGTCGTCCCAGTCCTCCTCAGAGGGCGGGGTCGGTGCCGGAGTGGTTTGGGGGGGTTGGGTTTGCGTTGCTTCACGGGCGCGAAGCGCGGCCTCGGCTTCGTCCGACCCGTCTTCGGCCAACATGCCATCAGCATCGGATGCATCGACCGTTTCCTTGACGCGCCGGCGGAAGCGGTTGAACAGCCCCATGATGTCACCTCAGTCGTCCAACGTCAACTCGGACCCGAAGCGCCTCCGCCGAGGGGCAGGAGCCCGCTTTTCTTCTGGCTCAGGTTCTGGTTCATCAGGACCAGCCGTTTCGGTGGCTGCGGGCTCGGCCTTGGCGTCGGATTCGATGCTCTCGGCCATGGCGTTGAACGCGATGGCGTGTTGTGCGACGTCTTCCTCCAATTCGCTCATTCGCGCCTCGAGGTCGTTCACGATGCTTTCGAGGTCCTTCTGCCGCTGCAAGGTCACCTCCAACGCACCGCTCCACGTGCGTTCGCCATAGACGCCGCTGCCAAGATCGACGATGGAGCGCCCTTCGGCGTCAGACGGCGCGAGTGGAAGGCTGACGCCGGCCCCGATGCCAACGTGGCCGCTGGCGGTTCCTGTGTTGGCGGATTCAAGCAGGGACGTTAGAACAGCCGCAGTTCGGCGGTGGTCTTCGACGACTTCGAGCACGCCCTGCTTGCGGCGATCGAGTTCCTCCAAACGTTGCCGGCTGCGCTCAACGATGCGGGCCAGCCGCTGCAATTCAGCACGTGGTTCAGAGGACACCAACCTTTCGGGGTCGGCCGCCCTTGATGAATGCCGCGACGGTCATTCTTCTTCCGAGGGGGCGAGCGGGCCGCCCGCGGCAGCGATGGCGTCGCGGAAGTGGTGGAGCACGCTGGGCTCTTGGGAGGTGCGGGGATCGATCTCCGCAACAGACTGCAGATGAACAGAGCGACGTGTGACGTTGTGGCGGGACCCCATGATGGAGTACACGCGGTGCTCCGCGTCGGCCGCATCTGCGGCGGGGAGGTCCATCGAGAACGCTTGACGCTGCTGGCCGAAAGGCGCGGTGCCCTTGACGCGGAAGGCCTTCATGAGGCCCGCGACCGGACGTTCCGTCTTAAACGCGGCGGCGTGGCTCCGCCGGGGGGCTGATAGGGACAGGGCGTGTGCTGAACGCGTGCGCGCCGCCCTGATGCTGATCCTGCTCCTTGGTGCGGGACTTGGTCCGATGGCTGCGCCCGTCCAAGAACCGGGATTGGCCGTCCTTGAAATCAAAGAGGGCGTGTGGACGCAAGCCGCGTGGACGGCCCTCACGGAAGATGGGTGGCCCCTCTTGCGGCTGGCCACGTGGACGGAAGCCATCGCTTGGCACGACGGCGTGAGGCTCCCNCCCGAAGGGTTCCTTCTGCGCGAAGCCCCCGAGCCTGATGCTGGTGCCTTTGCTGTGGACCAGCCNGTTCGGCTGGTGTTCGAACCTCGCCTGCCCGCTGACGCCGTTCAACGGTTGATTGCGGCGGGTGGCCCNGCGGACGTGGAGCCNAACCTGCGTGGCGTTCAAACGGTTGCTGCACCCTTTCATCCCGCCCAGCAACATTGGCCAGGCCTGCAGCGAATCGAACCCGTCCTCCACACCGAATCGCGCAACGATCGTGGNGCTGGTNTGCTTCAATCCGGATCTCAAGGCGACTTCCCATTGTGGGCGCTTGGGTTCAACGGAAGCGGNGTCGTGCTCGCCACCGCAGACAGTGGGNTGGACATGGATCACGCCTGTTTTCGACANGGGNTGGACGTCNTTGGANCCCCTGGNCCTGCTCACCGNAAGGTGGTCTTGCTCAACACNAGCCTCGACGACGGTGACACTCCCGGCCACAGCGATTACCGTCATGGCACCCATACCGCAGGCACCCTCGGCTGCGAACCCGTGAACTGGAACCGTTCCAATTCGCCTGGAGAAGGCGTTTCGTTGGCGCACGGCGCACAGCTGGTCGTCGCCGACATCGTCAATGCCAGTGGATGGGTCCCGCCTTCCTTCGACGCCCTCTTGTCGGAGGCTGCNCTGCAAGGAGCGGTCGTCCATGCCCATTCNTGGGGCGACGACACGACGGAGTACACNGCCAGGAGCGAAANGCTCGACCGTTGGTCGTTGGAACACCCNTGGACCTTGGCGTTCATCGCACCCGGCAACGGTGGACAGGTGCTTGAACCAGCAAATGCCCTCAACGCGGTGGCGGTTGGAGCCACGACGGTGGGCGCTCCGGATGAGCGATGGGTCGGTTCACCAGAAGGTCCGACGGTGTTGGGCACCGATGGCATTGGCCTGCTTGTGCCCGGAGCTCACATCGTCTCAGCAAAAGCCGACGGGGACCCGAACAGCATGAACGGAGAATGGCGGGGTTCCAGCGGCACGAGCATGGCGACGCCCATGGCGGCCGCTGCGGCTGGGGTGCTGCAGCAGATGATCGAAGACGGGGTGCTGCACGGAGGCTCGCCCAGTGAAGCGACGCTCAACCTCAGCGCACACGCTCCAGCGTGGGCGAATCCTGAGCCTTCGGGCATGGCATGGGCCTCCGAAGGATGGACGCCCTCAGGGCCCTTGCTCCGCGCGGCATTGTCGCTTAGTGCCGAGCCGCTTCCCCCCGAACACGCCAATGGAGGCGCGGGCCCAGCAGGACTGAGCAACGCTCACGACGGTTGGGGCCAACCCCGCCTNGAGCGGTTGTTGGCGCCCTCCCTCGTCGACGGGGCGTGGGATTTGACGCCTCATGTGTTTCTCCACGACGCGTACCGACTTCATCATGGGACNCCGCAAGGCCTGCTCGNCGATCGCCTGAACGTAGCTGGGAGCAGCGATCGGCTCAGCGAAGCCCCATGGAACGGATCTGGGGCCGTCGGGCCTTTCCTCGCCGAAGGGGACCGCTACCAACGGACGTTCAACCTCCGGCCGGGGGAAGACCTCGATGTGCGTTTGGCCTACCCTTCATTGGGTGGGCAAGCCGTGGATGATCTCGTGCTCTATGTTCACTTAGACGANGGTCAAACCGCCGTCTCGGGGCTTGACTTCGGGGGGGCCTCGGTGTTGGGGAACGACGTTCCGTCACCCGAACGGTCGAATGAAACGCTGCGGGGAATCCACATCANCGCGAATGATCTTAGCAACGCATCTTCGGCGACCGTGGAGGTCGTGGCCCGCCACGTCGTCCCAGGAAACACCCCTGGTGAACTCGGCGCTGACGGAGACCGCATCGGGTTCGCTCTGGCCATCATGGGCATAGAGCGAGCACCACCGGGCCCTCAAGACCTCGATGGTGACGGCGTGCTTGACCGGCTTGATGCGTGCGCGTCTGAACCCGCAGGGGCCATCGATCTGAACGGAGACGGATGTCCCGACGACCGCGACTTGGATGGAATCAAGGACGAGGATGATGCATGCCCGGACGAAGATGCGCGGCCCGCGGACGCCAATGGCGACGGATGCTTGGACGATTCCGATGCGGACGGCGTTCCCGATCACCTCGATGCGTGCCCNGCCACCACGGTCGACGCGGCATGGCCCACCCGGCTCGATGGGTGCAGGCCCACGGACGCTGTGCCTGTTGTGGAAGCATCGTTCCCTCAACCCGATCATGCCCCCGACGATGCGCTTGAGGTGATGGTGATGGTACGAGACTCTGACGGGGACGGGGGCACACTTCTGGCTTCTTTGGTCGTCGACGGCGTTCCGCTTCCCGGAAGTCAACANCAAGCCAACGGCACCGGGCATCACGTACTCCTATGGAACGCGTCGGTGTGGTCCGTTCCATGGGTCGAGAACGGTTCGTTTGTGGACGTTATCCTGACCTTCGAAACGTCAAACGCTTCGCCAGCGGCGACGCTTGAAATCGCCATGCCGACGGAGCANATCCGAACTGTCGTCCTCGACCCCCCGCCTCTTGATTCGCCCGAGGAGAATTCGCCCTCGTTCCGGCCAGTTGTCTTGGCCGGACTGCTTTTGCTGCTTCTTGTGGCGTTGAGATCATGGCGTCAGCCGCCTGAACGGGCCCCTGCGGGGCCACGCGACCCTTTTGTCGCCACGTCGAGACCCCAAGAATCAGAAGAATGAGCCCGGATTTGTTAGGGTGAACCTTGAAGGTCGGACGCGCAGTCGAGGTAGCATAGGACGTTGGATACAATGAGCGAACGACTGTACATCGGCATTGACCTCGGCACGTACCAATCCACGATCGCATCGAGCTCCGGCACCATCCACACCGTGGAAACCGTCGTCGGGCGCCCCAAGGACCCAGTGGCACGAAACATGCTCAAGCGCGACGTGCTTTTTGGNGCTGAAGCACTGAAGCACAAGATGTCCTGTGACCTCTACCGCCCGATGGCCAAGGGTGTCACGCAGGACGATGAAGCCAACTTGGCTGCGGCGAAGGCATTCATGGGCCACCTCATCGAAACGATGGACCCGGAAGAGTACGACGAGGTCGTTGGCGTGGTGTGCTCGCCCTCTCACGTGTCCTTCACGGACAAGTCCAATCTCGTTGCCACCCTCCGTGGCCAAGTCAACGCCATCATGGTCGTGAGCGAACCTTTCGCCACCGCCTACGGCATCGGTGAATTCCACGGCACCATCGTCGTCGACATCGGCGCAGGCACGACGGATATCGCGCGCCTCTACGGGACCTTCCCCAACGACGATGACCAGATCAGCATCGCTGAAGCGGGCGACTGGCTCGATCTTCACCTCATGGAACTGATCCGCAAGAAGTTCACCGGCGCCCAGGTCACGAAGGACATGGTCCGCCGCTGGAAGGAAGAGTCGTCCTACGTTGGCGGCGAAGAGCGGGAAGTCCTCGTCTCCCTCTCCGTTGAAGGCAAGCAACAGCGCGTCGACATCGGCGACCTCATCGGTGAAGCCTGTGAGGCCCTTGTGCCCCTCCTCGGAAACGGCATCAAGAAGACGGTTGCTGGCGCGGACCCCGAATACCAAGAAACGTTCCGCCAGAACATCATCCTCTCCGGTGGCGGCTCCCTCATTGAGGGAATTGCCGACCGCCTGGCTGCGGAGATCGCTGACATCGGAAACGTCGCTGTTCGCTGCGTCGAAGAACCGATTGACAAGGTGGCTGTTGGCGCCGTGGCGCTCGCGCAGGACATGCCCGAAGACATGTTCACCTCCATCGAGTGACGGCGCGGCCGTTTTGCTCGGACAACGCAGGCCCTCAGGGGCTCGATTGAAGGAAGGTTCAAGTGCAGTTCGACGGGCTTCCTGCTCACATGTCGTCCAGCGAAGCCATTTCGACTCGTGGGACTCCGAGTGCTCGTGAGGAGCGGGCTGCCCTCGAAGGCATGCTCCGTGGGTATCCCGTGGAGCAACTGGTCGAAGAAGTCATGACCGCCTGGGAAGANCTGGCNGAACGAAACGACGAGGTNGTTGAAGCCAAGCAGCGCCTTCGNGTCATGGANCTTGATTTGGCGGAGCGCGCNGATGAGGTGGCTCCTGAAGTGAAGCGCCTGAAGGAANTCGAACAGGTCGCAAGCGAAGCCCAAGCCCGCATCGTACACTTGGAGCGTTTGCTCGAAGATGCAAGAGAGGAGGCAGCCATGCATGCGGCCTCGACTTCTGCGGAGGAGCGGACCAGACTTACCGCTGAGGTGGAACGCCTTGGCGCCTTGTGCGAAGACCAGGACGAGGTCATCGGAGAAATGGAAGAGCGGGTGGAACGGATGGTGGTCGCATTGGAGCGTGCTGCTGACGCGGGCTTGACCTCGGTCACCGCCGACGAAGTCCGGCGCTTGAAGCAACTCAACGAAGAGGCCCAAGGCGCTCTAGCCGGGGAACAGGCCAGCGTTCGCAGCCTNGAAGAGGAACGTCAACGGCTCCGCGACATCGCAGACAGGCTCCGTGGACTGATCGACGTACGNGATCAACGCCTTGCCGAACTTGAAGATCAGGTGGAGCGCGTCATGAGTGGCCCGAAGTCCATTTCGGCTGAACACGATTACCTCGTTGAGCAAATCGAGGACCTCAAGCGGCGCCTCCTTGAGCGAAATCGCGAGTATGAATCCCTCCGACGCCGTGAACGTCGGCTTCACAACGACGTGTTTGAGCGCGACGAGCGGTTGCAGCAGATGACGCTCACCATGACCGACCTTGAAGCGGCCTTGCAAGACCGGACCGCAGAACTTCGGGACCTCGAANCGCGCGCCAGCGACGCAGAAGACGAGGTGGCGCGCCAGCGACGCGGCGAGCGCACCCGTGAAGTCGTAGGCAAGGCCTTCTCCGACACGCTCGGACTCGTCCGTGGCCATGATCAACGGGAAGCCGCGCGCGCTGCATATGCGGACGCCCCGGACGTTGAGCGACGCATCAGCAGTCCAACCGTCGAAGACATGCAAGAACTCGCGCAAGGCGGTCAAATCGACCTAGATGTGGANGTTGAAGCCGTTCCTGTCGGTGAAACGCTTGACGAGGACCGGCCTCCCGCTCCCGGCGGCAAAGGCGACCCAGTGGTTTACGACGAGTGAGTGGAAAGCCCGCTCAGCACGTCGTCCAAGACCAGGGTCAACTCCGCAGTGTCCGCCGTCTCTTCGATCAAAGTCCCGGTCACGACCCAGTCTGCTCCAGCAGCCACGGCCGTCCCGACCGCGTCGCCATCGCGCAAGCCACCGCCGACCATCAAAGTCAATCCGTCCACATCTCGCGCAGCACGAATCAGGGCAGGGTTGACCGGCGCGTCGGCGCCAGAGCCCGCTTCGAGGTACAGCAATTGGAAACCATACATGGAGGCGGCCAAGGCGTTGGCTTTGACGCGATTCACGTCATCGGCTTCCACGAGGTCTGCTTGACCAACGCGCCCTACTTCGCCGCCCGGAGCCATCACGAGGTAGCCGGTCGGTACCGTGTCGATGCCAAACGTCGCGATGTGGGGGGCGCCCCGCACCTGTTCTGAAATCAGGAAGCGGGGGTCTGTGCTGTTCATGAGCATCATGAACAGAATGCCGTCAGCNGCNGGNGAAAGGGCNTGNGCNCCTCCNGGNAAGAGCACNACNGGNACGNGCCACTTGTCCTCGTTTCCNTCGGGNNTTTGCGAGGCGGCCATGGCNGNAAGGTCGAGCGCATCCTGAATCGCCGTGCACGTGGCGTGCACGACCTCGTTTGGTGTGTCGGTTGAGCCCCCGACCAGAATGAGGCGNGTNCCNCGTTCAACGGCGACAAGGGCCCTTCGGGCCGCGATTTCGACGCCCTGCTTGCCCGGGTCGATCANCANGGCATGGCGAGGCCCGNCCTTTGCNGTCACGTGGGCCAACACATCGCCGTGCTCTGAACGCATCTCGACCGGTTGGACCAAGGGACAGAGGACGATAGCCGTTGCCGACGCAACCACCACGATGAAACCNGATGGCGCGAGCGNCCATNATGGAAGAACGGGGGCCGTTGCGNCGCCTCATGGGCCACGTCGCCCATCGGGCCGCNNCCATTCGTTTGGCCGTGCTTTGTTCCATTCTCAACAAAATCTGGGACCTTGCCCCNCCCNTNCTCATCGGNGTGGCCGTGGACGTNGTGGTCACGCAGGANGANTCGTTGCTGGCGTCGATGGGCGTGGTNNANCCNTGGCATCAGCTCCTCTTGCTTGCGGNCGTCACCGTGGCCATTTGGGCCCTAGAATCGATCTTCGAATACTGGTATGGCGTCCTGTGGCGGAACCTCGCCCAAAGCGTCCAGCACGACGTACGTATGGCAACCTTCGAACGCGTGCTGGGGCATGCGCCCTCTTGGTTTGATGAGCGGCGCAAGGGCGANCTGTTGGCGGTGCTCAACGACGACGTCAACCAACTCGAACGCTTCCTCGACAAAGGCGCCAACGATTTGTTGCAGGTCGGCACCACCGTGATTGTCGTCGGTGCGATTTTCTTCGCCATCGCATGGGAAGTAGCGTTGTTGGCCTTCATCCCGGTCCCGCTCATCCTGTGGGGCTCCTTCCGCTACCAACGCGCTTTGGAACCAAAATACCTCAACGTCCGAGACGCTGCTGGGGACCTCAACGCCCTGCTCGAGAACGACATCGGTGGCATGACCACCATCCAATCCTTCACCGCTGAATCCCTCGAAGCCGCCCGGCTCACCGAACTCAGTGAAGCGTACCGAGCACGGAACCGAGAGGCCATTCGCTTGTCGGCCGGGTTTGTGCCACTGATTCGCATGGCGATCCTCGTCGGATTTACGGGGACCTTGTTGCTTGGAGGATGGTTCACGCTCGAAGGGACGCTTGAGGTCGGAGCCTATTCCGTCCTGGTCTTCATGACGCAACGGCTTCTTTGGCCCCTGACCCGACTTGGGGAAACCTTCGATCTTTACCAACGAGCCATGGCCTCTACGGCCCGCATTTTGGACCTGATCGAAGCGCCCAACAGTTTGGTCGACGGTGACGTGGACCCACCCTTGGAGGAGGCCGTTGCGTCGTCGCTGCGCTTGGAGAACGTGACGTTTGCACACCCCGGGCGAGAAACGGTCCTCGAGGGGGTTGACGTGGAAATCGGTGCCCNAACCACCGTTGGCATCGTGGGCTCGACCGGTTCAGGAAAAACCACGCTCATCCGCTTGTTGATGCGTTTCATTGACCCGGACGAGGGCGCCGTTACGTGGTGTGGGCATGACCTCCGAACGTGGTCCACTGAATCGCTTCGCTCCAAAATGGCCCTNGTCGANCAGCACGTNACNCTCTTCCCCACGAGCGTGATGGANAACATCCGTTACGGCCGCCCNGNTGCGAGCGACGANGACGTGGNGGCGGCTGCAAAAGCGGCAGAGGCTGATGCGTTCATCCGGTCGTTCCCNGACGGCTANNCCACCATGGTTGGNGAAGGAGGGCACCGTTTGTCCGGTGGGCAGCGCCAACGNNTGGCCTTGGCNCGCGCGGTGCTGAAGGACGCGCCCGTCCTGATCCTTGACGAAGCCACTTCAGCGGTCGACAACGAAACGGAAGCTGCCATCCAACGTTCGTTGCACCGTGTTGCGGAAGGNCGGACCACGGTCATCATCGCTCATCGCTTGTCAACGGTGCGCCACGCNGACAGNATCCTCGTTCTGGACGGTGGAGCGGTGGCTGAAGCNGGGTCGCACGAGGAGTTGTTGGCCGAGGAAGGGCTCTACCATCGCCTCTGGTCAGTGCAGACCGGTTCGCGGTGAAGCCACTCAGGCTTTCGAAAGGGCTGATTCCAACGACCAACGCTGCCATCGCTCTGGCCAATAGGCGGCAAGCGGCCACCACATGAACGTGCAGACCAGTACAAGAGTGGTCGAAAAGGCCACACTTGGCGCGTCGACGAAGCGATGCAAAGCCCACAACATCGGGGTATGCGCCACGTACACCGTGAGGCTAAGCCGTCCAAGGGCAGTCAAGGACGGCGCTCGAGCAATCCAAGTTCCGAAGGCCCAGAGCAGCAGCACGCCGGTGCCAGCAGCGATCAAGAACGGTCCATTGGCCGGAAAGAAGGTCAACAGCGCTTGGCCACCCGGGCTGGTTGGAGCCGCCCACGGAACGTCGGCCTGGTATGACCGAACGAGTTGAACGGCACAATAGACGAGGCCGCCTGCAACCGCCGCAATGCTTGGTTTGCGAAGGTCGGCGCCGTGGACGCGCAGCATGACGCCCAACCACGCAAGGCCACACCACGGCACCATTGGGTAGAGGCCTGTCAGCAAGAGATGTGAGGCGAATCCTTCGAGGTCGTTCACCGCAACGCGGTCGTCCCACGAAGACGCCCCTTGGAGGGCGGGTGCAAGGACGATGACGAGGGGGGCCACCAACGCCGCCGCACGTGTGCAGCGCTGCACGTGTTGGTTGGGGTGCGTCCATGGCACGAGGGCCAAGATCGCGAACAGGGACAGGACACCGGGCGTGAACGGATGGTAGAGGTGTGGTGCGCTCAGGTTCACCACAACTTGGGCGCACAGAAGCAGGGCTGCCCTGCGGAACCTTGAGGCCCATGGCCGATGTTTTCCTGCGGCTCCCCAGCCAGCC
>PBMM01000043.1 GCA_002723635.1 Methanobacteriota archaeon | reverse complement strand
AGGGTCTCGATCAGGACCGCTGTCTGAATCGTCATGTGCAACGAGCCCGTGATGCGCACACCCTCGAGCGGGCGTTGAGGAGCGTAGCGGTTGCGGATGGCCATCAATCCGGGCATTTCGTGTTCGGCGATGCCAATTTCCAAGCGACCGAAATCGGCTTGGTTTTCGTCGGCGACAAGAAACGGAGGGGAGACTGCGCTGGATTGCATGACCCGCGGGACCAGCCGAGCCTCAAGAGGCTTCCCTTGTCCCCACGGCTCAAGCTTGGAAGGTCGGGTAGTACTGTTGGGTGTACATCAGCGCCGAGGCCGGGTCGTATCCTTGAGCCAGAAGACCGTCGTAGTAACTCTGCGCCGCGGGGTCCACGACGGGAGCGGGAGCAGGTGCCGGCGTTGGCGTTGGCGTTGGCATCACCAAGCCAGGTGGCATCGCCACGTTGCTGGCCGGAGGCATGGCCAAACCGGGTGGCAAGGCCACGGCGGGTTCCAGCCCTTGCATTGGGGGCAAGCCGCCAGGTGGGGCCACCCACGCTTTCTCGTCATCTGAACCACTGCGAGCACGCATCACCACAAGGGCCACAGCGACGGCTCCAAGCAGCAGCACAATGCCGCCAATCATGACGACGGTCCCGATGCCGCCCGACGCACCGCCCGAATCTTCGGCTACTTCTGGGAGCCACTTCATCGGGTCGTTGGGGAAGGCGTCAGCACCCATCGCCACTGTCCATCCTTCGTCGGGGTCAGAGTAACCATCGCCGTCCGAATCAAGGCAACCAAAACGATCGATGGTCGACGTGATGGTGGTGTCGTACCCGTCCTCAGGACAGGCGTCGGCCCCCATGGAGGCGTTGTAACTGGCGTCAGGGTCTGAATACCCGTCGAAGTCAGAGTCCGGGCAGCCGTTGCGGTCGATCGTCATCAAGCGGGTCATGGCGCCGCTGGCTACGGGTGCATTGGGACACTCATCGGCAAAATTACCGTTCGGGTTGTCGTACCAGAAGTCTCCGTCAGCATCGCTCCATTGGCTGGGATCCTCGGGGGCGGCGTCGGTGCCGATGCCGTCGAAGGGATCGGACCAACCGTCGCCGTCGTAATCGTCACACCCAAAGCGGTCAAGCGTGGAATTACCGGCGGTTTCTGGGCATGCATCGGCCTCGAACCCGGTCGGATTGTCGCCGTAGCCGTCGCCGTCTTCATCGGTCCACTGCGAGGCTTCGCGGTAGAACGCGTCGTTGTTGTTGTCGTACCCGTCCCCGTCGTTATCGAGGCAACCGAGCACGCCCAACTTCGTGGAATTGCCTGCCACTGCGGGACAACGGTCGTAGTCGCCTACAATCTCTAGGTATTCGCCAGGCCAGTTTGGACTGCGGTCGTCCCAATTTGGATCGTTGTAGTTGTCACCAAGCCCGTCCCCGTCGAAGTCTGACCATTGGGCCGGGTCTGTGGGGAAGGCGTCCGCACCGTCCTCTAAAGTCCAGTCCGCATCGGGCGAAGAGCGACCGTCAGCGTCAGGGTCGTTGCACCCGTAGCGGTCAACGGTTGAACCACCGGCGAAATCTGGGCATGCATCGGGCGTGACGCCATCGGTGTTGTCGCCGAATCCGTCCCCGTCCGTGTCCCGCCATTGCGTGGGTTCGAACACGAAGTCGTCGTGTATGTCGGCCCAGCCATCGCCGTCCTGGTCAGGACACGCGTTCGTGTTGTTGGCCGTTGAATTCCCAGCCTGCGTGGGACAATCGTCCTGGGCATCGGCCCATCCGTCCATGTCGCCGTCAGGGCAGCCGGTGAAGCCGCCGAGCGTGGACGAACCTGCCACCGAAGGGCAGGAATCCGCACCGTCCTCGAATCCATCGCCATCATCGTCGAAATCCTCGTCGAAGTCACGGCAGCCGTCTCCGTCGAGATCGTTGGTGGCGTTCGATACCCACGTCGGGCGTGGTGGGCTGTAGCCGGTATGTTGGCAGGCATCGTTTTCGTCCGAGATGCCGTCGTTGTCGTCGTCGTCGTCCTCAAGCGAATCGCGGCAGCCGTCGTTGTCCCAATCTGAAGAATTGGCCGGGTCTTCCCAGTCTTGCATGGACGTCCAGTTGTACTGGCTGTTCCGAGGGCAGAGGTCTGGGTAACTGTCGGTCAGACCGTCGTTGTCGTCGTCCGAATCGCAGGCATCGCCTTCGGTGTCGAAGTCCGTGTTGCCTTGACCGGGGTTGCTGACCGTCGGGCAGTTGTCCCTGATGTCAGGAACGCCATCGGCATCGGAATCGACCAGCGCCGCTGGGTCAAACCCGAACGACATGCCGTCAATGGCACCGCTGGGAGAGATGGAAAACGTGCCTTGTGAAATGCTGCCTCCGAAGCCGCCAACCATGATCCCCTCGTCGGTGCTGTTCACCGCCAAATCAAACGCGTAGTCGTTTTGGGTGCTTGCGATTCGCTGAGCCCAATCCCACGACCCTGAACTGGTGATGCCAAGCAAGACGGCGTCGCTGCCGCCCGAGAGAAGGGTCACTTTGGAACCGAAGGTCCCACTGGCCCTCATGGTGGACGAAACCACCACGTCGTCCGTGCTGGTGATGCCCAATCCGCTGACGGTGTCGTTTTCGCTCGAACCGCCCGAGATGGCCCAATCGCTAGAGCCGCTTGCTGAGCGCTTCATGACGTAGAGGTCGCTCTTACCCTGGTTGGCGGAAATGGACCATCCGGTTCCGGAAAGGGTTCCTTTGAAACTTCCACCCANGAACAAATCNCCCTGCCCGTTGGAAGCCAAGGCGCCGACGGACGTGACCTCGTTTGGCACACCGTATCCGTCCATGGAAAGCACAGCCCCGCTGGGATCAATGTCGAACAANACGACGTCTTGCGAGCCGACCAAGGAATACAGGGTCGAGGCCGCGTTGATGGTCGCGCTGTTGGTGATCATGGCGAGGTGAACGTTGCCCGCTTGCGTGGTGGTCAAGGAAATGCCGAGGTCGTTGTTCAATCCCCCGAGGGCGATGACCCAATCGAGCATCCCGCTGGGGGTGTACTTGGCGACAAAGGCTTGGAGATCGCTGACGTTCAAGGATTGACCNCCNAAGTCCGTCTCGCCGATGAAATAGCCCGTCGCGTAATGGTTTCCGGTCATGTCCATGGTCACGTCGGTCACCGTGGATTGAGCTCCGAAGCCACCGTCAATGGTGGTGTAGCCCACGCCCCACATCCAGTTCCCCGCGGGGTCCGTCTTGACCAAGAAGCCCTCGAAGTTCTGGGAGTTGGTTTGGAAGGGACCGGCCACGAGGTTACCGAGGTATTCGCCACCGGCAAAGGCTTCGCCACCCATGCCTGCGGCCACGTCAATGGAAAGAACGGCAGCGTTTGACGCGTCCAGGGCGCTTCCCCATGCAAAGGTCCCGTCGTCGTTGAGGCCGATGATGGCTGCATCGCAGGCGCCGAGTTGGGCCGTGACGGGGCACGTTGCGGAGACCGTTTGGCCACCGTAACTGACGTCAGCCGTGTACATCAAGCCAAGGACGGACCCTTGTTGGTGGTCGTCCACCGACGTGTAATACGCCACGTCAGAGTTCGATCCGGTTCCGGCTGAGGTCAGGAAACCCTTCGAGGAACTGCGTCCCGAAGCGGCCATGGATTCGATGCTCTCCTCCAGGACAACGGCAGGGGCAGGGCCCATGGAAGCCAATGGACCACCAAAGGAAGCCAAAAGCAGAACCACGAGGGAGATGGCTGACGCTGCACGGGACATGGTTCGATGCTGCCGGGACCCCATATAGGGGCTTTTGTCCCGTGCTCAGACGTTGCTCTCGAGCGCGAGCAGTTCGCTGTCGCCTGCATCGACGACACAAATCGTCGAGATGCTGAACGGNCGACCCACCGCAACACCAAGGTCGCGGTTGACGATCATCGCGCGGTGCACGGTGACTTCTGGGTGCTTCGCACCGAGGTTGTCGATGTACTCGGTCGGGCAATTCGCCGCGACGATGACGAGGCGGGCTTCACCCGAGGCACATGCATCGAGGGTNTGTCGCTGACCGAACAGNAGTCGGCCAGTGNTGGCTGCGGTCTTGAGGTGTCGGCTTAGGTCCATANGTTCACGTCCATTCTCCACTGTTGCTTCTCATGGTGTGAGGNTCAGGCGTCGGGCACGTAGAAGAGTTCCACGCTGCCGGTTCCCAAGGCAATCGGCTGTCCAACGATGATGTTCTCTGCGACACCGGTCAGGTGATCGCGCTCGCCGATGATACCGGCCTTGAGCAGGTGGTTCACGGTCACTTCGAACGCGGCGCGAGCAAGGATGCTGTGCTTCGTACCGGACACACCGTGGCGGCCGATGGCACGCACTTCGCCTTCCGAGGTCATCACGTCAGCGACAACCAGCAGGTGGCGGTCATCGACTTCGAGGCGTGCTCCGTCNAGGGTTGCCTTGAGTTCGTCGACGATGGCCTGGCGAGCGGCTTCGATGCCGAGCTGATCGTAAATTTCGATGATGTTGTTGGTGTAGGTGCGGTTGCGGTCGATGGCTTCAATCTCATTGACACGGGCGAGGTTGGAACCGATGGTGGCGAGGTAGTGCTCACCCGTCTTATCGTTGAACTGAACGTTCGCACGCTCGATTCCGGGGATGCCCTTGAGGCGAAGGTCACGAATCTTCTCTTCCAGCTGCAAAAGCATGGTGTACGAAGGGGGGTTCTCCGCCAGCGTGTCGAGGTCTTCGACGCTGTGGACGTTGGGGATGAGCGTCAACACGGTCGGGTTCTTCTCCTTGTTCGCGATGACGTGAAGGCGCGTGGCCCGNGTNAGTTTCTCGCGNATTTCNGCNCCNGTCATCTTCTTCTGGGNCATGTTNGCCTTGTTCAGGTGAAGAACGAGNCGGCGCTGAGCGACGTCGGTTTCGATGGTGGCGATGTTGACGGTCGTGGTCACTTCAAGGGATGCCGCCAACTTCTGGGCGTCTTCTGCCGTTGCCTTGATGCCGTCCGTGAGGTAGATCTTCATCGTCGGGGTGTTTGGCACCTTGCGCGCGTCGACAATCTCGATGATGCGAGGCAGACCCTGAGTCACGTTGACCGTAGCCACACCGGCATAGTGGAACGTACGCATGGTCATCTGCGTCCCTGGTTCACCGAGAGATTGGGCGGTCACGATGCCCGCTGCTTCGAACGGGTCGATGCGAGACTTGGCCAGCTCCGTTTCTGCACGGGCGATGACCTTGCCAGCCTGTGCCGCGGTCAACTTCTTCTTGCCGCGCTTCAGGACAGCGTCCGTCAAGTCATCGAGGATGCGGACGGTGAGCTGCAAGCCGGCCTTNTCGGCCGCCTTCTCAAGCGCGATGTACACCGGGTCGTCGGCAAATTCGGAGCGAAGAGACTGCATCTTGCGGCCCTCGTCGTACCCTTGCAGGTCGACGTCAGCCTTGACGCGGCGGCTGCGGCTCTTCCGCAGGGTGATCTTGGTGGTTGGCCCACCGCCGTCGCTATCGCCGTCGCTGGACTTCCGAGATGCTCCCTCNATCGATGCGAGAATCTTGGCCGCTTGGTCGGAATCGGTTTCGCAAATTTTCGCGATGTCNTGGGCGCTCAGCACCTTGACTTCGTCCCACTTGCGGTCGTTGGCCAAGGCGTGGGCGAAGTTCTCCGGCACGCCAAGGTCGATCAGCTTCTTCTTGGTGGCGCTCTTGACANCCATCAGGCCTCACCTCCGTCGTTCTCTTCGGCTTCGAATTCCCAGCCGCCGAGGTCGTCTTCCTGCTCGTCACGGTCGTACGAGTCATGGTCGGCTTCCATGGCACCGTCGGTNCCAAGGGCGTCGTCCACGACGATGTCGATGTTGAACGGAGAACCGTGGACACCTCGGGAGGGNTCGATGCCGTCCTCACCGTAGGAGAACTGGATGATGCGGTTCGCCGTGTTGCGGACGGAAAGCATGTCGTCGTTGTACACCTTGAGGTCGTCCATGGCGTTGATCAGGCGGCGCTGCATGTACCCTGACTTAGCAGTACGAACCGCGGTGTCGACCAGAGATTCGCGACCGGAAACGGAGAGCATGAAGAACTCCGTNGGCTGCAGACCACGCTTGAACGAGGAAGCGATGAAGCCCTTCTGGCGTCCACCCTTGTCGTGGCGCTTGAAGTGAGGCAGGACACGGTCTTCGTAGCCNCGCTCGAGGCGGCGGCCACGCACCTTTGCTTGGCCGATTGAACCGGCCATCATCGTCAGGTTGTCCATGGAACCACGGGCACCGGAGATGGCCATGTTGACCGCAGCGTTGGTGGAACCTGAGCGGTTCAANTCGTCCTTTGCGACGTCACCGGCTGCTTGCTTACCCTGGTCGAGGATGATCATGATGTTCTCCTCAAGGGTTTCAACAGGTGTGCGACCGGGGCGGGTTTCGTAGCCTTGACCGTCTTCACCGTACTTNTCGAGTTCGGCTCGCACGGCAATCCGTGCTTCNTCGTTGGCCTTTTCGATNCCGGCGATGGCAACCTCGGAGAGGTCTTCGTCGTCGATGCCGGTGGTGAAACCGAGCGAGGTGCAGGCGCCGATGGTCAAGCGNGTGAACTGGTCTAGGAACTCTGCACCACGGCTTGGACCGTTGGTTTGGATGATGGCGTCCAAGAGACGACCGTCTTCCGCACCGATGGCACGCTTGTCGAGGGTCCCGCTGATCTGGCCGTTGCGGACCTTCACGTCGTCGAGAGAACGGCTGCGGAACCGCATGTGGATGTTGTCGGGGATGATGAGGGACATCAGGTCCTCGCCACGGAAGCAGGGCTCGCCAGCCTCGTTGTCAACGGTCTCTGGCAGATCACCACGGTAGTTGATGTAGCCAAGCATCTCAAGCGCATTGCGCTTGAGGATGAGGCCGTTTTCGCCACCACGGGTGAGCAGGTAGGCACCGGAGATGTGGTCGTGGATGCCNCCGATCACCGCACCGCCGTAGCGGGGCGTCAGGATGTGTTCCTGCACGCGCATGAGGATCTTCGCTTCTGCACGAGCTTCCTCGGACTGGATGACGTGGAGGTTCATCTCGTCACCGTCNAAGTCGGCGTTGTAGGGCGTACAGACGGCGAGGTTGAACCGGAAGGTTTTGCCTTCCATGACGCGCACCTCGTGCACCATCATCGACATCCTGTGCAGCGATGGCTGCCGGTTGAAGATGGCGACGTCTCCGTCGATCAAGTGGCGCTCGACGGTAATACCGGGCTTCGGGTTGCCGCTCCAGTCCACGGTCGAGAGACGGTCCTCCACGCGGGTGTGGTCGCCCCAGTCATCGGCCGGGGAGCCGCAGTGTGGGCAGAGCACGTTGAGGTGCTCGGGGAAAGGCTCAGGGTCAGGCGAATCGGCCTGGCTAAGTTCCCACTTCCAGCGCTGGTGCAGGATGCCTCGCGGGTCGTCGTCAGACAATGGCGTCCCGTCGGCNTCTTCGCCGCGGAGGTTGGCCAAGGTGGCGTTGTCGTCCACGCTGTATTGAGTGAGTTCGTCACCGGCTTGCGTGCGCATGATGAGGGACTTGATGACCAGACCGGGCAAGAAGTTGGGGGCGGGCATGACCGCGTCAAGGTCGGGGCGCAGGGTGCGCTCCGAATCGCACTCGGGGTTGAAACAGCGGAATCCGGCGTTGATGAGGCGGCTGCGCTCGTTGATACGAACACGGCGACCGTCGCCGCGGATGATGTAGTTCACACCGGGGTGGAAGTCAGGTCCACGGAGGATCATCTGGCGCATGTCCTCACGGTTTCGCGTGGTCACGCGAATAGGCACCGTGAGTTCCTTTGCGATGCGAGTCGGCACACCGACTTCGTTGACGCCGAGGAAGGGGTCGGGCGAAATGACCGAGCGAGCACAGAAGTTCACACGCTTTCCGGACAGGTTGGAGCGGAAGCGACCTTCCTTCCCCTTCAGGCGCTGCGTGAGCGTCTTGAGGGTGCGACCAGAGCGGTGTCGTGCGGGTGGGATGCCCGAGGTTTGGTTGTCGAAGTAGGTGGTGCAGTGGTACTGCAGAAGTTCCCACAGGTCCTCAACAATGAGTTGGGGTGCACCGGAGTCACGGTTCTCTCGAAGGCGCTGGTTGATGCGGAGAACGTCCACAAGTTTGTGGGTCAGGTCGTCCTCTGAGCGGTCGCCGCTGTCCAAGGTAATGGACGGACGAACGGTGATTGGAGGCACTGGCAGCACCTTCAGAACAATCCACTCGGGGCGGTTCGTCTTGTGCATNCCGATGAAGATGAGGTCATCGTCGGGGACGGAAGCCAGCCACTCGCGAACGTCGCGNGCATTGAGCTTGCGCTCCGTTTCCTTGCCGCTGCCTGGGGTTCCGATCTTTTCCTTGAAGTTCGTTGGCTTCTCNAGGATGATCTTCCCTTGGGGCTTTCCNCAGTGCATGCACGTCTTGCGCTTGGCACCGGAGGTGACNTTCTCGATGTCCTTGATGATCTTCGAGAATTCGGTCGANCCCACGCCGTGCTTGGTGATGATGTCGTGGACACGGTGACGGTAGTAGTCCTGTTCTGAGAGTTCGGGGTTCCCCGGGTGCGTTCCCTCGGCTTCGTGGAGCAGGATACGGTGGCAGGAGTTGCAGGTGGCCTTCAACGCGGTCTTGATCAGGTTCACGAACCCGATGTGAATGACTGGAAGCTCGAGGGCGATGTGCCCGAAGTGACCCGGGCTTTCGTCGTACTTGCAGTTGTCCGTGGGACAAATCATGCCAGGCTCGATGACACCCATGTGCGGGTCCATGAGACCCTGAGTGTAGGCGTGACCGTCGTCCTTGTAGGTGTCCGGGGTCTTNACTTCGACCGCCGACATCTTACGGATCTCNGCAGGGTCCATCAGGCTGAAGCGGATTGAGGCAATTCGCTTCGGGATCAGCACGCTCTTTCGACTCATCGACGGTCCTCCAGTTCTAGGCGCATGGCCACTCCGAGACTCTTCATCTCATCGAGCAGCAGCTTGAATGCGTACGAAGTCTGCACCTTGTAGACTTCCGCACCGTCCCCAGCGATGGGGCTGACGTATGTGTTGCGTTTCGGATCGTACCACGCGATGTGGCCAGACTCTTGGCACACGTACAGGTCGATGCCGTCGGACTCGTCCAAGAGACGGTCCTTGATGACCATCGAAGCACCGTGNGCAATCANGCAGTCACGCTCCATCTCACCGAATCGGAGACCACCCTGACGGGCACGGCCTTCGGTCGGCTGGCGGGTGAGGATTTGCACGCGACCGCGGGAGCGGGCGTGAATCTTCGACGACACGAGGTGGTGCAGACGCTGGTAGAAGATGCAACCGACGAAGATGTCGGCCGGGTAGGCTTCACCGGTCTCACCGTTGATCATGCGCTCGCGGCCAGAGTGGTCGAAGCCGTTGCGGACGAGGGCGTCGCGGAGGCTGCTTTCCTTCTCGCCGCGGAAGGCGGTGCCGTTGATGCGGCGGCCTTCCATCGAACCGACTTTGCCGCCGATCATCTCGAGGACGTGGGCGACGGTCATTCGCGAGGGAATCGCGTGGGGGTTGATGATGAGGTCNGGGACCACGCCGTCTTCGGTGAAGGGCATGTCCTCTGGGTCAACCAAGCGTCCGATGACGCCCTTCTGACCGTGCCGGGAAGCGAACTTGTCGCCGACTTCGGGGACCTTGTGGCTGCGCACGATGACGCGAACGAGACGGCCGCTGTCGAGGGACTCGGTGACGTAGACGTTGTCCACGTGACCCATCTCACCGTGGCGGACGAGCATCGAGGATTCCCGACGTTCTTGGGCTTGCAAGAAGGTGCCACCGCCCGATTCCTCGAGGAACCGGGGCGGGCTGGTCTTGCCCACGAGCACGTCGCCACCGGAGAGGTTGGTTTCGGGGACGGGCAAGCCGTCGCCTTCGAGGTGCTGGTAGGAGGCTTCCGGCTTGAGGCCCTTGACTTCCTGGAGGGAAGAACCGGGCTTCTCNATCTCNTCGATCTGGCCGCCGGGGAATCGCTTGCGTTCGGCGTTGTAGGTGCGGTTGAAGGTCGAACGGCCGAGGGCGCGTTCCACCGAACCGCGGTTCATGATGACGGCGTCCTGCATGTTGTAGCCGTGCAGGGACATGATGGCCACGATGAAGTTCTGACCGCCGGGGCGCTCGTCGAAGCCCGTGGTGCCCATCGCGTCGGTCTTGGTGATCGAGCGGTGAGGGTAGTGCAGGATGTGTGCACGGGTGTCGGGACGCAGACGGTAGTTGGCGCTGGGCAGGCCAAGGGATTGCTTGACCATCGCGGTACCACCGGTCACACGCGGCGTGGAGTTGTGCTCCGGGTACGGGATGAGCGAAGCGCAGACACCGAGCATGAGCTGCGGGTCGATTTCACAGTGCGTGTGGTCGTTGGTGTACTCAAGCGGGACGTCGAAGGTGGCCGTGCCCCACTCACCGTTCGGCAAGCGGACCTTGGCCGTGAGNCTGGCGCTGCTGGCGTTGACTTGNCCCATGTTGGACCATTCGACGTTTTCGCTGGTCACGGGGCGACCGGCGTGGTCGCTGCCNTCGGGGACCTTCTCTGGGAGATGGAAGGGGCGGGACGCGATGAAGAGGTCCTCCTCTTCTTCTGCGTCGACCCACTCGATGATCCCCTTGGTCAGGAGGTCAGCGAAGGTCGTCTCACCGTTGCGGAGTTCCTCAAGGTGACCCTGCGTCAAGCGGGGCGCGCCGTCGTGGAGGATGAGCAGAGGGCGAAGGATGCGTCCCTTGTCGGTGTTGATGAAGATGTCACGGTTTTCCGTGTCGTGACGAATGGACACTTCAGGAGGGATGAGACCGCGACGACGGGCGTTCTTGAACTGGTTGACCAGGTTGATGCCGTTGTCGTGGATGCCGTAGATGTCACCGTTCACGTGGACGCGGTCGCCGTTGGTCCAATCGTCGGGCTGGTAGACGTCCATGTCGTCCAGCTGTCCGCAGATCATGCCGTCGTCGACTTGCTCGGACACGTCGATCATCTGGGCTGCGTTCTTCACCAGACCACAGTTCTGACCCTCAGGGGTCTCGTTGGGGCACAGACGACCCCACTGGGTAGGGTGAAGGTCACGGGCCTCGAAGTGAGGTTGGCTGCGCACCANGGGGCTGGTGACACGGCGCATGTGGGAAAGCGCGGATAGGAAGGTCGTGCGGTCCAGAAGTTGACTCACACCGCTTCGTCCACCGACCCAGTTTCCGGTCGCGAGGGCGTGCATGATNTTGGAGGTCAGCACGTCAGGGCGGAGGCAGGAGCTGATGCGCAGTTCGCGCTTGCGGTTGTGGTGGCGCTCGAGTTGGTACTTGAGGTCACGAGCAAGTTGGCCAGCGGACACGCGGAAGAGGTCTTCGACGAGGTCACCGGCGAGGCGCACACGCTTGTTGGCGTAGTGGTCCTTGTCGTTGGGTGCGCGGTCGGTCAGGGCCATTTCGAGNACCTGGCGGACGATGCGTCCGACGAAAATNGCCTTCTTCTTGCGGTCGNCNGCGGTGTCGCCCAAGTGGGGCAAGAGTTCGCGGTCAAGCAGTTGGTTGACACGCTGTTCGCGGTATTCACGCTGCTGACCGGCGGCGAACTTCTTCTGAAGCCACTCGTGGGCTTCTTGGGTGTTCATCGTGTTGTACTCTTCGTTGTCGTTGACTTCGTTGATGTTCGCCACGATGTACTTGAAGGTCTCAGTGGGACCAGCGATGGCGGTGAAAATCTCCTGNTCGTTGTCAATGCCNAGGGCGCGCATGAGCAGCACCACNGGGATGGCGGTGGTTCCGGCCGTGCTGACCTTGACCATGAGCATCCCGTCACGGCGCTTTTCGACGGTGAGNGGCTTGCGCATGCCGTCTTTCTGCGAGAAAATCTTGGCGACTTCCGTTTGCTTGGCGTAGCGCTTGTTGATCTCAACCGTCACGCGGTTGGGCGCGAGGTCTTCCATCGAAATGAGGACGCGCTCGGTGCCGTTGATGATGAAGTAGCCACCAGGGTCGAGGGGGTCCTCGCCTTTGGTGCGGAGCAGGCCATGCCATGCGTCCATGTCGTCGTTGGAAGTGGTCGGAGCCAGCACGCGGTCGCCCGCGATGTGGTTCGGGTGCAGGTTGCACCGCTTCGAACGGACCATGATGGGCATGTTGCCCACCTGAACGCCCTTCTCGGGGTTGCCGGGAACGCCGTTGCGGTAGATGGTGAAGTCAATGGTCACGGGAGAGAAGTAGGTCAACTTGCGAAGACGGCACTCCATGGGCGTCGAGGGGTGCTCGGACCCGTTGGCTTCCTTGGTCATGGGTTCGCCNAGTTGGACGTTCCTGAGGCGAATGACGATGTCTTGGTCGGCCACGTCGAGGCGGATGAATCCGCCTTCTTCGTCCTCAATTTCTTCGTCGGTTCCGACGCGGATGTTGCGAATGATGGTCTCCATTCGGGAGGGAAGGTTTTCCCCAGAGGGAATGCAGTCGTCGTAGGATGCGATTTGATGGTTCACGAGGCTGCGCTCGCGGAAGTAGGCTTCGATGATTTCTTGCATGGTGCTCCCTCCGGTTCAGCTCCCCTCCACAATGAGGCGGTAGGCCACGGCGACGCCGGCTGAAGGCGACTTCCGAATGACCTTGAGAACACGGTCTGCGATCCATCCCGAAGCCAAGGGCTTGTGGTCGGGATTGGCCGCCAAGGCCGCCACGTCTTGTGCTTCAGCGGCTTCCTTGATGACTTGAACGATGGGATCGGTGATGAGGATCTTGGGGAGCAGTTCCTTGGCCAGGCGCTGCTCGCCGGTTTCGGAGTCCAATTGGATGAGGCTCCACGGCTCGAGTTCTTCCGATTCCACCGCAAATTGCTCCTCTGCGGAGATGTTGGGCGCGCCCACGAGTTCTTGGTGCGGCACCATCGTGTGGTTGAGGGGGTTGAAGCGGATGGAAATCTCCGGGCGGTCGTAATCGTCGATCGCCTTGGCACGGATGGTGAGTTTCCGGCTCTTCTTTTGGGCGCGGCGGCGGGAGCCTTGGTCCGCAATGATTCGCATGACGTTGGCGTGGACGTCGCTTTCCTTGGAGACGCTGAGGCACGAGGCCACCTCGTCAGGACTCATCTTCTTGATGTCGGCCATGTTTCGATCGGTGGCCAACTTGTGGGCCGCCTCTTCTTCCACGCCGAGTTCAATGAGGCGCTTCTTCGTTGCGCTTTTCACGACCAAANTNAATCCCCGCCTTTGGCCCGTGAACGATGGACCTGAAGCNTGACCAGGCGGGCCCGACGGGGTTCGAACCCGCGACCATCGGGTTAAAAGCCCGACGCTCTACCTGGCTAAGCTACAGGCCCAATGCGCATCTTGGGCGACCGTCCGACCGACCCTCCCTTTATGAAGATTCCGCGNCTTGGAGCGGGTCCCTTCGCGACGATGATTCCCGACGCAGCATCCTGATGTATAGCGCCTGTGGTGGAGGGTTTGGTCGGCATGGACGCTCCCTTTGCTCCTGACGACGCAGAAGCCGAACGTTTGCGCTTGGAACGGCCTGCTGTAGACGTNGTCTGGAACGACGCAAAAGGGCGCCCNTGGAACCTTACCGTCCCGCCTACCGTGTACCCACCTCGAGAGGACACCGATCTATTGGCGCGAGCCTTGCTCAACCTCGGACCAGGTGCCGGNAGAACNGCGTTTGAGGTAGGGGTTGGCAGCGGAGCTTTGTTGCTCCAAATGGCCGCAGACGGGTGGGCCGTCAGCGGGTGTGACGTTCACCCCTACGCCGTGGCTGCAACCCGCAGCATGCTTACGGACCAAGGTCACGACAGCCACGTGAGAGAGGGCGATCTGCGCGATCTNGACAACNAGGCCCTCGAGCGTGCTGACCTCATCCTTTGGAACACGCCCTATCTTCCGCCGGTGTCCGTCGACGAAGCCCACCTTGGTCCCCTTGAGGAGGCCTCTCTTTCAGATCCGGTGCCTGAAGGAGCAGGGCACGCCCTCTTGGCTCGTCTTGCGATGCTTCCTGATCGCAGAGACCGCACCGCCATGCTGGTGCTCAGGGAAAACGCTGCTGTCCGTTTGCGAGCGGACGCGACGAAGGANGGATGGTGNTGCGTCGTCGAAGGGCGCTTGGAATTTGATGACGGCGAGCGCCTTGTGGTCGTGGCCTTGACGAAGGCTTGGCCCCACGCCACGCACCACCTTGTGCACAGCACCGGCAGCACCAACGCTGACCTCTTTGGGGATGAGCGTCGCGTTGGAGACTCCCTCCGGGCAGAACATCAGACCGAGGGCCGTGGACGACGAACGGCGTCATGGGCCTCGAACGGTGGTGATCTCACCGCCTCCTGGGTCCTCCACAACGGGCCCATGCCCATGCCGCCGCATGGGTTGCTGCAAGCTGCCTGTGGATTGGCCACGAAAGACACCTTGGTCGATCTTGGCCTTGTGGAGGAAGAAAGGGTCGTGCTGAAGTGGCCAAACGACGTGCTCGTCGATGGAAACCGTCTTGGGAAACTTGGCGGATGGCTGATTGAAAGCCGTCAGCAAGGAAAGCACACCCGCGTGGTCGCCGGCTTAGGCCTCAACCTGACCGAAGGAGCCGATGCCGTCGACAGCACACCCCGCTCAACCCTCATCGGACCTGAGGCTTCGGTGCTTCATGCAGCCCTGAGCGTCAGGCTTTGCGCTCGTCTCAGCGAACTGCATTCGAAGCGGGGGCGGGAACGGCTTGCGGCCGAGGCTCTCGCAGCGTTCCAAGCATCAGCGACGCGATTGGGGATGATCGACGAGGAGGGACATCCGTTGTCACCCACAGCTTTGGACGACCAAGGAGGCTTGTGCGTGGAGGGGCGCGAACAGCCGCTGCACGACCTCGATGCCGTAGGATGGCGCTTCTGGCCTTAGCCCTCATCCGAGGAGTTCAGCATCAACGCTCTCCGCTTCCGCTTCTGGCGCATCGTCGTTTTGTCGGCCGAGAAGGACAGAGTAGCCAACCAAGAGGGCTCCAAGAAGCGGCGGCCAGACAAAGGCCATCGCACCGCGCTTGAGGTCAACATCGACTTCACCCGTGCCCTCGGACACCGAGATGGACCACGACACAGCGCCTCGTTCCGGCATGTCAAAACGAATCGTTTCGGTGGCTCCGGCCGCCACGGCTTCGGTGGTCAAGACTTCGTCCTGATCCTCGAATTGGAAGCGAACGGTGACGATCGAGGTCTGGTCAACGGAGTATTCCACGTCAACGGAAGCCCCTTGCCCGAGGGTCGCCTGTCCCGTCACCGCTTCTTCTGAATTCAGTGGAACCGGATCGTCCCACGCCAGCATCACGATGCTCCCCACAAAGAGGCTCAAGCCAACGAGCATGAGCACGTCTTGGAGGCGGAGCGGCGGCGCGTCCCCTCCGGCTCCCATGTGGGGGCCTCGGAGTGATGATTCATCAACGTCGTGGCGGGCGGGGCAAGTCGAGCCGCTCACGCACCAGACGGATTTTTCCCGACGTGGTCACGCTCCTCATCCCATGTTCGGCCCAGACCTCGTCCCCAGCGAGCACCTCCCGGACGGCGGGGGCAACCGCAAGCGTGACTCCAAGGATGGCCACGCCAACCTCGGCACCTCGTTTGTCGGCGGGAAGCACGTCCATGAGGCGGACCTTCGCGTCGAACATATCGGCCATCTTGGCTTCGACCTGCCCACGTTCGGTGTAGTGGGAGCCCAACTCAACACCAATCCATCGTCGCTTTGGACGATGCGCCTTGGACGGTCGGGCCATGAAACGCGAATTCGGGGGTCCCTAGATGACCGTTCTCCCCGCACGTTCAAAGGGTGAGCGTCGATTCATGAGGCGATGGACGAGGCTGAGGTGCATGAGCCTCCGCTGAGCCTCATAGGTTTGATTCGGACCTTGACTGCCCCTTCGACCCTACCTCACCTGGCGGGTTTCTTGGCTGTCGTCATTGCCTTGTATCTGGCCGTGGGGAGCACCGAAGGGCTTGTGCCAGAAGTTGCCGCTGTATTTGTTGGCATGGGCTTGACCTACGCTGGCATCGCCATGCTCGCGGAGCATGCCATGGTCCGCAAGTGGGTGGTGTCCGAAGGTGGTCGTGTCACATGGAAGCTGTTCGGCGTGCTGATTGCGCCCCTCGCCGCAGGTGTCATGATCTCTGGCGCCGTCCTCATGCTCATTGAAGCCGCAGGACTGAGGAGCATCTTCCCCATGATCCTCGCCGCTCTATTTGTGGCGTGGTCCATTGGTCAAGGCCGTTCTTTTCGAAGCGCGGTGGTGCGATGGCCAACCCCTGCGTTGCAAGCGGATGCTCGCCAGCCGCCCGGCGCTGTTGCGGCAGCGCTTCGGCTCTTCTTGACCGGCCTTTTGCTTCTTGTTGTGCTTGTGACACAAGGGGCCCTCGCCGGCACCTCCGTCCTTTCCAGTTCGGTCGGTTTGTTCGATGTCCTGCTGGACCAGCTGGCCTTGGCCGCAGGTCTCGCAGCCCTGCTTGTGGTCGGCGAGTTCCTGACCGCTGAGGGGCGGCGGGCATGCGGCCAAGACCGCTGGACATCCCGCATGTTCTCGCGTTGGCACGTCGTCGCCTTGGCTTTCTCCGCATGGCACCTGGGAACCGCATGGCGCCACATGACCTCGGAGCAACCGCAAGTGGCCACCGCGATCGAAGAGATCTTTCTGATGACGATTACAGTGGTGATGGCCGTCTGGTCCATGACCAGCAGAACACGAGGGTCCGACCTTGGCTTGGTGCGTCGTTCAAACGCCCTTTTCTGGGGACTCGCGTTTGGGTATGCCTACGCTGGTTCTGTGGCGATGCTCAGCACCGTCGTCCAAGGCGTGAGCTTGGTGTTGTCCATCGGTCACGTGGTGGTCGCCATCACGCTGCTCGCCATGCTAAGAACCACTGGCCCGGCCTTGGCCGCTCGTCATGCCACCGCCCTGGACCACGCAGCCATCGGCCAGCGCGTTGAAGCGCGCATCGCCGAAAAGGCAGAAACAGAAGAGAACACAACAGACGAGCTTGCGCTGCCCCCGCCCGCTGAGCCTGAACCACACGACGAGGTCCCTGTGGCTGCAAGCGAAGCGCAGGACGAGACAAGCGAAGACGAGGACGTCATCGAACTGCTGGACTAGGCCTCCGAGTTGAGACCCGACAGGAGGAGGATTACCCTCACCCTGCCGTACATCTCTTCGGAAACTCTGGCGCCGAGGATGACCTTCGCGTCTTGGCTCAGCGTACGGGTGAAGGCTTCGGAGATGTCGCCCATCTGAGCAATGGAAAGATCGGGACCTCCCTCGAGGTGAATGTAGCACCCCGTGGCTCCACTTACGTCAACATCGGAAAGCGGTGCCGCGGCCGCCTGGCGGATGAGACCCTCCACGTCGTCGGACATTCCGGTTCCGACCAGCAAGGTCGCAGCCCCACCGTTGGCAAGGATGGCCCGCAAATCCATCAAATCGAGGTTCATCAGGCTCATCTTCAGGAGGGAGTGAACCAATCCGTCGACCAAATCCTCGATCCACTCGGAACCCATTGCCCAGTCCTCGCCACGGGAGCGAGCACGGTGCGCCAGCCGCTCGAGCGACACACGAACGGTGACGTCCGCATTGGCCTCCAGTCCAGCCAGCGCCTGCGTAGCGATGGCTGTGCGGTGAGGCTGCTCGTCCGCAAACGGAAGGGAGGCAACGGCGATGACGATGGCGTTTGCCCGACGGGCTTGACGAGCCAATTCGGCCGCGGCTCCGCTTCCCGCACCGCCACCAAGGCCGGCGAGAAGCACCACCAATTCGGCTCCCTCAAGGACGGGGCGAGCCATGGCGTCTAGCCGGCGCATGCGTTGTTCTGCAAGGGCCGGCAGCGCCGCACAGCCCTCCGCCTCCATGGCATGACCCAGACGAAGCACGTGGCCTTCCGCTCCAATGCGGAGGCTTCGGTCGTCGGCGTCGACCGCCAAAAGACGCGTGCTTGGGCACCTACGATGGGCTGAAGCGGCCCAAGCACAACCAAGGCCTCCCACCCCAGCGATGACGATTTGCCCACCGTCCATGAAGAGGCAGGTGGGTCCAACGGTCCATCAACCTGAGCCACAGAATCAATCGATGTAGCGCAGGTAGCGGCGGCGGGCGTCACGTGCCCATGCGTTGTCCGGCTCAAGGTCCAAGACCCGGTTGTAATAGGCCACAGCTTGCTCAAATTCGGAGAGGTGGCGACCGTGCATATGGCCGAGGTTGGAGAGCACAGGAATGCATTCGTCGTCCTCTTCAAGCATGGCAAGGAGGATGGTTTCTGCCTTCCCGATCTCGCCCCTTAGCATGAACTCCTCCGCCTCATCGAGGCGACGTAGTTGGTCGTCGGAGAGACCGTATACGTTGTCGAAAGCGTGCTCGGTCACGCGTCGCCGAGGCCCCGGCTTGACATGAAGTTTCTGACCCCCCTTCTATAACGTTAGAAACGGGGTACTGCGCCGCTACATTACGCCTTTCATCAGACAATGTTTAAGGGTTCCATCCAAGTCGCTTAGTGCATAGGGTGAGGCCATGCTCAAGCGTACCTCCACGCTCCGGCTTTCCCTCGCCGCCCTGTTGGTCTTTGCATTACTTCTTCCCGGTGCTGCAACTTCGTACCACACCGGCATTGGCGGCGAACAAAACAACGCCGGCGAAGTCATCGAAGACGTCGCCAAGGAGGGCTGCCTCTGCCACAACGCCGATGCAGACAACACGGTCCAGGTGATCCTCGACGAGGTTCCCTACGGATATATCGGCGGCGAATCCTACACGATGCACCTCCAACTCATCGGCGGCCCTGAGGCCGGTGGCGCATGGTCTGGTGGCTTCTCCATGCGGGTCAGCGACGGCACCCTCGGTGGCGAAGACGTGCAGAACTGGGAAGGCGACGTGACCACCCTGACCCAAATCGAAGCCAGCGCCAACGTGGCCGACCGCATGTGGGTCATCGAGTGGACCGCCCCTGCTGCTGGCAGCGATGCGGTGACGTTCTGGATCACTGGAAACAGCGTCAACGGCGACGCCGTTCCCGGCGCAGACGACCGCTGGAACCAGCTCTTCTTCACCCTCCCCGAGGACGAAGGCGCCTCTCCCGTAGGCTTGCGCACCCTCTTTGCAGGCGACGGCAACGTCCAGGCTCCAGAACCCGACCACCACGGTGTTGACCTCCACCACATGGGTGCCAAACTCCGCGCCCACTGGCTCGGATTGCTCGGATTCGGCGCCGTGATTGTGGTCGTCGTCTTCGCCGGATTCCTCTTGCGTTACGGCTTCTCCACTTCCTACCAAGGACGCTCCAACCAACTGCGTCTGCGCTACCATCTGAACCGTCGAGGTGATCAGTGATGGATGACGAAATCACCAAGCTTCTGCGCATGGTTGCTGACGGCACCGTACCCATCGAAGACGCCCGGAAAGCGCTTCTCGAGGTGGAGCTCAGCGAGCAACAACTGGACGAAGCCATCGACCGTGGCGTGTTCACTGAGGCCGAAGTGGGCTCAATCGTTTCCGCGTCGCTCGCCCCCTCGGGTGCGTCGTACCTGACGATGTCCTTCCTAGGCTGGGGCCTGTTCTGGGTCATGTACTGGTCCTTCTCGATGATGTACGGTCTAATCAAGGGCTGGGATCAGCAGCAACTGGCGTACCATCTGGCCATCACCCTCGTCACGCTCATCATGATGGGCGTCATCTACCTCAAGTTCGTCTTGCCCGACACCATCGTCGTCAAGCATGCTGCGAACAAATACATCCCAGAGCACGCCAAGGACTGGCGCGAGTACAAGTGGTGATTTTCATGGCGAAGTCCTACAATCTCAAGCCCGCGCCACGCAACGATGCGAAGGCGCATGCTGGAAGCGGCGCGTCCGTCGTCAACCGACGTCAGTTTCTTCGCTACGGCTTCAACGCCACCACTGGCGTTCTGGCCGCCTCCTTGGGCGTGCTTGGCTTCGCTTCCATCCTGCTTCCTCCCGGCGCAGGCAGCGGCGGTGACCTCGCCGTGAAGTACTGGGCCAAGGGCCGTGAGGACGAGGCGTGGTACGGTGCAAAGCACCTGCAATCGATGACCCGTGAAGACTTCGTGGCCGAGGCCGCCAAGACCAACACCGGCACCGCCGGAGCAGCGGGCGTTTGGAACGGCGTCCCTGTGGTCGTGAACTACGTCGACCACGACGCCAACAACGGCACCCCGATGTCCAGCGGCAAAGCCCGCTTCCAATCCATGGAAGGCTACGACGAGACCGGAAAGTACGTCGGTCACTTCGACGACATGGTCGATGCCGACCCGCGCATCTTCCCGACCGGCGGTCTCGTGATGGTCTTCGGCCGTTGCACCCACTTGTGCTGCATCCCTGGATGGCAACTCGTGAGCAACACCTTCACCGAGGACTCGTGGACGCCCGGCGGCGGCGACGACGGCGGCACCAAACTGTTCTGCATCTGCCACTCGTCTCGGTTTGACCCGACTGCCCTCGAACTGAACACCAACAGGAACCGTGCCAACGGTGCAACCTTCACGTATGCTGGCATCCGACGATCGGGTGGACCCGCACCAGTGGGCCTCCCGCTCATCCCCATCCAACTCAACGGTGACACGATTGAAGGCATCACTGACTACACTGATTGGTTGACCTACTGCGATTGAGGTGATTGAATGAACACGATTTCCATCGTCCTGTGGTTCTTCATCGCCTTCGTGGCGGTGCTTGTCGCCTTCACCCTCCGCAAGGAGGACGAAGAAATGCCTCGCCGTGAAATCCTTCGCGCCGTCGAATCCAGCGGCTCGATGGGCTTGGCCGAACGCTCCTTCCTGTGGGTGTTCAGTTGGCTGGACACGCGGTTCCGCATCCAAGACTACTGGAACATGTCGAAGTCTGCGTACTACAACATGCACCGCCAAATGCCGTTGACCCACGCGGAGAAGTACAAGCTTCGAATCATCTGGTATTGGTATCCGCTCTACTGCTTGGGCGGCATCTCCTTCCTGTCGTTCATCATCCTCGTGATCACCGGCACAGTGCTTGGTATCTACTACGTGCCCGGTGGCGAAGGCGACCCCTCGCCGGCCTACAAGAGCATGCAGTTCATCATGACCGAACTGCCCTTCGGCTACATCATCCGAGCCGTCCACCACTGGACGACCCACTTCATGGTGGCCAGCGTGTTCCTCCACATGTGCCGTGTGTACTTCACCGGAGCTTACCGCAACCCCCGTGAACTCAACTGGCTCATCGGCGTCGCCCTGATGGCTCTGACCATCGTGTTCGGCTACTCCGGCTACCTCCTGCCCTGGGACAGCCTCGCTTACGGCGCGGCCGTCATTGGCATCAACCTCAGCAACGCCTCACCCTTGGTGGGGAAATACATCGCAACCTTACTCTTTGGTGGAAGCAGTTTGACCGACCGAACGGTCACGAGGATGTACTTCATCCACGTGTTCATCCTGCCTGTGATCGTCACGACGTTGATCATCATCCATCTTTTCATCGTCTGGGTGCAAGGCATCGCGGAGCCACATTGATCAGGAGGGCATGACATGGGACTCATCGAGAATCTTGGGCGCGTCGCGAGCGTCTACATGGACGAGAAGGAAAAGCTCCAGACCGTCGGTGACAAGCGCAAGCGCACCCGTATGGGCCATGGTTTCTGGCCCCACGAAGTCCTGCGTGACGCCATCATCTTCGCGTCCATGCTGTCCGTCTTGCTGTTCTATGCATGGCTGATTCCGCCACCCCTCCACGGTGCTGCGGACCCCTATGCTCAGGCCGGTTTCGTCTTCCCCGACTGGTACGTGCTGTTCTCCTACGGTTACCTCCGTTGGGGCGAGTACTTGCCCCAGTTCACCGTGCCAACGGGTCCAATCGGCGCCATCGTCGACCAGCCTGTCTTCGCCTGGAACGCCGCATGGTGGGGCGCCGCCCTCACCGGTATTCCCGTCGGCATCCTCGCCCTGCCGCCCTTCCTCGGCGGCCGTGAGAAGCGACCGGTGGAAGACCCGTGGTACGCCAGCGCTGGTGCGGTTTACCTCGCCCACATCTGGTTCATCTCGGTGTTCTCGATCAACATCTTCCTCGAACTGTACGGCAAAAACCGGACAGACTTCTGTAAATTGGACAGCCATGGCGACTTGTTGTGCGGGACACGACCCGCTTGGTTGGCGGAAGTGTTCAACGCCATTCCTTGGCTGATGACAGGCGTCTTGCTGTGGATCGTCTTACACTTTGGTGCTCGGATGTTCCTCGTCAAAACCATCGGCGCACGGCTGACGCAGGCCAACGCCAAGCGCATCCTGATGGGTGCGCTCGTGTTGTCCACCGCGGCCACCGTCGCCACGTGGGACACCTACGACAAGGGATTCTGGGACGCCAGGGGCCTGCTCACCATCGAGTCCTACGAGGAACTTGAGGCCATGCGCTCTCAGCCCACGGACGTTCACGTCCATGAGGCGAACGAATTCACCGACCAGCTTGGGTACTCGGAAACGATGACTGTTCCCGCAGTCGCGTGGTTGGATTGGCAGATTTTCCAGCCTTCGCGCGAAGTCATCTATGACTTCACCGACGTCAACAATCACCAACAGCCGGATCAAGGCATCAACTCCGCTGCTGCGGTTGGAAACTTCTCCGGCGGAGAAGGCTTCGTGGTTGAAGGGAACTTCAGCATCACCGAAGACAGCACCGCGTTCCCAGACGGACACCACGTCAGCGTGCAAACCATCCCGCTCGACGCCACGTGTTCCTACCGCGCTGAAGAACGCAAGATTGGCGAAGCCAAGACGGCGGACATGCTGAGTTCCACGTTGACGATCAAGGACGCAGACGGCTCCACCGTCAGGGCCGCCAGCTTCGACGACTGTGCCGGAGCAGAAATGGTCGAACTCCCCGTTGGTATTTACACGTACACGTTCGAAGTCAGCGCGTCCGGACCTCTTGCCACCAGCGACCTGACGACGGAAGTCACGATGGCCATCGCCGCCTACCAGCCGCTCCTGCTCTTTGACGCAGGTCTCTCCGATGCGCACCTTGCCGGGCACGCCGTGAACCTCAGCAACCCAGAGCACATGACGATGGCAGGAGACTACGATCAGGTCGTCAACCCCTCCTACCATTCCAACCCTAAGGCCCTCGACGCCAAACTCACCTATGCGATGTTCATTCCCTGTTTGACACTCGGTGCGCTGGTCTTCGTGCTCCTCCGTTCAATGGCGACGGGCTACGAATTCGAGATGAACAAGTGCTACGGCTGCGACCTGTGTGACGACGCCTGCCCCGTCCGTTTGTTCAACGGTGGTGACAAGCTCAACATCATCTACAACACGTGGAACAATGAGGACGACGGCGTGCCGCTGTATTCCTGCCTGACCTGTTCAGCCTGCACCAACGCCTGCCCACAACTCGTCGACTACGACTCCTACGTGGACATCCGCCGCAGCCTCATCGTCGGCGGCCCACAGGCTGAGATCCCCCACACCGTGCTCCAAGCGGTCCTCACCGCAGAGGCTGAGGAAAGCGCGGACTCAGACTTCATCGCCACTGAAGATTACCCGATCACCAGCAACGTGGGCTACTACCCNGGCTGTGTGGACTACCTCGACCAAGAGATGGTTTTCAGCCACCTCAACGAGGGCTCCATGGACCTTGGCGCAAGCACTACCGCGGCCTTCACCCTCTTCGAAGAGATGGGTGATGACGTAAGCTACCTTGGACGTGACTTCCTGAAGTGCTGTGGCCACGACCAAAAGTGGCAGGGAATGACCGAGGTCTTTGACAAACTCAAGGCCTACAACCAGAAGAAAATTGAGGAGTCTGGCATCGACACGCTCGTCTCATCATGTGCTGAGTGCTTCCGCACCTTTGCCCGCGACTACGAACTCGAGGGTGTGAAGGTCATGCACACCACGGAGTACCTCCTGGAGCAGGGCTTTGACATGGACTTGAAGGCCGACGAAGCCACGACTGTCACCTACCACGACCCCTGCCGCCTTGGGCGCCAGATGGGCATCACCGAAGAGCCCCGTGAACTCCTCGGTCAGGTCGAGAACGTCGAACTTGTCGAGATGGAACACCACGGAGAGGACGCCATGTGCTGTGGCGTGTCCAGCATGATGTCGTGCAACGAGAACGCGCGTGCCCTTCGTGTCAACCGCATGGAAGAAGTCCGCGCGACCGGTGCGAACACGATGCTCACCTCCTGCCCCAAGTGTGTCACGCACCTTGAGTGCCTGAAGTTCGAGGGTGACGAGCGCTACGAGGGCATCGAAATCCTCGACGTCGTGACCTTCCTCGCTCAGCAGGTCGAGGCAAAGAAGGCGCAAGTCGAAGCCGACGTGCGCATTAGCGTCGAAGCCTGAACCCAGCCCCGGCACCCTCTGCCAAGCGTTGTGAGCCCGAACAGGCCTATTTCCCTGCGANGACGCTCGCTGCCGCATGGACGAGCCGAGGCTGCACCGCATCGTCCTTGGTGAACGGACCGACGAATTCCTTCGTCAGCAGTCGATCAACCTCGCCGTGATTGGTTTTCTTTTCCACCTTTTGTTGTGCGTACTGCANGGCCTAGGACGCATCGATTTACCGGGTATGGAGCCGCTGGTCGACTCCTACCTCGACGCCCTTTACACGCCTTTTTCCATCATCTTGGCGTATGAGGTCTACGAGCTCATCCGGGCCATTCCCGAGTCCTTCTCCAACGCCATTGGGAAGCAGTTCGAGGTCGTTACCCTGCTTGTGGTCCGTGACATTTTCAAGAACCTCGCGGACTTNAACGAGACCGAATCCACGGCNCTTTACGACCCTGTGGCCTTCATNGCGGTCGAGGTGGTGGCCTTCTTCGTCCTTTTTGCCACNGCGCTCTACTTCCGCAACGCAACCTCAAACGCCCCGNCCAAATTGCGCTTNGAACATGGCCTGGCCACCTTTGTGCGGCAAAAACAGACGCTGGCCACGGCGCTGTTCGTGGTGTACGTCCTCGTGGCCCTCTGGTCCTTCACAACATGGACCAACGGCGTGGTTGGGGGCGAAGGCAGCCTCAGCCGGACCGTGTTTTTCTCGGACTTCTTCACATGGTTGGTGATGTCGGACATCCTCATCCTGTTGATTTCCTACAAGCACACCACGGATTTCAATCATCTCGCACGAAACACAGGCTTCGTTCTGTCCACGGTGGTGATCCGGGTGGGCATTGGTACGCCGGGGTACGTCGGCGCCGCCTTGTTTATTCTCGCTTCAGCCTTAGCTGTGGGCGTGCTGTGGCTCAACACTTGGTTCGGTCGCGAGCAGGTAACGAATGAGGCGGAATGAGCGCCTGCCCCCATGCAGTGGCATGGCTCCAACACGGTTATGTCGGTAAGGGCCAACGTCCGGCCGGTCACCATGCAGCCTCACCAGCAACCGCAGTACGTTCAGGCCGTGCACCAGCCCATGGTGATGGCTCATCCTGCCCGGCACCCACCAAGCGCCATCCTGGCCTACGTGCTCTGGTTCTTCCTTGGCTTACTCGGCGTGCACCACCTCTACATGGGCCGAGGCGTGGGCGTCTGGCTGCTGGCCCTGATCACCTTCCAAGGGCTTGGCCTTTGGTGGCTCATCGACCTCTTCCTCATCCCAAGTTCCTGCTCGAAGGTACGCGGCGGCATGGTCGTCATGCGCTGAAGCACCAGGCTTCAGTTCGACTCGGCCGGCATCGAGGAGTGGTGCAGGTTGATGCGAAGCGCTCCTGACTCGTCCTGAACGTAGCCGAAGGTGTACTCCACCTTGACCTCGTTTCCTTCTGGGTCGGTGAAGAAGTAGTTCCCCATGGCTTGGGCTGTGCTGCCGTGGATGAGCACACCAGCGTTCTCGAAGCGAACCGCGGTCCACCCCTTGATCGCGAAGCCCTTGTCCTCGGGGCAGGCTCCGTTTGAGGCGGTGAAGTACGACCACGCCTCGTCAAAGGTGGGTCGGAATTGCTCCACAGCGGCCAAGGTCGGCTTGAACAGCACCTCAGAGAGGCCGTAGGCATAGAGCGTCTCGACGTGCACGCGGGCACGCTCCGCGTAGTCTCCACCGTCACGGTGGGCCGCAGCGATGGCCACGATGCCGTCGCCCCATGCGTGCTGTGCTTGCTCGATGTCCGCGATCGTGATCATCTGGTCACCTTCTGTGTCCCGGGTCCAAACGGCACCCTATGATTCTACGTCACGGGCAACGAGGAGGGGCTAGGCCCCGCTCAAGCCTTGGGCTTCACGCGTCCGAGGGGTCTTCGTCAACAGAGGAAGCGCCCTCAGAAGGCGGCGCTTCTTCGTCGTCTTCCATGCCGCGGATTTCGTAGTTGGAGGGGAAGAGCGCCACGCCGACACCGAGCACCAAGAGGAGCAACCCCCACCCGAATTGTTGCGCGACAAAAAGCAACTCAAGAGAGATAACCAGAAGCATCAGACCACCGATATTGCTGGTCCAGACGAGCGTCTTGAAGGTCGACAGGGAGACACCCTGTGTCCCTGGCTTGCGGTAGGGACCGAACTCGCCACCAAAGCGCTGGGCCGTGGGTTCCTTGCCTTGCTTAGACATCGCAACGTCTCCTTCATCGGTCAATCATGCTGATTGCGTCGGTCGGGCAGGCGAGCACGCACAAGCCGCATCCGGTGCAATCGTCCCGTCGAATGACGGCTTTGCGGTTGGATTCGAGTTCGAGCAATGGGCTTCGCATGGCACGCTGCACCATGTTGATCGCGTCGTCATCGCAGACCATCGGGCACTGNTCGCAGCCGATGCACAACTCCTCGCGCACGAAGGCGACGGCGGTCTCGCCCACCTTGATTTCCGCTTTGCGATTTTCGTGGCCACCGTCGAGGAGCGCGCGGATGCGCTTGGCCTCGGATTTGCGGCGCCGGGCGAGGTCCTCAAGCCCCGTCATGGTTGGAGGTAAGGTGGGCTTCGCTTGAACCTTGGCCGAGCCGCCATCTTACAGCCAGCCCAACTAGGAGGTCACCCAGACCGTAGAAGGAGCCCACCAACAAAGGAGGATTCCAGGACGTCAGGCCAAGCCAGGGCACGTCGGGGTGCCACGCCCAATTTCCAAGCCAAGTTCCCCACAATTCCATGGCGAGGGCCAACCACGTCATTACGGCATANAGCGCNGGATCTGGACCGAAACGGATGAAGAGCAGCATGCCGATGAACAACACCACTTCGACCGTCCCTGTGCCCGTGATGGCCCCGTAAACCACGAGAGGCAAGAGCAGCATCGGGCTCCATTGTATCGGCCGGTCGACTAAGGCGCGGGCTACACGACGACCGAGATCGAACAGGAACCAGTGGCCGACTGGAACAAACAGCGGCATGAGTCCATGCTGGTATTCGTAGATCAACCACACCTCGGAGAAGAACAGTTCCATGGGCGTCGCAAAGGCCAACACGGTCCACATCTCGATACGACGGCGTCGCTCTGCCGTTAGGTGGTCGTGCAGAAAGAGGCCCCAGCACCAGACCACGACGAGGGCTTCGGCCACCCACCGGTCAAGCAGCCCGCCAAGGTCGGTNGCGGCCACTGGAAGTCCGATGGCGATGGTGAGCGCGAAGACCCATCCGCGGCTCATGCCCGTGGGACTGGCCTCATGTTGATATCAAGTCCGACGGGCGCTGGCCANACGTTCTGCGCCCATGGCCAACATGCTAAGTTCAGCGACCAAAGCATGGCGGCCACGCGCGAGATCGACNGCTTCTGGGCCCACCTCGGCGGCGGAGAGGAAGGATGAACTCGGCGANTTCAGGTTGTCCATGGCGCCTTTCTTCTCATTCGCACGGTAAAACCACGATGCAGCTTCCCCGTCCACGAGGTACACGACGGGCTCAGCCACGCCGGAACCGCTCGTCATTGACGTCGGCACGCCTTCCTGCACCAGGAAATTCTCGACGTCAGCCCCACCTTTGGCGTACATCAGCCGTTTCATTTTCCGGTTGGACAATTCGAGAAGTTCACTTCCAGACCGGACGGTCATGATGCCTAATCCGTAGGTCCCTCGGTCGTTTTTCACGAAGGCGACCGGCTCCTGGTCGATGCCCAAGGCCGCATAGCGGTCCCGCAATCCGTCAAGGAAGGCGTCAACCTCAGCGGCAAGGATCGTTCTGCACGTTTCCTTCTCCAAGCACTTGTCTTCCGACACAAACCATTCCGTTTGNAGGTACCATGGGTCAAGGTCGAGCAAGGCAGCGGCTTCCTGAACGTAAGGATCCAACGCACGTTGGTGCTCAGATTTCCTCCGACGATGCCATCCCATCTGCGTTGGAGGCATGATTTCGCCCTTTTGCAGTTCGTTTGGCAAGCCCGTGGTCAAGTCGTTGTTCAAAAGAACCAGATCGGGTTTCCTACCGTTCACGACAAGCCCGCCGTCATTGGTCGCTTGGACGTTCACCAAATCGAGGTGNCCGGACAAACCACGGACTTGGGAGATGTCGTTCAGCTCCGGGCTNCCCACNGTCGTGAGGTACCCCGCACGCACGAGCAGNTCCACCANGGTGCGGAGGTTCTCCACGTACCCNGGATTTCGTGTGTGTGATTCGGGGTAGAGGTGCACCCACGTCACGCCGGAGGCCGTCCGTTCAACGTGCTCGCGNAGCAACTCCGCCAACCGTGGGCGGTCTTCATCGGGCACGTTGTTGAATCCTGCCGGGAAGTGGTTCGCGTCCACCGCAGCCACCTTCCAACCGGCGTCTCGAACGTCCACGCTCCCGTAGATGGGAATAGGGACTTCCGCACGCTTCTCGGCCATCCATGCCGTCANGCGTTCTCGGTTCGCCTCAATGCGTTCGTCGATCCATTGTCCGTCCATCATGCCACGGCCTCCAAGACATCTGCAACGCTTCCCGTCGGTGCAGAACGTCCGCCGTCGACGAGGTGAATGGCCTCAAACAAGGCCAANCCAAGCATGACGTCGGGCTGATTGGCNAAGCCGGCTTTCAAGCGGGGGTAGCGGTCGACCACGGATGCTGCGGCATCGTGGTGCTGTGAAAGGGCTTCGCGCAGAAGGTCCGGCGCGGTGGCGGTACCGGCAGGAAGCTTGGGTCGCCTGACGATGTCCTTGGGCAAGTCGGTCAAGTCAGCAGCTCGGCGAAGGGCTGCTTTCTCTTCGCCGTGCGAGGGCAAGCGCCATTCCATCGGCAAGCGATGCGCAGCCTCGCGATGAGGCGCGCCCAAGAAGGGCACGCGGACCTCAAGTCCGTGGGCCATCGAATGACGATCCACCAGGCGCAACTGGAAATTGCTCAGTTGGCCGTGTTCCAATTCAAACTCGAGCATCGGCTGAAGGTCACCAACACGCGTTTCAGGCACGTGAGCCTTCTCAAGCCATCCCTCGCCNTGAAGCGTTCCGTTGAGGGANGCCGCGGCAGNAGGGTGGTCCATNGCTTCGAGGCGTTGTCGCACNAGGGCCGCGTGGGCGTGTGGGTCACGGTACCGAGGGTAACCGGCGTGGAGTTCGTCTGCTCCTTGGCCGCAGAGCCCNACTTTGACGCTGGACGCCATGGTTTGGAAGAGCGGTTGAAAGAACATCACCGAGGTATCGAGGTCTTCTCCGTGCCAAACCAAGTTGGGCAAGTGGTAGTCGAAATCCTCAGGTTGCAAAAGGTGNTGATGATGCTTCAAATCCAAGGCAGACGCAACCGCTTCGGCCGCCTTCCAGTCAGGGTTGTCCTCGCTTCCGGCCACCGTCCAGACTTCCGGCACAGGTTGACCGGCCCGATCAGCGGCCTCATGCGCAACCGCGGCCACCAGCGCAGAATCAAGGCCTCCAGAGAGAACGATGCCCACAGGAACGTCCGCCATGAGCCGCTGCTCCACGCTTTGGATGAAGGACTCAAGCAGATGTGGCGCTCCAACGTGTGGATCCCACGATGCGGCCGGATCAAGGCGCTGGCGTTCGATGTCGGCACGTGACACCATCACCGCTCGTCCCTCTTCATTCAGCGTCCACACCTCGACGGTGCCTGGACGCACATGCCGAGTGCCTCGCAGCAGGGTCGTCACGTCCAGAGGATACTCCCACGCAAGGCGAAGCGCAAGGGCTCCTTCGTCCAGCGTTGGGACGTGCGCTTCATGCGCGCGCAGGCCTTTCACCTCCGAGGCGAACAGCATGCCACCGTCCACTTCGCCAAGNACAAGCGGCTTGATGCCCATCGGATCACGGGCCAAAATCAGCTGGTCCTTGGAGGCGTCCCAAAGGGCGAAGGAGTACATGCCGTCCAATTTGCGGACCCATGCGGCATGGTCAGCAGCAGATGTGGCGCCTTTGAGCGAGGCTTGAGCGTGCAGGGCGAGCACTACTTCGCTGTCCACCTTGCGGGTGAACCGGTAGGTGGAGCAGGACTCACGCAGAGCAAGATGGTTGTAGATCTCGCCGTTGACCACTGCGACCGCACCGTGCTGCCCGACGATGGGCTGTGGACCTCCGTCCAGGTCCAAAATGGCCAACCTCGTGTGAGCCAAACCAACCCGGTCGTCGCTCCAGACGCCCTCTCCGTCAGGTCCACGGTGACGCTGAAGGCGGTTGATGCGGTGGAGCACGCCCTCATCGGGCGCTCCAAGCATTCCACCAAGACCGCACATGACGACAAATCCGGGTCGGACTGTTTTGAAGCCTCGTCCGNTGAAANGGCGAAGATCAGTAACCCCAAACGGGGTANGCGAAGGCCGTCACNGCCAGCGCGATGANGGCCAGTCCGAAGACGACGAAGTAGGTGGACTGAGCNACCTCGGTCTTGCTCTCTTCTTCGCNCATGTTCATCCCTNAACGGGCCACCNAGAANCGCCCTTTGAATGTAGTGGGGTCACAACCACGGGACGACCAACAACACCGCAAGCAGCGGGATGAACAGCATGGTCGCGTTATCGTCGATCCAGCGAAGGCGAGGCCATTCAGAAGCGACGCAGATGAAAGGCAGGAAAGGCACCAGCACCCAAGGCGTGCCCATGACCACGGCGAATGCGGACCACACACCAATGAGGACGAGAGAAGCCCAAATGGACGCCGTTCGGTTTCCGTGACCTGCGCGACGAAGTTCACCGAGGAGCGGGTCGCCGATCGCCAAGGAAAAGATGAGCGGGTAGCCCAATTCGGGGTGGTCGCTCAACGTCAGCAAGACCACGCCAATGGCGAGGGCTCCCCACGCCAGCGCGGACACCTGCGTGGCCTCGTAATCGCGCTGCCCAAAGACGGTGATGCCCGTTCGCAAACGCACGGCTTCGGCCACGATGAGCAGCAGGACCAAGGCTGAGGCGAATTGCTCTGCGCTGTCCATCCCGAGGCGTGCCCCGAGGTCGGCGGCGTGTTCGTAGTATACCCACGGAATCGCGACCATCCCAAGGTGGACGGCCCTTCGCAGCAGGTGGCCCCACAGGCCGCCCACGGAGTGTTCCTTTGGGTCGGTCAACGGCACCATGCCGTTCTCGTCATTCTCCACGCCAAATCACCTCGACGGCGTCCTCTGGTGCGAGGGTACCGTTCGCGATACGGGCGAGGATGACCTCATAGTCCTCATGGCCAACCAGCCGGGCTTCAGCGGCATTTGCCAAGCGTTCTCTGGCGCGCGCCCGCTCGCTGCCCGGTCGAGCCTCCAGCGTGCGAAGGGCGGTCAGCGCCTCCGAGAGTCCGAGACCGGTCTGGGCAGACATCAGCAAAACGTCGGCAGGATCTGGCCCGTCGAGCGCCAGCGATTCCCTGAGTTCGGCCGCATGCCGTTCTGCCCCTTCGAGGTCGGCCTTGTTGACCAACACGAGGTCGGCCAGTTCCAACAAGCCCGCTTTTTCGGCTTGCACCCCGTCGCCACGCGCCGGGCCTTCCATGAGGACGATGCGGTCGGCCACCGCAGCGCAGCGGACTTCGGATTGGCCAGCGCCCACCGTTTCTATGATCACCAAGGGCCAGCCGCAGCCGTGCAGCACCTGAACGAGGTCTCCAAGCACCGAAGGGATGCTGCCGCTGGAACGTCGTGTGGCGATAGAACGGACGTAAATGCGCTCGGAGAGGGCCTCGTCGTCGGGCGACGAAAGACGAATTCGGTCCCCGAGCAGGGCCCCGCCGGACAGTGCGGAGGACGGGTCCACGGCGAGGAGAGCGATGGGCTCACCTTCCGAGGCGTGGGCCCGAAGCAGGTGATCGATGAAGCACGACTTGCCGACGCCAGGAGGACCCGTGATGGCGATGGAGCGACCNACAGGTCGGTCTGCTTCGAAAAGGTCCGAAGCNGAAAGCCGGCCGTCTTCAACGTCGGTCAACAGGCGTGCAAGGTCCCTTCGGGAGCCGGCGCGGGCCGCGGAGAGGCGGTCGGACGGCGCCCCCTTGGTCAAGCCTCAAGCCTCCCAGACCCAACCGCCAGATGCGCCAACGCCGGAGTCGTCGCGGCCTGATGCCTCAGCGACGAAGGCGCTGATGGTCTCCGTGGACGTGCCCGGGCCAAAGATGGCCCGCATGCCAGCGTCGTACAGCGCGGGTCGGTCCGCATCGGGGATGATGCCGCCACCAAAGACCACGACGTCGTCGAGGCCTTCGTCGCGGAGGAGTTGGCANATGGTCGGGAACAGGTGGCCGTGGGCACCTGAAAGGCTGGAAAGGCCAAGAAAGCGAGCGTCTTCATCCCGAACGGTGGCGACTATCTGCGCTGGCGTACGGCGCAGGCCGGTGTAGATCACCTCGTGTCCCGCGTCACGCAGCGCACGAGCCACCACCTTAGCACCACGGTCATGCCCGTCCAAACCGGGCTTCGCAACCACGATGCGCATGCTTCCCGCCATGGCCTCCCTACATGCGCGACGGTTTTCAAGCGAACGGGCGGCAGGGCCTCCATGCGGCGTTCCGGACACGGAACCGTCAAAGACCGACCCGGGGTCTTCGTGCGTAGGTGAGTCCATGACGTCCAGCGAGGAACGCCTGAAAGACCTCCGCGCTCGCAAGGCCAAAGTCGAGGTNGGTGGCGGTCAGGCACGCATTGAGGCCCAACATGCNCGTGGGAAAATGACCGCGCGCGAACGCCTTGAGATGCTCCTNGANGAAGGCAGCTTTCAGGAGATTGACGGACTGGTCGAGCACCGCTGCCGCGACTTTGGCATGGACCGCAACGTCATTCCCGGCGATGGCGTNGTCACCGGTCACGGCACCATCAACGGACGCCAAGTCTACGCATTCGCACAGGACTTCACCGTCTACGGTGGAAGCCTCGGCGAAATGCATGGCCTGAAGATCTGCAAGGTCCTCGACATGGCCCTCAAGACCGGACGACCGGTCATTGGGATGAACGATTCTGGCGGGGCTCGCATCCAAGAGGGCGTGGCTTCGCTCGGCTCCTACGCTGAGATTTTCTTCCGCAACGTGAGGGCCAGCGGCGTCATCCCACAGATTTCAGTCATCATGGGACCCTGCGCCGGTGGGGCGGTGTACAGCCCAGCCATCACGGATTTCGTCATCATGGTCGACCAGACCGCGCACATGTTCATCACCGGACCCGAGGTCATCAAGACCGTCACCAACGAAGTAGTCACCTTCGAGGACCTTGGCGGTGCGATGACCCACGGCTCAAAGTCCGGCGTCTCGCATTTCACCGCAGAAGACGACGCTGGAGCCATTGACCTTGCACGCGACTTGGTGGACGTGCTGCCCCTCAACAACATGGAGCGGCCCCCTGAAAAGCGGACGAGTGACCCCATCGACCGGGTCTGCGACGCTTTGGAATCGATCTTACCAGATGAACCCAACAAGCCCTACGACGTCGTGGACGTGATCCGTGAAGTGCTCGACGACGGCGGCTTCATGGAAGTGCAGGCCGACTGGGCGAAGAACATCGTCTGTGGCTTTGGCCACCTTGGTGGCCGCACCGTGGGCGTGGTCGCCAACCAGCCGAAGGTGCTGGCAGGCTGCCTCGACATCGATGCCTCGGACAAGGCCGCCCGCTTCGTGCGCTTCTGCGACGCCTTCAACATCCCGCTCATCACTTTCGAGGACGTCCCTGGCTTCCTGCCCGGCACCAGCCAAGAGTGGGGCGGCATCATCCGGCACGGCGCCAAACTCCTCTACGCGTTCGCTGAAGCGACCGTCCCNAAGCTNACCGTCGTCCTCCGCAAGGCCTACGGCGGCGCCTACGACGTGATGTCGTCCAAGCACCTGCGCGGCGATTACAACGTCGCCTGGCCCACAGCCGAATTGGCGGTCATGGGTGCCGACGGCGCGGTGGAAATCATCCACCGACGCCGGATTGCAAGCGCTCGTAACCCCGAGCAAGAACGCGAGCGCTTGACCACCGACTTCAACGAAACCTTCGCCAATCCATACAAGGCAGCAGGCTTGGGCTACCTCGATGACGTCATCGAGCCGTCGCAGACCCGCCGGCACCTGTGTCGCGCTCTCGACATGCTTGCGGACAAGGAAGAATTGCGCCCAGCCCGAAAGCACGGCAACATCCCCCTATGAGGCATCCACATGACCGACGAAGCCGTCCTTCGCACCGCGGCCGTCATGGCTGTGCTAAGCATGTTGGAGGAATCCTCTGGCACTGCCGATGTCGGCCGGATGCCCGGTGAAGCATGGAGCAGCGATCATCGCCGTCAAGCCATGGGACGTCAGAGCTTGATGCGCACCCGTAGCGGCCGAGCACCTTGGAGGTG
>PBMM01000042.1 GCA_002723635.1 Methanobacteriota archaeon | reverse complement strand
CTGAGGCTTCGACCTCTTGGCCAACATCGGCAGCAGTTTCCCCAAGGTCGCCGCCGGCCATGCCAGCAAGTCCGGCAAAGGGACCGCCGCCGCTCAAACCCTGCATCGCTTCCGAGAGTTTGGGCATGGCTTCAGCCACACGAGCTTCAGGGTCCATTTCAAGCCCAAATAAGCCAGGTACGCCCTCAACGGGCGTGGGTTCTGGCCCCAATTCAATGCCCAAGGAATCCGACGTCGAGTGTGCCGGGTCGCTGGACACAAGAAGCACACGAAGTCCCGCGTCCGCCAAGCGAATGGCGCTGGCAGCAGAGCATGTCGTCTTGCCAACGCCACCCTTGCCGCCGAAGAGCAGGAGCCGAGCCATGTGTTCCCCCGGGGAACGGCGTCGTTTGAACTTCTCGACGAGGGATGCTTCATCAACATGCGGTCCAGCCTCGGCCCATGCAAGAAGCCGTGGTCTTCCAGATCGCGGCCTTGTTGGCTTTGCTGGGCATGGGCCTTGCATGGCGGGGCGTGATGACCCAATACGCCGGGTTTTACGATCTGACGTTGGCGTGGAGTCACGTCCTTTGGGGTTGCGTGCTTGGAGCGCTGGTCGCCTCGCTTGAGTTCCAAACGTTGTTCATCCCGTATTACGAACTGGTGATCGGGGGAACAGATGCCACCCAAGGACCGAACCTGTTCGTTCTCCTGTGGTTTGTTGCCATGCACTCTGCGGCTGCTCACCTGATCTTACGTCGTACGAAGGTTCGCGAAGCCAGTGCCCAGACCACGTCCGGGTGGGCGTTGGGTGCGGCCATGGGAGGCATGCAAGGCTTGTTCCTCAGCGCTCAGTTGTTGAACGCCAACACCGCCTTTGACGCATCCCATCGTTGGCTCGGTGCAGCCGCCTTTGGCCTGCTCTTGCCTCGCTTGGAGGCCACCCTGACCGCATGGCAAGGCCACCTTATGCTGCAAGGGCGCCGATTGGGTGCTGTGTTTCGTGCAGCTGCATGGCGCATGGTGTTGCTCACATTGGCCTATTTCGCCTTCTTTCAACCGCTGATTTGGTTGGTCGCGGTGGTGGTCCTGTTGTCCGCCGAACCACGCGTCGGCGGTTGGGTATGGGACGGATTGAGCCCGCAAGCCAAGCGTGCTTTGCGACGTGTTCGTGCCGAACGAGCACGCGAAATGCGGAACCGGGAACGTGAGGAGGAGTAAATCCTCCAAGGAAGCGTTAAACGGCGCCGGTCGGCAGAAGGGAACATGGGCACCTGCCCACACTGCCGTGCGGTCACGCTGCCCGGCGATGCCGTATGCTACACCTGCGGCCGATTCCTCAAGGGCCAAGGCACGGGGTATTCCATGCCTAACGCGCCCAAGCGGCGCGGTGTCGTCGTGGACAAGAAAGGGCGAACACGGAACATCATGAAGCGACGACGTAACCGTCAACGCTCCGTGTTCATGCTGGCCTTCGTGATCTTTGCATTCCTCTCACCACAAGCCAGAGAAGCAGCCTTCGGCACCGTCGACAACCTCGACGATTACCTCGCGCAACTGCTCCAAGGACCGTTGATTTACCCAGTCGACGCATCATTCGGTGTCGAACGGACCTACGTGGTTGAAAACAACCTCGAACGACCCGCGTTTCTCCAAGAGACGATTCGACTCCCGTTGAACCTCACCAGCGCGTACGGCATGGCCGCCAACATTGACGGCAGCACCCCAACGGCCTTGCAAACACCTGAATCCTTTGTGGTGACGGTGGCCGGGGAAAGCGTGAGCGTGCCGCTGGATGGAACGGTTCTGGAACGTGACAACGCATGGACAACAAGCGATGGACATGAAGTCTGGTGGCCCAGCGAGGCAGACGACCAGGAACACTGCTCCATCACCGCCTGCGTCAAAGTCCGTCTCAACATGAACGCCGGTGACGTCATCGAATTCAGCACGCTCTCCAACGTCGCGGTCTCAAGCTACACGTGGTGGAGCCACGATCGGGTCGACAGCCGCATTGCCGGAGGTGCCATGGGCATCAACGTTGATCGATCAGGGACCTTCGATGACATGGAGAATCGACGCGATGGCCAGCGAATGGACGAATTCAGCGATCCGAAATGGTACGATTTGGGCACTTACGAGAACGGGACATCCCGCGGTCACGCCATCGATTCCACGGCACAAATCGTTCAAGACACGGCCAATTTGATTTCAATGCGGCTTCCCGAAGGCCGTCAAGACAACGTCTACGCCTTCGCGCGTGCAAGCTTCGATTGGATGCATGAAAGCATTCCATATGACGAATTGGCCAAAACCACGCCAAGATCTGGCCCTGCATGCCTCGCCGATGGATTGGGAGATTGTGATGAACAAACCAACGCATTCTTGTCAATCTTGAGAACCAAGGGAATCCCGGGTTGGTTCGTGTTCGGGGCCTTGGTGGATCCGTTGACCTTTACCACCTGGGAACTGCACGCTTGGGGCTACATCATGCTCCCCATGGACGAAGCATGGTGTGCATCAAACAACATTGCAGCCAACGATTGCTTTGTGGAAGCAAGCGTGGACGTTGTCAACAACAAGTGGTTGCTGCATACGACCAACGCCTACGTGGATTGGATGGAACGTCCTGATTCGACAGGGGACGCCATCGCAGCCGCCTATCAAAGCACCATTTTCACCTCAGCTGGAAATGGTGAAACGCCAATTAAGCGCTCGATGTTGGTCAGCACAGCTGAGGGAGTTCAATTGGACGGAGGTTCATATCCCGTCTCCCGGTTGGCCGAAGATTTGAGGTGAAGGCATGCTGGTCGTGATTGCAGGAGCGGGTCGCGTTGGACTTGGTTTGGCGGAGGCACTCATCAAGGAACAAAAAAACGACGTCGTCTTGATGGACATGAGCTCGAGGGCGGTGAAAAACGCTCAAGCATTCGACATGATGGTGCTTCACGGCGACGTCATGGACCGCCGTGCGCTCATTGAAGCGGGAATTGAACGGGCCGATGTGTTCATCGCCGCCACAAACAAGGACGACCGAAACGTCCTCGCATGTGGGTTGGCCAAGCATCTCCACGAACTTCGTGGAGGGGAACGGGAAAACCTGCTAACCCTTTGTCGAATTCGAGATGAAACCATCCTGGATGAGCAAGCCCATGGTGGGTTGAAAGCTTGGGCTGATGTTGATCGGGCCATCGATCCCATCGACGGAGCCATCAGCAGGCTCTCCTCTGGCATTCGCGCTTCGTCCTTTGCAGAAGTCATTCCTTTCGACCACGAGGCATACCTCGTGGAATTGGAAATCACTGAAGATTGCCGCTTGCCCCTTGACACACCATTGGCCGACGTTGAGCAGGAAGTAGGGGCACCTGTCCCGCTGCTCATCGGTCTCAAGCGAAAGGGAACCCGCAGTGCCGTTCCATCCGGAGCCACAGTCTTGAGGCCCGGCGACAGAATCGCTGTTGCTACCACAGGCCTCGGTTCCTTCGATGATTTGGTTCACACCTTCGGACACGATGTGCGCGCCTTCCCTGACCAGCCCAAGGTAGTCGTCGTCGGTGGATCTACGCTCGGTCTTCGAATTGCTGCGCATTGGCTCGACGAGGGAGCACACGTGATGATCGTCGAAGGCGACCTACAGACCGCGAACGCGATCTCTGGCCACCGCATCGGCGGCCATCCTGAACTCGAAGTCATCCACGGAGACCATGTCTCGCGCGAGACCATGGAAGAAGTTGGCATGGGCGGGATGGACGTGGCCATCGGAGCCTTGGACGACGACCACGCCAACATCGCAGCAATGCTGTTTGCGATGGACCTTGGTGTGACCAGCACGGGACTCATCCTCAACGACAACGACCTCGTGCACGTTGTTCAAAGGATGGGCATCAGTTTCTCCGTCGACATCACCCGCGTCGCAGTGGACGAATTGCTGACCCACGTCCACCGGAAATTGGCTGGCCATTACGCGGTGTTATCCACCATTCCAAACGTGGTCGGCGTGACACACAAGGTCACGAAAGCAGCGAAATTCTGTGGCCGACGCATCCGCGAAGGAGGGTTCCCAGATTGGATGCGCATCGCGTTCATCCAGCGCAGCGATTCACACGGCCGCTGGTCTTCGCATGATCCGCACCCAGATGAGACCCTCATCGAAAACGACCGTTTGATTATCTTCACCTCGCCCGACCACGTTGCTGACGTGGAGAAAAAATTCCGGGTGTGATGCATGCGTTGGGACGTGCTATACCTCATCCTCGGTTGGACCGTGGGTGCTTTGACCGTCCCTTTGGCGGTGGTCGGCATCGCCACAGCCTTCCTCGATGATGTGGAAATGGCTCTCATCGCATTCCTTCCGTCTACACTCTTTGCTGTTCTCTCAAGTTGGTTGATGCTTCGTTTCGGAACGACACCCGAAACACCTGATCGTCTTCGAGACCGGGAGGCCTTCGCGACGGTGGCTTTGGCCTACCCGGTCGTCGTGGCATTTGGTGCGATTCCCTTCTGGTTGGGTGGGATGTTTCACGGTCCCTTCACCGAAGATGTAACCTTCCTTGCGGCCATGGAAGGCCTGATCCATTCAGGATTCGAAGCGATGTCTGGTTTCACCACCACTGGAACCACCATCATTGACATCTCAACCTCCCCGAACTGCTTCGCTACAACCGAGGATTGCATTGGGTCTCAACCGCGCGGGCTGCTACTGTGGCGCTCAACCATGCAATGGTTGGGGGGCATGGGGGTTATCATGCTCAGCATGGTGGTGCTCTCCCGAGTGCTTGGCGGCGGCATGGCCCTTGCCAGAGCGGAACTGACCGGACCTTCGCTGTCACGCCTGCGTCCAAAGTTGGCTCAAACCGCGCAGGCGCTATGGATCATGTACCTCATCTTGACCCTGCTTGAGATTGCTCTCTTGATTGGACTCACGCCAATGAACACCTACGAAGCGATCAACCACGGATTGACCACCATGCCCAGCGGTGGGTTCTCGACCACGGACGACAGCATCGGACACTGGGATTCGGCCGCATTGGAATCCATCATTCTCGTCTTCATGTTCCTTGCGGGCGTGAANTTCACCTTGCTCTATTTCATCGTTCAACGCCAACCTGGAAAAATGTGGGCCGATGAGGAATTCAAGACCTACATCGCCTACCTTGTTGGAGCCACGGCCATCATCACGGGAGCCTTGTACCTCCGAGGTGGAGATGTAGGCAGCGAACCGCTGAGGAAAGCACTGTTCCAGGTGGTGGCCATNGCCACGTCAACAGGATACGGAACCGCCGATTACATGCTCTGGCCCGTGATTGCACAAATTGTGATCCTGATGCTCATGGTGGTGGGCGCCTCCGCGGGTTCCACCGCAGGTGGATTGAAGCTTCTCCGCATCAGTCTCGCGGTCAAAGTTGCTCGAAGGCAACTGAACCGATTGACTCACCCGCGTCGGATTCATGACGTTCGGATGAACGGTGAGCAGGTGGAGCAGGAGCAAGTCGAACTCATCGTGGGAATGTTGCTGGTATGGATCCTTCTCTTTGCAGGAGCATCGCTGCTTATGGCGCTCATCATGGCGCCCATGGGGGCTGATTTGGACGTCCTGTCGGTGATTGGGGTTGTGGCCAGTGCCTTGGGGAACACCGGTCCGGCCATGGGCGAATTTGGACCATCAGTGACATGGGCTGCCATGCCCAACACTGGATTGATTCTCACGGGCATCCTGATGTGGTTCGGTCGTCTCGAACTCCTCACCGCTGTGATTCTTTTCGCCCCATCAACGTGGCGCGAGCCCGGAGCTCGAAAGAAAACCCACGAAGACGACGATCAGAACAGCGTCGTCTGACCCGTGGAGGGCCCGACATCTGTGGCCTCTTCTTCAACAGGCTCTGGAACAGGCGCAGGTGCCGCTTTCACAGGGGTGGGCTCCTCTTGCAGCCTCTCGCTGAGTACCTCATCGTAACGCCGCACCAAATCCTTCGCTGAACGGCGACTCATGGCCAACCCAGTCAGCGCCACGTGTTCTGTGGCCGTCAGCCCGAGGCCAAAGGACATGTCAAGGTGCTCATGGTCACCCATGACGCCCTCTTCACTCAATCCTGCCGATAGAATCGGCAACAACTCAGCNCGCATGCCCGCTTTGCTGGCACCACAAGCATCGGCCAAGGCTTCAGCAACCGAAGCCGTTCGGCTGGCGGTTCGACGGAGATGCGCAGGATAGCCGGTGTAGACCTTCTTTTGCACCGGTTCGGCGTTGGCCACAGAGGCAGCGAGGCTGCTCAAGTGAAGGGCCCAATACGATGAGCGATGCGCCGTGCTGAGGTACCGGGAAGCTGCGGCACGGTCCGCCAACGCGAGGCTTTCTGCTGCACGGAAACGGGATTCAGATTGGGTGAACACCGTACCATTGTTCCAGTGCACCCAATCTACGAGTTCGGCCGGATCCTTGTCCAACGTGGATGCATGCTGGACCGCATCGACCGCCGTGCGGGACTGGTAAACGGCTCCCAAACCAGGGAACACGCCCATGGTAAGGTCACGGCCACCGCTTTCGATCCTGGAACGAACCAAGTCCGCCGTCAACACACGGTCAAAACCCTCGCAGAGGACCTGAAGGTCACGTACGAGGGCACGCAAATCACCTGGGTTGTGTTTGACGAGAAGATCGAGAGCTTCACCGTCGAAGGCCACCCCTTCTTCACGAAGAACGCGTCGAGCAATACGTCGGATGGCGTCGTTGGAGACCCGATCGAACGTGAGGGTGATNACGTGTCGAGAGAAGCGGTCCCGAGTGGAACGCCATGAGGATCCAGATCCCCACAAACGCATGACGTCGTTGCANGCAAGCACAACAGGCTGGCTAGTTTTTTCCAACAACCGAAGCAGTTCTGCTTTACCTCCAGAATCACCCTTTAGCGCATCCTTCTCTTCGTCGTCCATTAACTGTCCACGTACGCGAGCGTCGCTGACGGCACGAAGGCCGCCGGAAAGGTGGTCCACCTCGTCCAGCAAAATAAGCGTCCGTTGGGCCGGTTCGTTTGGATCATGGAACAATGAACGATGGGTCGCGCCATGGGTGGCTGCCCGGCGAATTGCAGCCGCGTTACGATCGTCCGACGCGTTAAGTTCGATGACGCTCCAATCCATGTCTGCAGCAACAGCGCGAACGACGGAGGTTTTGCCGACACCTGGTGGACCCACAAGGAGCACGCCCGGCCTGTTTGGACGGCCTGTGCGCCATTCCTCCAACCATTCACGGAGGCGGCTTCGCTGCGCATCGTTTCCTTCCAATTGGCGTTCAGACGAAGGGCGATGCCGCTCCGTCCAATCGCTTACTGGCATGGACAAAGGTAGGTTACGACGGTGTATCAACCCGCCGTCACGTTCGTTGAGCCAAACGCGCCACGGCCTCGTCCATGGTGATGCGCGTTTGCTCACCAGTGTCTCTGTCTCGCCAAGTCACGGTTCCATCGTCAAGCGTCGTGTGGTCCACGGTCAAGCAACACGGAATTCCAATTTCGTCGGCTCGAGCATACCTGCGTCCGATTGAACCGCTGCCATCNTACACGGCCAAGACGCCACGCTTTCCACACAACCTGCGGTGAAGATCCGAAGCGAGCTCGCTCATACCATCTTTCTCAAACAAGGGAAGAACCGCGGCGTCAATGGGCGCCACATCTGCGTGCAACCGAAGTCGAACATACACATCGTCGTCTGTGACGGTTTCCTCGTAAGCATGGTCGATGAGGTGCCAAATGATGCGATCGATGCCGAAGGCAGGNTCGACAACGTGTGGAATGAACCATTCACCGGCCACAGATTCTGTCCGCTGCACGCGTTTGACATGCGCCGATTCAACGGTGACCTCTTCACCGCCTTCCAAAACGATGGAGACGGGGAAAACCGTGTCAGCANCGAGCNCTTCGACCTTGTCTTTGACCTGCCCTGCAAGCGCACGGAAAGCGGGTCCCGCCTTGGCCCCATCAATGGTCCAGCCATCGATATCAACGATTTTCGGTTCGGGGTAAGTTCGCCATGCACGAAGGCGTTGACCGGTGGCCTGCTCGTGGGCTTCGAGATCATAGCATCCACGGTGGGCGATGCCAACGCATTCCACCCAGCCGTACGACCCATGCAATTCAACGTCCCAACAATCCAGGGCGTAATGGGCCATCTCGTCCCGATCGTGTTGCCTGAATCTCACCTTCGGGNCGAGTACGCCAAGGGACATCATGAGGTCGTAGGTCCGGGCCATGAACCAAGCCACGGTCGGGTGGAGGATGATACCGTCAGCCAAGGCCTTCGGGATGGTACCCTCGAACGCGTCGCCTTCGGCGGGGACAANTTGAATCGCGGTCTCTGACCATGCGCCCAAGTCAGGAGCNTCATCAGAGGCTGGGTCGATGAAGTATTCCAATTCGGCCATGTTGAATTCGCGCAATCGAATCATGCCCTGACGGGGTGAAATTTCGTTGCGGTACCCTCGGCCAAGTTGCATGGCTCCGAAGGGAAGGCGTTCTCGGAAATGACGGTAAATGGCAGGATAGGTGGTGAACATTCCCTGCGCNGTCTCAGGGCGAAGGAATGCGGGTCGACCCGAGGAACCAGCGCCAATGACGGTGTCGAACATCAGGTTCTCCGCCACAATGGGGGACCATTCGGAAGCACCGCAAGACGGGCAGGCGGGTGCTATATCATCCAACAATGTCTGAAGTTCCGCCATGGGTAAAGCATCGGGGTTTGGGTGGTGACCTTCGAGCATGGTGTCCGCTCGACTTGCTTCGTTGCAGGACAGACAAACGGTCATGAAATCGCTGAACTCGGCCACGTGACCGCTGGCTTCGAGTACGGCAAAGGGCGTCACGGTAGGACAGGACACCTCGACGACGTCCCCCTGACTCAGCCAATGATCGCGCCAGACGTCTTGGACTTTTGATCGCAGGCGCCCACCGACGGGACCGAAATCGTACAACCCCTTGGCTCCCCCATGAATCTCGAACGCAGGGAGGATGACGCCACGACGTCGCAGCATACCGGTCAGTCGTTCAAGCCGCTCAACGGCCTCCTGACCTTCGACCATGCCCATTGGCTCCTTCAGGAGCCCTTCAACCCCTCGGCTAGAATTAGACCATAAACGGCACTCAAAAAGGTTGGAGCAACAACTCGAGCCAAGGTCGGAACATGGTGGACATAACCGATTCATTCTGGCTGAGTGGGATGGGCGGTCTTGACTCCGCAACTCTTCGTTCCATTTATATACTGAAGATTGACGAGGCCACGCCACGGGCGTCGTGAGAAAAAATGCCAGAAATCGCATATCTCGACTCTTTCGAAGATACGGAAGCTTTGGCAACACGCCTTAGCGAGCCCGTCCGAAGATGGTTCTTGGACAAATTTCCGGACTTCACACCGCCACAAAAAATGGCCATCCCTGCAATCATGAAAGGGGAGCACCTGCTCCTCTGCAGCCCTACTGGTTCGGGTAAAACCCTCACAGCGTTCCNCACCGTCATCGACGACTTGGTACGTCGTGCTTTGGATGGGACGCTCAANGATCAGGTGTACTGCATTTACATTTCACCCATCAAGGCGCTTGCGAACGACATCGAGCGAAACCTCCTCGGCCCTCTTGAGGAAATCAAGGCAAAGTACCTCCCAGACAGGGCAAAGGAAATTCGCGTCGGTTTGCGAACGGGAGACACCTCTCAATCCGACCGGCAAAAAATGCTCAGGAAGCCCCCCCACATCCTCATCACCACGCCAGAGAGCATGGCCATCGCCGTCGGTTCCTCGCGCTTTCAGCCAATTGTGTCGCGCGTCAAGTGGATGATCATCGACGAACTGCACAGCCTGGTGCCCACCAAGCGTGGCGTTCATCTGAGCCTTACGTTGTCCTTCCTTGACACCTTGCTCAAAGATCCTGTCCAGCGGATTGGAATCTCAGCGACCATGGAGCCACTCGATACCGTTGCAGAGTACCTCGTGGCCAGCGACGACCGTGAATCACGTGGAGAGGACCAGCGCATCATGGTGGCCAAAATTTCGGGCTCTCGCGAACTTGATCTCGACATTCTGATTACCCATCCACGCTTTGCGGACCGCTCCGTTGCTCAAACGCTTGAAGCGAACGTCGAAGCCATTGCCGACCTTATCTCAGCCCACAACACCACCTTGGTGTTCGCAAATACGAGAAAAATGACCGAAACGCTGGTTCAACGCCTCCGGCCTTTCCTTGGCGAATTGGTTGCTGGCCACCACGGATCGATGGACAAGAACATCCGACTTGAGGTTGAGCGGAAGCTGAAGCTTGGCCACCTTCGAGCCGTCGTCACGTCTTCATCGCTGGAAATGGGCATCGACATTGGTTCGGTGGATCTTGTGATTCAGGTTGGATCACCTGGTGATATCGCGACGGCCCTGCAGCGCATTGGTCGCGCAGGACACCATGTGGGCGGCATCCCACGTGCTCGATTCCTTCCATCCTCCGTCGACGACCTTCTCGAATTAGCCGCGCTCCAAGCCGCCATCCAAACAGGCGAAATGGACCGCTTGTCCTTCCCACAAAATTGCCTCGACGTCGTGGCCCAGTTCATCATCGGTTTGGTCATCAACGAGGAACTGGACATTGACGAGGCCTACGAGGTCATCGTCAACGCGTGGAGTTACCGAAATTTCGCCTACGACGATTTCATCGAAGTGCTGGACTTGCTTGAAGACGAACGGCGCATTTGGGTGGATTGGGAAGAGAACACCTTCGGAAAGCGCGGGTATTCGCGCATGATTTACTACACCAACATTGGAACCATTGCGCCGGACAATTCCTACCTCGTGTTCAACGCTGAAGGGTCAATTCTCGGAAAGCTGTCCTCTTCCTTCGTAGCCAGTTTGCGCACCAGCGATGTGATCTTGCTTGGTGGTTCCACATACCGTGTGAATAACATCCAGGGCACGCGCGTCAACGTCAGCAACGTGACTGGTTACCGTCCAACCGTGCCCTCATGGTCGGGCGAAGCACGCTCAAGGTCCGCAGAACTTTCCTCTTCGCTGTTGGACCTTATTGGCCGTTGCACCGTCGCACTTCGACGTGAAGTGGACCCACGCACGGTCTTGACCGAAGCCTACTCGCTCGGCCGTGATTCGGCCGAAGTCATTGCACGGCATTTGGAGGAGCACGTCCTTACGACCTTCCAAGTCCCAGACAAGGACCGGATTTTAGTTGAGCAGATCATTGGAGGTGCCCATCCGACTTACCTTGTCACCACCTGCCGGGGCCGTGGGTTCAACACCGCACTCGGCTATTTTATGGCCGGTTTGGCGGAGCGTGCAAGCATCCCCGTCATCGAAATGTCCTTCGATGAAAACGGATTGCTCCTGAAGACCGCCCAAGATGTCGATCCAGGAGCGATGTACGAAGCATTTGCCGCGGGCGACCACATGGAAGTCATTGAGCGGTACATCATCAGCACGCAAATTTTTGCAAAGCGCTTCAGGGAAGTCGCCGGACGTAGCCTCATCATTCCCAAGCGCATCGGAGCAGAGGAAATCAGCCCCCAGCAGTTCCAACAAAAGGCCGATGCCCTTCTCAACCGGCATCGAACCACGGACGGCTCGATTCTTATTCGCGAAGCCAAGAACGAGATCCTCTACGGAGACATCGACCTTGGTGGCTTGGAACAATTCCTCACCGCTTGCCGCGAAGGTCAAGCACGAATCGTGCACACCCGCGCAACCCTCCCCAGCCGATTGGGCATGTCGCTCTACATGTCGGCTTTCGAAGACCTGATGTCGATGCGTACGCGTGCTTTCTTGGTCAAAGACATCGATCCAGCCATCCTGGAACGGCTGCTTGGCCGTCGCTCGCTGGCCACAGAGATGACCAACGAACAAATCGAGGCCTATTATGACAGCAAAGTTCCAGCACCCAAGAACGCCGACTCGCTTCTGGCGTTGATGGAACACGGTGGTGGCTTGGACCGTTCGTTTGACAACCCACTCTACCGTGAAAAGTTGGCTGGCATTGACCTGGACGTCATACGTGGGTGGGTCCAAGAGCTCTGCGCAAAGGGTTCCATCACCAAGATCGAAGGGACTGGGATGGAGGAACTTGACGGAAAATGGTTCAGTTCTTTCATGGGAGAAATTCACGGAACATTGGGATGCCTCGCTGCAAACGGAGGCCGGGACGTTGAGGACCTGTTGACCTTGCACACCGCCGGCCTGACGTATCGAATGGCTTCTGCCTTTGAAGGAACAAAAGTGTCCACATGGGTGGACATGGAGATCGGCGATCCACAGGAAGCACTCAGGGTGAAACTGATCGAGATGCTCGGCTCAGAAGGTCCGCAGACGGCAGACCATTTGGAACTCAGGTTGCCTTTCCCACGAACGATGGTGGAACGTACCATCCACCAATTGGAAACACGGAACGTCATCAGCATCGGCTTCTTCACCCAAACCGAAGAAGCAGAATTCATCCTCAAAGTGGATGAACACCGAATCACGGGCGGCGAGGAAGATGTGGTCGAATACCGTTCCATCCAGAACATGATCCTCGACAAATCGTTCACCATGTACGACGACGTCGATCAAGCCTTTGACAAGCATTTGTTGTTCCAAAAGCAGCAGGAACTGCTCTATAGAATAAATGACTTCAGGTTCAGCGATTGGAAGGACCTCCAACTGGACCGTGACATCGTGAACGGTCGGCTCCTTCACAATCGACAGGGCTACACGACACGCAGGAACCTGCCGATGCTGCTTGGTCTGAAGCCGGAACCCTACATTGGCGCCATGGAAGCAGACCTGCTGGATCGGATTCTTCCAGGCGAAGAGCCTCAACGGTCAGAAATTGTGGCGATGTACCCCAAGGGTGAGGAGCACAAACAAATCCAACGCGACGTGAAGAATGGTTTGGCCAACCTCGAAAGGCAACTCCTGGTGGCCAAGCAGTTCGAGGAAGTCCCCGGACGACGCAGACGCCTCTCGTTTTACCACCGCGTCCACGAAGTCTACGATGGACTGTCCTTCGAAGACGCCTTGTGCGAAGTCATTCATCGCATTGGACCGATCAAGGCCAACACTTTGCGCTTCTATGTCAGCAGGGCCTACGAAGAACTCGTGATTGCGCTGAAGTCCCTCGAAACCCAAGGTCGCATCAGCCGGGTCACCACCTTGGTGCCTGAACCTGAGGATTTCTTCTGCGCTCCAAAAGAAGTGGGCACGTTCCGCCGTGCTCGCAGGGAAGACCGATTGATGCGCATCCTCACGCAATCCGATCCGTACGTGTCCCGGTTCATTTGGGAAGTGCGATCCATGCTGGACCGCGGATGGTACCTGCCCGTGTTCAAGGGCATCGATCCTGTAGGGAAGGTCTTGATGTTCAAGGTCAATGATTACCTCGAAGTGAAAGACATCCAAATTCCTGCTGCGTACTTGGAGGAATTCTGTGAAGCCTTCGACGTGCTGCTCAACAACCATGCCGAGCAATTGGTTGATGTGGCCGTGCTCAGCGGCATCAACGGTCAACCCATCAGCGAAGTTGACCAAGTGTGGAGGGACGCGCTTGGTGCCATTGGGTTCAAGCTTGCAGGCGAACGCATGATCCGTGGAGGAATCGTGGAAACACAACCACGGAACTTGGCCGATCGAGCCCTCTTCCACAAGCACCACATCCACCAATCATCGAGATTGGAGAACGAATTCCTCGCCTTGAAGCGCATCCGTGAAGTCCGTGACGACTTTGCCTTGCGTGGCCGTGCGGAACTTTACCGCGTTGACCTCAAAAGCATGGCAAGCGCCAATCGCCTTCACCAAGGCGTCAACCTCCGCGGGCACCAATCATGGGCTTCATACGAGCACTTCCAGACCTTGTTGGCCATCCGCGGCATTGAGCCTGACGAAGACTTGGCCGACGTGCTCGACTTCTTTTCCAACCACTCCGACCATGAATTGTTCAAGGAACGCTACGCACTTAGCCAATCTGAATTCAGAAAGTTGGTTCAACCGCTCATCCGCTCAGGCCACATCGTCCAAGACTTCCGTGGCGGCTTCCGAACCGTCGCCATGGATGCCTCATTGGAGCGTTCCGTTCTTCGCAAGGAATACCTCCGATCGTTGGTCGCTGATTTCCCGGTGATGACCATCAAGCAATTGCTTTCCTTGGCAGGAAGCCACTTCAAGCCAGAGGAAGTCAAGGCCATCTTGACCGAATTTGAGGAAGACGAGACGCTGATCAAGGGATTCCTCATCGACGATTTGCACGAAGTCTGTTGGGGCCGAAAGGACCTGCTCGCCGAAGCCAAAGAACTCCAACCGATGCGCGATTTCGTGCTTCCGCCGTCCGACCCCATCGCTCCGTACTTTTCTGGCATTCTCAAGGAAAAGTTTGGATTCGGTAGCGCCTATCTTGTGTTCAAAAACGGCGAGCCAGCTGCGGCCTTCAAGGCCAACACAAGGAATCGGGTCATCGAAGTCACCGATTTCGAAGGCCGTGAAGACGCCTGGCGCATCGTCAAGGAATTCGCATGGGAGCACCAAATGCCTCTGACGTCGGAAGTCAGAATCGGCGGACGCCGCTTGAGCAGTTCCTGACGTCGAAACACCGCACCAACAGGTTTTGAAGACCCGTCCATGTCTTCGCATCATGCAGCATGCCTCGGCGCGGGCGCTCGGCTTGATGACCATCCTCCTGCTTTCGACCACCTTGGCCGTAGTCAGCCCATCAGTCGGGGCAGAATCCTCCTTGGACATTGAAATCCTCGACACCAAGGTCAACCCGGCCAACAATCACACCTACCATCTGCTTTCAGCGTCCTCTTGGACAGAGGCTGCTCAAGCTGCCCGAGGCCTCGAAGGATTCCTTGTGACCGTCGATGATGAGGCTGAAAACACGTGGCTGCACGAAACTTGGGGCGACGATGGAAACGTCACCCGCCACCTTTGGACTGGACTGAACGACGCCACAGAGGAAGGCGTGTTTCGCTGGCATGACGGCACCCCGTTCTTGCATCGCCAATGGGGAGAAGACCAACCGAGCATGACGGACGTCGAAGATTACGTTCACATCACTGGCCCCAACATGGGTTCGCTCGAGCCAGGAGAATGGAACGATTTAGAGAACGACCCCCAGTATTTCCCCGTCTACGGCGTGGTAGAGATTGGACCTGGGGCCGATTTTGCGTTGCGCTTTGATGGCGACGACGATCACGTCATCACGGACGACGATAGCAGCCTGAAGGCACCTGCAACAGCTGGAGAACTCACCATCGAGGCTCGCATCAATCCTGTGGACGTTGATGGCATCCACACTATCGTCATGTACGGCGACCATGGGTATGGCCTCTACCTTGACGACGGACGGCTTGGGTACGCGTCAGAATACAGCCTGTCAAAGAATCCCTTGAGCGATGCAAACATCAGCCTGCCAACCGATGTCTGGTCGACAGTGGCCGTGGCCCTCAATGCGTCCACAGGCGGGACCTTCTTCCTCAACGGCGCCGCTATCGGCACCTTCGATGCCACGAAAGCAGAGATCCCCGCCGGTGATTTTGGCTCGAACGACTGCTATGAAGCGGACTTGGCCTGTGAGAACATGGTCATAGGACGCCATGGTGCAGGGGCAGACCGCTACCATTTCCATGGCATGATCGATCACGTGGCTATCACAGCAGCCGATTTGCGGAACACAACAGACGGCAACGTCACGCTGATGGCGACAACAAATTCGATGTCCAGCTGGACATCGAATTTGTTGTCGCCATCAGCGTGACGTTGCC
>PBMM01000041.1 GCA_002723635.1 Methanobacteriota archaeon | reverse complement strand
GTCAACAAGAGAATCACAAGACCAAGCGCGACATCCGCTGCCAGACGAACCTGGAGCAAGAGGAACTCCACCGGCGTTGTGACGATAATGCGGACGCCGGTGGGAAGACGCTCGGCTGCAATTAGCCACTGCACAGCATCGGAAGTGAACGGAAAGGCAGCCACGAACCCAAGCGCTCCAAGCGCCAGCAGCACGGGAAGCCGCCTTCGGACATGGTCACGTGCTTGGCCGAGGGTTTGCCCCATTGGGCTTTTGCCCCACTCGTCGAGCACCTGGACGAGGTCCGAGGCGCCCGACATGGACCGAGGGTGTGGCCCTCCATCAAGAAGCGCGCGGCCGGGTCACGCTTCTTCCCAACGATGCGATGGAATGGATTCCAACCAGTGTTTCCCCGACAAGCGGGCGCGCCCAATCCGGTGAAGCACGAATCCGGTCATCCACAGGGAGGGCAACGAGAGCAGAATGGCTTTCCACATTGGAACTTCGCCGTAGTCGTTGATCACGCGGAGCTCGACGGCCTCACTGGAGGCGTTCTCGTCAACGTGGAACACGAGGATCCACCAAACCTTCGGCTGGTCAACGGTCAAGTCAATGGATGCTCCNGGAGCGAGCGTGATGACCTCGCCTGAACCGGCCTCGGTCAAGGTGTCCCAATTCAGGTAGCCGCGTTCCATGGCGGGNTCGGAGGATTCCGCGATGCGCAGGGCCATATGCACCGGCGTGGTGTCGTCGAGGTTCGTCACGGTCACGACGACCTCTTCACCATAGCCAAAACGCTGGATGATTTCATGCGTTGAATCACCTGGTCCGAGGCGATACGACACGCGGTCGTCGACGGTGTCTGCTTGGTGCATGATGACGCCCGCAAAGGCTGCTGCCATGAGCAAAGCAACCGTGCCCTCGACCANCACGTGGCGAAGCACCTTCTGGCGATCCACGCCCTGGAACCAACCGCCGTGGTCGTTTCGCAAGCGCGGTTGGAGGTAGTGGATGAACAGCGCACCCATGCCACCGATGAGCATACCGAGCGGGATGTCGATGATCCAGTGGATGCCGAGGTAGAGGATGGTGAAAGCGAAGATGATCGTGTTGTAGACCACGAAACGGTGGTATCCTCGATGAACCCAATCCTTCATCCTAATGCCTTTGTCGCGGACGTGGAGGATGTTCAGCAGAATGATACCGAAGGGGATGGCGATGTGCAGCGATGGAACGGCATTGTCAAGCGGGTCATTGTTGATGTAGAAGGTTGAGTACAAGCTGTCGTGATACAGCAAGGGTTCCATACCCGGAATCCATGATGACGTCACTTCGACGTTGAAGAACAGGTAGTACGGAACAGCCAAGGCGTAAATCAACAAGTAGTTCATCGTGACCTTGTCCGTGAGGTCACGCTCACCGACGTAGCCGTAGAAAACGGTCGTCACGTAAATCAGGAAGAGGTAGATGAAGAGNTAATGGAAATTCAGCACCGCCGTCAAGGTCGCAGAGGCAAATGCATCCTGAATCCAAAGAACAGTGTTCCCCTCAATCCCGTGCACGAGACCAGTCCAGTGCCCTGTCACCGCCTTAATCGGTTCGTTGAGGTCGTCCGTGATGCCTTTCCACTTGATGATGACCAAGTAGCCNAGGGCGTGTACGTAGTAGCGTTGGTCGTGAATCACCTGACCAATCCGGCTCAGCTTAGTGCGCGTTTCAGGCGCATGCAAGGTGAAGACCCAGCAGATGACCGGGGTGAGCAAGAGGACCAGACCCATCATGATGGTCCAAGGACTCATGCCCCCTCCTCCCTAGGTTCAGACTTGAGCATTCCCACGGTATGAAGTGAAGCAAGCCCGTCTTCACGCACCTGTTGCCTGCCTTCATGAAGGGGAGTCGCCAGCGGAAGGCATGGGCGGGGTGCTTCCTGAAAACTCCCTCGCTGCCCTCCGGGAGGGCATGGTCAAGGCCGATGGGATCGAGTTCGACCTTCGTCTGACAAAAGACGGACACGTTGTGCTCCACCATGACCGAAAGCCGATGATTCCAAAGCACGAAAAAGCCGGACGACCAACCTATGTCGAGGACTGGACCCTCGACGAACTCAGGGAATTTGGGGCGGAAACCCTGGATGAACTGCTGGCCGACNCCGTCATTTCGACCGCTTGGCGAGAACAGGCCAAAGTTGGCGTCATCGAAATCAAGCGACCGCACCCTCGCTACATTGGCCGTGGCAGTTGGAACGACGACAAGCGTGACATTCCCCACATGGCCGAATTAACCGCAAAAGTGTCTGAGGCCCTCGAAGAAGCCGAGATTCCTGCTCAAAACACCGTCCTGTACGCTTTCCACCCGCGCATGCAGGTGGTTGTGAAACGCTCTGGTTGGACGCGTTCATGGTCCCGCCTGACACCGAACCTCCCGCCATACGGCAGTGGAGCCCTCCAGCGGGCCGTGGCGTCTCCCTCGTTCATCCGCAATTCCTTCGCTCGGTTGGTGCGCAAGCAACGGCAGGCTGGCTCTCCCATGATGCCCTGCGCTCTGGATTACCTCCACGGCATCCAACACCTGCTTCCGCTCGGCCGAAAGGTCGGCCTAAGGGGACGTGGGCGTGAGCGCCTCACATCGATTCGAGGTGGATACCCCGTCTACGTGTGGCCTGCACCATACAGAATGGAAGGGGCGTTAATCGACGCAGGACTCAGTGCGATTTCTGACAGCGTGACGGACCCGCATCCACGCCACGTCGACGGCCGCCTTCGATGGAAACGCATGGCGACAGCTCCTTTGGACGGGGCGATGCCGCGGGTGGCCTCAGACGCCGAGGCAGAGCGCAAGATCAAGGAACTGGACAAAGATGTGTCCCCGTGGAGCGAATTGGGCCATGAAGACCATCGCAGACTNCTCGACACATGGAGGAAGCGATGGCGGTGGACGCGCACCCTCGANGATTTGCTGNCTGACGTTGGTGAGGGTGGAAGCACCATGCCATGGGAGGCCGTAAGGATGGTCGGCCATCGTGGCGCCGGTAAAACCCCTAGGCCGGTATTGCACCGTACTACGTCTCAGACGTGACGGAGCGTTTGTTCCTCAGCGAANTACTTCGGACGGTAGATTGGCACACCCTTTCCGTCGCGCATCACGGTACGCTCATCCACGATTTGAGCGCCGATGCCAGCCACACGAGCCCAACCAAAGAAGGTCGTGTAGTACTCTGGCTTTCGCAGACCGACGTGATGTAGCAGGGTTCCACTTGCGATGTCCACGTTGGCATTTGGGTTGGAAATCTTAGGGTTCTCGGAAAGCACACGGGGAGCGACTTCCCTCAAGGTTCGAATGATGGCGAAGTTCTCGTCTTCGGGACAGAGGCGCTCACCCAGCGCGAACTGATAGGTGGCACGCGGGTCCTCTGCACGCAGCACAGCGTGACCGAAACCGAACACAGGTCGCTTGGCTTCGAGTTCGCCGCGGATGAAGGATTCAACTTCCNCAGGATCNGAGGTACCGATGCCAAGGACGAATTCCAAGCACGATTGATTGGCGCGTCCATGAAGGGGCCCAGAGAGGCTGTTCATCGCGCTTGCCATCGAGGAATAGAGGGTGGCCTTTCCNCTTGCNGTCGCCTTNCCNGTNAAGGTGGACAGGTTGCCGCCGCCGTGGTCCAAATGGAGCACNAGGTAAGCGTTCANCACTTCNCGCATGACNGAACGATCNACGNCTTCTGGATCGAGCGTGGCGATGAANCGNTCCACCAAGCCAAGGCTGGTGTCGTCCGCGGGAATGCCGTCNGTTCGNCCTTCNCGGTACCTGAAGAGCANGCCCATNACNCGNGGCATGCGCGCNACGAGGTTGAGGGCGTCNTCCATCCAATCTCCCGTGGTGTCGGCCATGCCAATGGTATGCAGGCCAACGCTCAACCAGTCCATGGGGTGNCCCTCNCGAGGCAGGGCAGCGTACACCGCATCCANGCCTTCNGGCAANGCNCCGCGAGCGGTNAGGTCTGCGCGGAACGCNGCNGACTGTTCCGANGTGGGNAGTTCTTTGTTGAACANGAGATAGATGACGTCCTCNACGTCCAANGCGGCCAATTCAGNGATGGGATAGCCGCANTAGTGCACNCCTTCGGTGGGGGTTACGAACGACGTTCGGCACGTACCGACGGGGATGCCACGAAGCCCGGTGTTGAGGTGAGCGCTGGTGACAGAGAGAAGGGTCTCGTTGTTGCTCATCGCCGCACCGGGTTTGCGTCATCGGCCCTCCGTATAAATCCGGCTCTAACCGGTCAGGGCTCAAGAGGAGGCAGAGGGAGCCGAACACCACGGCCCGCCTCGAGGTCGCGCGCCACGTGGAGGCGGATGATGTCCCCTTCCACCCGAAGGGCATCGGGCGCATCAATGCCAGGGCACGTGCGTCGAACTTTCCGCCAAGCGCGCATCGAACGCAGGTTCTCAGACCACCATGGGAAGGCGGCACATTGTTGCGGTCGGTCCTCGTACACGGAACAGCGTTTGTCGCCTTTGAGGTAGATGCAGATTCCATCGGAGACTCGGCTTCGAAGGACCAACCTTCCGTTGAGGGACGTTGTGCAATCCCGTCGAATCCAAGCCTCCTCGTCGAGGCCGGCGCGATCCGAGAGGCGCCTGATGTCAGCACGTGAGAGAAATACAACGCCGCCGGGCTGATCACAGCATCCTCCGCATTCGGGTTGGCAGGCGAAATTTACGCCACCGTCCCACCACGGGGGCCGGCTCACTCCTCCTCCCCCGCAAGGAGCACCGGGTGCAAGCGCGCCAGACGAGCCGGCCCCTGCGCACCTTGTGCCAACGTTTCGAGCTCCTCATCAATGGATTGGAGTTCGTCGGTGATGGCCAAAAGAGCCTCGACGTCAGCCCCACGGGCTTGTTCGGCCAAGGATTCCATCCTCGCCTTCAGTGCCTCGAGTCGGAGGCTCTGGTCTTCAGCGTGATGACGGCGTCGAGCAAGGGCGGACTCAGCTCCTAAGTCGATGTCCGCCATGACGTCGGCCGCGCGGAATGCATCATGCGCGTCCAAGTGCTCGACGTTACGAACGAGATATTGGTCCCGTTCATTGGGCCTCAACAATTGGTCCACACGCGGGTCGCGCGTGACTTCGAGGACGGCTTTGGCAGGTTCGCTCGAACGGGGGGCGCTCTCAAGCAGCGCTTCTGCGTCCGGCACCTCTGGTTCCCAAGCATCGGAAATTTCGGGCACAGGGACGGTCAATTCCACGCCGCCGATCGCCTCGGGGACGGAGACGGCATCCAACGCGCGTTCGATGACCGAGGTGGCGGTTTGTACATGGTCGGTTACGGGGGGAACCTGGTGCAACGCTGCTTCTTCCGGCGCATGGAGATGCGCCCGGAGTGCATTGTCCAAGGACCTCCACGTCGGGTGCGAGGCTGCGAGCGATTGGAGCACATCGTTCTCCACGACTAAACCGTCCTGAACAACCATCGAACGCAGCGCTGCCATACGGTCGATTGGGCCCGGTGTGGCCATGGTGGTCAGCACCCCTTCCTGCAGCACCCTGGCGAGCGGACTGGGAGGCCACGACGCGGGAGGCTGTTGGCAGACGACCACCACTTGGACGCCGAGGTTCATGGCCAGGTCGATGACGTGATGGAGGCGGCGGCAACGCTCGGCGTCTTCCATCGCATGATCGATGTCGTCCACCAGCACACCGCTTGCGGCAGAGAGGCGGGCGGCAAGGTCGGTCAAGTGTGATTCAAATTCCTGCAGTGCCATGCTGGCGGGATGACGCAGCAGGACCACGCCACCTTGTTGACGACGCAAGAGGGATTGGCCGATGGCGTGAAGCAAGTGACTGCGACCCGATCCAGGCGCACCTTGAATCACGAGTGGGTTGATCTCGCCAGGACGAGCGACGGCATGGTCGGCCCATGTGCTGGCTTCACGGTTGCTCTCCATGACCACCCATTGACGAAAGGTCTGTTGTTCAGACCAACGCAAACCCCACGCCCACGCTTCGGGAAACGTCGCTTGCCCACCACCGAGGTGGGGTGCCGTTCCAAGCACGCTTTGCCACAGAGGCATACCGCGCTTGGTTTCCCCAAGCCGAGGCGAACCGTCGTCTTCGAGCAGATTGGAATCCTCGTGAAAGTTGGACACATGCCCTTCGACACGACCTGACAGACGCCGCGCAAGTTCGCCTTCCAAACCCTGTTTTGGAATTGGGGCAGGTTGTGATGTGGCATCGGAAGGCGACCATGCCTCGACGGGACGAGGACGGGACAAAGCAGGGCGGTCTGCCGGCTGGGCCAAGGTGGCCACAACACCAGACCCGGATGTTTGGCCTTGGGCCGTTTGTTCCTCTTGACCTAGGCTCCGCCGTGCTCGCCGTGCGGCCGCCCGGAGGGGGGAATCACGCATCTGAATCACCGCCAAGGCGTCGCGTTTTCCGGGTCGAACGCTTGCGTCGTTTCGAGGCCTTCGTGGGAGTAACCGTTTCGGAAGGATCGTCTTTTGGAGTGAACAAACGTGCATGCGCACCGTCCACGTCGAAGGCGTGCTGAGATCGTGAAGCGGCCTCACGCAAGCCCTTCGCATCGGGCACGTCGACCTGACCAGAGGAAGGTGCATACCGCCGTGCCAACCGCAACGAGGTCCACATTTGACGGCGCTCTAACGCCGCAGGGGAGGCTGCTTCTGGCCAAGATTCTGGGCGAGCCAAGGGCGGGCGGTGCACCTTTGGAGGCATGCTGGGGAGTTCCCGCACCTCCTTCACTCCGAGGCGAGGCTTGTGGGGCGCTGCTGGCAGAACCGCATCTGAGACGGGTGCGTTGCGGACCAAATCTGAGGTGATCCCCAAGGCATGTCGGGCCTCACGATCGGGCCATTGAGCTTCGCGGACGTCGCCTTTTGGCGGCTGAAAGGTACGCTTGCGCGTGGTCCGGCGCGGGGCTGGGCGGCGGGCACGAACGCGCTGTGCAGGACGGGGTCCGCGGGACACCACCGGGAGGGGCGCCTCTTGGATGTCTTCCTCCTCAACCACCGGTTCAGGAACGGGAAGCGGTGCAGGTTCTTGCACCACGGGTTCGGGTTCTTCGACAACCTCTGGTTGAACCTCGGGCTCGTCGACGGGTCCGGGGGCAAAGCGCTCACGGGCGGTGGCCACCGCATCAGTATCGAAGCCAGACAGCGAACGCAGGCTACGGTCATCGCTTGCGAGAGCGGCGACGTCTTCGGCCTCCAAGCGCGAACCATAGTGGCTGAATCTGGTCATTTCCGGGGTGGTCAACACGCCTTCAGACAAGTGGATCAAGTGGACAGCACCCCGCTCTCGGCCGTGGTCCAACACGTCGGCGAAGGAAGAGGCCGCCACCTCGGGGCCCATCACCACGGACAGCAGGTGCACGTCCACGCTGACGATCAACAAAGGCCGGTCATCAAGGGCCTCTGATGGGAGGTTCAGGGCGCCTTCATGGATCCAGAAGTGATGGGCGCCCTTAGGCACGTCCTCTGAACGGCGAGTGAGCACAAGGCTGCACCCTCCTGCCTCCGCCCATGCTCGCGCCATGTTCTTCACGGCGTCAGGGGAGGCAGCATGCACCACGCGGACGCAACTCGGAGGGAGGTCAACCGTATCCACACGAAGTCGAGCACGGGTGCGGTCCATCGATTCACGGACCTCTTCAGGGGCACGAACGGTGGGCGCCATGGTCGGCAACCTCGGAGCGCGTGCACGACGGGGGGCGGGAATGCGCCCCTCCCACCACCGAACGTCCTCGTGCTCCACCCCATGGGCAAATCGGCTTCCCTCGTGCATGGCCAAGGCCTCTTGGACCATGGAACCAGGAAGATGGTGGACTTCCACTTCGGTCGCACCCGAATCGAGTATTTCTCGGAACGGAGCCAGCGCTGCTTCGCCAACCATGGTCAGTTCATCGTCCATGAGGAGGGCGCCAATTGGAGTGCCAGCAGCCAAGGCCAAGACGCCTGAGCGACCGTCCGCTGCGCGGGCCACCAAGCCTCCACTCAGGCCAAGGGTGGCGGCGTCCGCGAGCATCACTTCGAGCACTTCGGCGCCTCCGCGCCGAACCTCGAGCACTTCCCCGCGTGGCCAATCCAGCATCTTGCTCCTTCGTTCAGCGGCCATGACGGCGTTTGAAGGTCACGTCGGTGGCAAGGGTCTGCACGGGAGTTTATTCCCCGTCACGCCAAGGCCACGCCATGCGCGACGAGCCTGCTCCGTTGTGCGGTGATGAGCCTGCCCACTTCGCTCTGGGAAGGCAGGAGTTCGATGCTGGGCGCTGGTGGGAAGCCCATGAGGCGTGGGAGGATGCATGGGTAGCGATGAAGGCGCGCCAAGCCAGACCAAAGGACATCCTCTTGATGCAAGGGCTGATCCAATGTGCTGCTCTTCTCTACAACCATCGACGAGGCACAACCCGTGGCGTCCGCACCCAATGGGCCAAACTCCAACCAAAGCTGGACGGATACCTCGCAGCATGGGGCGTCAACGTGCTGGAACTCTTGGAGCTCATCCATCCTTTTGCAATGGACGCTGAAGACTGCACCTTGAGCCAAGCCGGACTGCACCTCCCTTGGCAAGGAGGAGAGGAACATGACTGAGGTGCCACGAGGTTTCCTGCTCCTTGGAAGCACAGAGGTCGGAGAAGAACTGGCCCGCACCACGACCGTCGTCGCGTACGTCTCAGCAGGACTTGGCGTCCTGAGCATGCTCATGGGTTTGAGCTCCTCGGTGATGTTGGTTCCGGGGCTGATGGCCTTGCTTGTGGCTGCTCTCGCACGATGGCGTGCTCAACGTCTGAGGGACATCCCGTTCGCCGTCAACGCCAACCATCCGTGGGTTCTTGACGAGGCCATGGGCAAGGCAGAGGTCGCCATTCGATCATCAGAGATGCACTGGACCGTGCTGGGCGACCACCGATTGAAGCTCCACGAAGACCCACTGTTGGGTGACCCGCTTGTGGTGGAAGACCAGGAGCCTTGGGGCACTGTCGTTCGGTGGCCTCAAGCCGCCGAGGCACGTCTGCAGCGCTGGTTGGCCATCGGCAACACCGCCTTGGCGCTCCGTGATGCCGTCAACGGGCACGACGAAGAGTCCGAGGAACAACGTCGCCGTGCAGCAGAAGACACAGACCTCCTCGAACGGGCGTGGCCCGAAGAAGAGGACGCTCTTGAGGAAGGTTCGGCACTGTCACGATGGTTGGAAACGGCACGGGGCTCAGAGTAATCAGAAGCCTGCGGGCGGCTGCTTCCTTCCCTTCATGTTCATAATGTCACCAGCGAAGCAACCGCTCATGACCGGTGCGGATTGGCGGGCTGGGCTGGAGCAACTCGGGCCCAAAGAGGCCGATTTACTGCTGGGAACTTCGCTTTCTCGACGCTTTGCCAGCTTCCCAATGTGGCTCAACCATCCCGCCAATGTGTCCGGTTTTTACGGAATCTTGGTGTCCCTTGCCTTGCTTCTTCCCTACCGTGTGTCTTTTGGAGACGCGATTTGGTGGCCCACGTGGATCTTCCACGCATCGCTGCTGGTCGCGTCGTGCATGTTGCTCGGATTTGCATCGCTGATCATCGCACACTTCTCCAAGCGGGCTCCAGTTGCCCCACCACGAACCGTGTTGTACACCATGCCCTTCGTCGGCCTTGCGGTCCTTGGCGGGAACATCACTGAGTTGTTTTCCATNCCACCGGCCCTNGTCTGGTTTCTTTTGTTGCTCCCCGGGCCGCTTTACGTTCACCTGAGTTGGGCGCCACGCTGGCGCATGCTCTGCCGCCTTGAAGAGGGGAAGGACCCCTTCGAGAACATCACAATTGAACCCGCCGAGACCGAGACGGACATGGAGGCCATCGTTGACGACGACGACGACCTGAAGGACGTGCTGGACACAATCCTTTCCGAAGAAGAGTGACCTTAGATCAGGTTGAGTTCGGCGCCGACGCGTTCGAAGATTCGAAGCACGTCATCCAAGTCTTCTCGCGTGAGCCCCGCGGACATTTGCGTCCTGACGCGGGCCTTGTCGCGTGCCACCATTGGGAACACAATGGCTCCGGCCATGACACCTTCTTCACCGAGTGCAGCCGAGANGGCTTTCGCAGTCTTCGAAGGGCCGCACATGACGGGGATGATNGGCGTCTCAGAAACGCCTGTGTCAAACCCAAGGCTCTGCAGTTCGTTGCGGAAGTACGCGGTGTTGTCCCACAAACGCTGGTGGTGTTCGGGCTCTTCCTGAAGCACTTGAATTGCGGCACGTTGTGCAGCAGCAACACCAGGAGGCTGCGAGCCGGACAAGAGCCACGAACGGGAATGGTTGAGGGCATGTTGGCGGCTCAGTTCTGANCCGGCCATGATGCCTCCTTGAACGCCCAAGGCTTTGGAGAAGGAGCCAATTTCGAATTCGACCTTTCCGTGGACGTTGAAATGGTCCACAATGCCGCGCCCACCTTCGCCGAGCACGCCCTCACCATGGCAATCGTCGACCATGATCATCGCGTCGTGTTCTTCGGCCAANGCGACGATGTCNCCGAGAGGAGCAATGTCGCCGTCCATGGAAAAGACGCCGTCCGTGATGATCAACTTCCGCTCCGCCTTNTTGTTGGCGATGAGCACCTCCTCCAGTGCGCCCATGTCATTGTGCGCGTAGACCGCGCGGCTCGCCTTGGTCAATCGAACACCATCGATGATCGAGCCGTGGTTCAATTCGTCGCTAATGATGAGGTCCTCAGCACCGCGAACTAAACTCGGAATCAAGCCGACGTTGGCGGTGTATCCTGCCGAGTAAATCAGCGCAGCCTCGGCCCGCTTGAAAGCCGCAACCTCCTTCTCTGCCTCAAGGTGGAGGTCCATGGTACCGGCAATGGCACGGACTGAACCGCTTCCTGCCCCGTAGGTCTTGGTGGCCTGCACCGCAGCGTCAACCACCTTGGGGTGCGTGGTCAAATTCAGGTAATTGTTTGCGGAGAGCATGATGGTCGGCTTCCCGTCCATCCTGCATCGTGGCACGCTTGGCCCCTCAAGGGTGGGCGGCTCCCACAACAGCGAACGCTCTGCGAGTTCATCGTACCTGGCTTGCATCCACGAGAGGTCACCTGGCATACCAATCCCATGGGTTCCTGTCCGCCCGGGTTCTTGAGCATCCCGCAGGCTCCAGACCGGTGCGATGCACGGCTTGAAGAGGGGGAGGCTCGCCGCAGGCTCGTGTACCTCTCTGGCGTGGTGGGCAGCGGCCTCGGGCGGGCTCAAGTGTTCATGGCTCAACCGCACTACCAAGACCAATTCCGAACTTTACTCGGAGCCACGGCTTGGCCAGGGACGCTCAACGTNACCGTTGAAGGAAACGACCTCGTCGAATACATCGCCCTGAGGCAGCTTGCTGGCTTGGACACCTTGGACGTGGACGACGAGGTCCGGCAATCCGCCAAGGACGTTGACACCGGTACCTTCCCACTCCACCGGATCCGAGGATTCCTCCGTGACGGCGTTTCCTTCGGAGGAGCAAGCGCCTTCCTCGCGACCATCACCGTTGATGACCAAGCCGTCCCTTGCGCCGTGTTGATTCCAGACCTGACCCGTCACATCGACGTGGTTGAACTGATTTCCACAGAGTTCCTTCGCGAGCGGTTGAGCCTCAACGACGGGGACCGCATCACGCTATCATTGTCCACGTCATGACCAATGCAGTCGGCCCAACGCCGACCATTCGTGGTGGAGCAAGGCCTCGATTTCCGCTGATGCAGCGGCACCCCAGCGCCGTCGCATCGTACGTTCTGCTCCCTCTGCACGGGTCGGGGGCGCTTGCCATGTCATGGTGCGCTCAGGCCCTGTGGTGGCGGGAAGTGATTCCCAGACCACATCCCACAGCACAAGCCACTCAGCAGGGGCCACACCGAAGTCAACAGGAAGTTCGGGGCGGTGCAGAGCATCGTGCACCTGTTCGTAGGTGAGCCGTCCGATTTCGAGTTGATGCACGGCCATGGCGATGCGACGAACTTGGTTCCAGAGGAAGGAGTGCCCGACGATTTCGAAGCCAACGATGCGNCCNCCAACCGTCCATGGNNCCGCAGAAACGACGGTNCGAATGGGGTTNTTTCCNTCCTCCATTCGGGCNAAATTCCTCACNTCATGTGTCCCAACGAAGAGGNCCAAATGGCGCTGGAAGCGGTCCACATCANCNGCCCACCANCCTTCCATCCCTTCCATNCGGTACCGGTAGACGCGGTGGTCGGCCAAACGGGGGTTCCACCCGGCTGGNACCTCNGTGGCGTCGAGTACGGCAAGGTGGTCGGGAAGCCGATCGGCCATGGCACGAACCAATTTCCTGTCACCGATTTTNTCGTACAGGTTGCGGTCAAGAGTGAGCAAACCGCCGTTACGACGAACGTTCACCCCAGCGTCGGTCCTGCTGCCGAGAATCATGGTGTGTTCGTCGTCCTTCCACCATCCGAGCGAGCGCAATACACGCTGGAGTTCGCCTTGAACGGTNATAACGTCGGGTTGAATTTGGCTTCCGTGGAAGGCGTCGCCGAGGTAACCGACACGCAGCGCCAGATGGACGAGTTCGCCCATCCTGAAACAACCTCAGGCGTCTTCGAGGATACCTTTGACGTCCTCAGCNGAAAAGCCCAGTCCACCAATGGACCACAACAACGCCTGCTTGAGCCAGGGTTGGCTGATGTCCGAGGTGCGCTCTGGGTCAACGACCTCAATGCGNTCGACGAGGTTTCGTGCGGCGTTGTAGAGTCGGTCGTCGAAGGGGATGTCCGCCATCTCAAGTCGAGTAGCGTANCGTTGGAACTCCTTCACGGCTTGGGGGATGCGGTTGCATTCGAGGGCAAAGTCGGCGAAGTCCGCGATGTATTCGTCGTTTTCTTCGTCAAGTTGCATGGCCTTCTTGTAGGCCATCATGATCTTTCCACCGGGAATGACGTCTTCCTGAGCGTCCATGTTGAGCATGTTTGCGAACTCGGCGTAGGTGTGGTGAAGCGCCGCTTCGTTGCGGTGTTGGCCGCGCAGGGCATCGAGCATCTCCACGGCACCTTCGAGGTCACCTTCNGCGAACTTGTCTAGGGCGGGTCGAAGCAGGTCGTCGGACATGGTGGGGCCTCCGTCCCGACGGTGCGGGACCTGCTCTTCAAGGCCTCGGCTCAGTCTTGGGTCAACGCGGCCTTGAGTTCGGACAGCTGGCTGGACTGGCTGTGCCGCATGTGCAACTCGTTCAGAAGTTCCTCTGTGTCTTGCCATCCGCGGACATTGAAGAAGCAGATTTTGGGGTCTGGGCTGGCCGTGGTGACGGTGCGCTGGTAGGTCATCAAGCCGAGGAGACGGCGAACCACGCTCTTTCCTGCCTTTTCGGCGTTGGTGTCGTCTTCGTTGGTCTGCACGGCTTCAGGAGCGGGAGCGACCGCGGCCACGCCTCTGGTCTCTTGCGTCAACCCGATTCCGGAATCCGTCAGCAGGGAGATGGTGGCAAAGCCAAGCATGGTCCCAAGCATGGACCGCTCAACACCGACTTCGGAGATCTTCTCGAACAAAATTCGGCGGTGGCCGCGCACGAGGAGGAAGCGGTGATCGAAGATGACCGCATCGCTCGTCACGGCGTAGTGGAAGGAACGCTGGTAGTAGGCCGTGAGAAGGACCAACATCCCGGAAAAGAAAGCACCTGCAATCAAGTGGTTGTATTCTGGGAGCAATCCACCGTCGGTGCCGATGCTTGGGTAGCTGTCACCAACGATGGCGGTGAGCCAATTGTCCAAGACCACCAGCAGCGGGGCGATGCTCGCCAACAGCAGCCAAAAGGTCAGCCAGCGGTTGGAGGTGTTGATGTTCAGCATCCTGTTGAACCACGTCAACGCCAACATGATGCCCATGAAGGTCACGTCGTTGGCAAGGAAAGTGAACAACAGTTTCGCAAAGCCGCTGGAGTCTTCAGACGTCAACAGCCCTGCCAGGTTGTCGTTGAAGAACAACCAGTGAAGGCCCATCATGACCATGGCGAGGACGTAGTATCCTGCGAAGGCCATGAAGGAAGGTCGGGTGTGACGGAGAATTTCCTCCCCAGGAATGGTGCGGAATTTCTTCTCAAGGCTTGTATCTGCTGCCTTCTCCTCGACGGCGGGCGCTGAGGCCTCCTTGGCTGCAGCGGGCGCATCGGTTGCTTCCTCGGTCATTGGGACACCTGTCCTGTCTCTTGGTGAGAACGCCATGAACGTTTCCACGATACGAGATTGAACACTGCAGGCTTGATTCCCTTCGCGTCACGCCGTCAGTGAAGCAGGCCCCACGCGTGCTCCGCATTGCCGCGGATCCACTCAAAATCCGCTTCAGTCCGCACGCCTTGTTCGTCCTCGAGGCGAAGTGTGCGTACTTCCAACGGGTACTCGTTGTAGGTCAAATGGCTGCGCAGGCCTCCTCTGGTGGGTTGGTCGAAAGTCCAATGTGCTCGTGCCAGGGCCGCCACCTCGAGGTCGACGGACACCCTCTCGTTCCACATGCGAACCGAAAAGACGGGCAAGCCTTCCTCGTTCCGCTTGCCGACCACCACTCGATCAAACCGTTCGGTGTGGCCGCGTGTTTCGTCGTGGAGCAACCCGCCTTCGCTCAGGGCCACGTGCCCTAGGTCCCGTGACTTCCACGGCCGGTCGTCGACCGCGCTGAGGGTCGGGGAAGCGTGGGGCAGGAACCAATCAAGGTACGAACCGTCGGAAAAGTGCAGCACGCCCCAATACCATGGGACAGAAGGGGCCTGAACCTTGACCTTCTGGAAGTAGGCCGTGCCACGAACAGGGGCCCCGTCAATGTGGCCTTCGGCCGTGGTACCGTGAAGCCGGAGGATGTCATAGCCAAGGCCGGCAGCATAGGTGGCCGTCGCTTGCCGTGCGGTGGACAACCGTTCCGAGGCCGGATGCAAACGGAGATCGAGGCTGGAGAACGGAGCGCTTTCGGGCATCGGGTCCAACGTCAACCAGAAACTCGACCCGTCCCCTTCCATGCCCATGCTGTAATCTTCGTCGAGCAGCGGCACGACGGCGCCGGCCCCCCGACCGGGGGTGGAAGGGCCAGGCCACGAAGGGTGCGCGCCGGGGAGAACGACCATGCTGCAGCGCTTGGCCAACACGGCATCGTGCATGGTCTGACCGTCAAACCACCACGCGCAGACCATGCCGTCGAGCGACATGCCGCCGTGTTCGTCCACGCCAGGTCGGCCCTGAGGACGCCATGTGTCTCCGTTGACTTCGACGCGAGCCGCGTCTTTCGTGGACCAGAGGGTCATCAATTGCTTCCCTGTAGGGCGACCATGCTCGTCTTCGAGCATGACGAGCCACCACCACCAATCCCAGGTCAACCCTCGTATCGGAGGGCGCTGGTCCAAGCGCCAAAGTCCACTCAGGTCACCAAGGAAGTGCGCGGGGGGCATCACGCGATCTCCTTCCCTTTGAACAACGCTTGGCCTACGATCCAAATCACGCCCGCCTGGAAGAGGAGCACCAAGATGGCCACGGCGATATTGCCTGTCGCCGAGATGGCAAAGGGTGCTTCTGAGGCAAGGAAGGACAACCCGTCGCCCGGGGCGGCGAAGTCAACGTTCCAAAGGCTGTAATCCGTTGTGTAGGCGATGAAGGCTTGCTGATTGGGCCAAGACAAGGCCGTGGCCGCATCGATGATCGCCAAGCACCACCCAATCACCGACACCCGAAGCAGGGGTGAAGAGGGAAGCCCCATGGAAAGGAAGGCCATTCCAAATTCCCATGCAGCAAAGGGAATGGCGAGGACGATTCCGTACTTCCACATCACGCCCAAGGTCATGAAGAGCATGCCGTACACCAACAGCGCCAACCACGTGGCGAGGAGGATGGCCAACCAAATCCCCAGGTCTTCAAACCGATAGAAGCCGTCTCCGGGCGCGGCCAAGCCGGTCACAAGCGCTGAGAGGCCCACGATGGCTGCGCTCGCCGGCCACACCAAGGCAAGGTAGCCAAGCATGCGGTACAGGAGCACCTCGCCCCTTGCGATGGGCTTCGCGAGGAGGAAATGCATCGTTTCTGACGTCATCTCACCACGGATGAGCCCCGTAGCCAAGAAGAGAGGCAGAAAGATGCCGAGGAGGAACACCACGCCGAGCTTGCCGTAACCGAGAAGGAAGGCCCTGTGGGTTGCCTCCTGAATGATGGCTTCGTCGTCGGGGTCCTCGTCCACGCCGTTATCCCGCGTAAGTTCTGAACCATACCACGCTTGCCGAATGAATCCGTCGCAAACGACGCCGTTGCCGTTGGTGTCCTTCGCGCCGTCGGGGCGATCGGCTTCCAAACAATCCCCGTCGTCGTCGTACCCCATGCTGACCACGGTAGAATCGATGGATGACGGGAAGTCGGGCCCGTCTTCATCGAACAAACCGTCGCCGTCGTTGTCGACGGATTCGATGGGTTCGTTCATGAAATCGATGTAGAACAGGAGGACGGTGCTGAGGGCCACCATGCACGA
>PBMM01000040.1 GCA_002723635.1 Methanobacteriota archaeon | reverse complement strand
TTGAGCCAAAGGAATTGGAAGTCCAGGGCAATGATCTGGTCGAGTTGATCCACCAAGCCTGCGACACCGTCGACGGCATCTCCGGTCAAACCACCTTGACCACGCCCATCCCCGCTGCGACCGTGGAACGCCTTGACCGGCTCAACGTCCTGCGCGAAGTCTTGCGGGACGCCGAGGTGGAAGTGGACCCAGAAGCCACGCAGGACGCGGAATCCGACGCCCAGCGCCTTGGTGCTGTCCTCGACGATCTGGTCCGTTTCGGGGACACCACCGGTCACCTGTTTTGCTTCTCACCGGAAGGGCGGGCAGGACGCATCACGTCGCATCTCCTTGACCCGGGAGTGGTCAGCGGCCCAGTCCTCAACGCCTCGGCCGGAGCCGTGCTCATGTCAGGCACGCTCTATCCGCCCTCCATGTACGCGGATTTGCTGAACCTCCCCGTCAAGCGAACGACCATCCGAAGCTACCCGTCCCCCTTCGCCTCCCAACGCAGGCCCGTCGTCGTCGCCACCGACGTCACGACGACCTACCGGCAACGTTCCCCAGCGAACACCGCCCGAATGCAAGAGCATCTGCGTGCATTGATTCAGGCAGCACCAGGCCACGTGGCGGTCTTCGCTCCGTCCTACGCCCTGCTGGAGGAAATCGTCACCGACGCCCACTGGCCGGTGCATCGAACCATCGTCGAATCCTCCGACTGGGACAAATCGAAGGCGGACGAGGTGCTTTCCGTGCTCGAGCGCGAGCGGGACGCAGGACGCAAGGTCCTCCTCGCTGGCACCTTCGGAGCCCGCTTGTCGGAAGGTGTCGATTACCGCGGCGGATTGCTCGATGCCGTGGCCTGCATTGGCTTGCCAATCGCGCCACCGGGCGTCGTGCAGGACGGCCTCAAGTCCTTTGTCGGAGATCGATTTGGCAAGGACAAGTCATGGCGCTACACGATGACGCAGCCTGCGGTCAACCGTGTCCTGCAAGCGATGGGACGACCCATCCGCGGCATCGACGACCGTGCCGTAGTTCTCCTCTTGGAACAGCGGTGTGAGCAACCGATGTACCGCAAGTGCTTCCCTGGTGACCTTCAGATGGTGCCCATGAGCGATCCCAACGGCCTCAAACGTCTGGCTGAGCGCTTCTACCGTCGCGTGCTTCGTCCCCCCACACCTTGATGAAGGGTCGAGCGGACCATCGCCCATGGAGGAGGAGACCACCACCCCACTCGCGGCTCGCCCCGAGGAACTCCATGCTGAAGTGGCCGCTGACGCAAGCCACCTCGAAGAGGTGCGACAGCGCCACACATTCCACCTCGTCACGGCCGGCATGCTGCCGGAATCTCACCTGGCCAACATCGAGCCAGAACGTCGCTTGGCGTGGATGGTGGAGGAACTTCACGGTCGCTCAGACCCAGACGGCCTCACCCTTCCCATGGCCGGTGTCACTGATGATGAACTGACCACAGAAATCGTTGAACACGATGAAGGAAGCATGCTTCGCATCAAAATCGAGCAAGATGGAGCGCCCACCTTGGAGCGTGAACTTCCCCTCGCGGCCGATGCGAAGGACGTCAAGCACCACTTCGTCGACGGACACCTTGTGGTCCGCTGGTGAAGCTCAGTACTTGCGCTCTGCCTTCGCGTACTTCTTTTTCTGCGGAGCAGGGGTGGGAGAGTCACCACCGCCACGCCGGCCGAGCAGAATACCGAGCACGAGGACCAACACAAGCAGAGCCGCGCCTGCCCCAATGATGGTCAGCGTGTCCATCGAACCAAGATCGCCGGAGAGGCCGTCGTCTGCTTCTTCCACCACTGAACGGGTGGCGTCATCAGGGAAGGCATCCGCCACATCGCCGACGCCATCGCCATCGCTGTCGCTTTGTTCGCTGGCATCCTCAGGGAAGGCGTCCTCGGAGTCACCGACACCGTCGCCGTCGCGGTCACGCTCCAGCACAGTGATCGCATCCTCGAGGATGTACGATTCGCGCTGACCACCGATGGTGTATGCTTCGATGTGAAGGGAATACATGCCCACGCCGGTGCCGATTGGAAGGTCCATGCTGAGGCCCCACACCCCGTTGTCAGGATTTGTGAGGAGAACACGGAGCGCTCCGTCGCTGGCCCAGCTTGCGGGTGCAGGACCAAACACCGAGGCAAAGGGCGCATCTGTAAAGTCCACAGCGGTCGCTTCGCCACGGTTGGCGGTGGTCCCTGTTCCGGTTTGACCCCACTTTGAACGACCCCAACACTGGACGATGCCGTCCTCGTGAAGGGCACAACTGTGGTCTTGCCCGACCTCTACGTCGACATAGCCTGAGGACAGGTTGATGATCGAGGGCAGCAAAGTGTTCCCTTCGTTGGGCCCGTTCGCCAAACGACCGTAATTGTCGTGACCCCAACAGCCCATGGAGCCGTTGGCATAAACCACGCACGTGCTGTGGTAGTTTACACCGACGTCGATCACCGTCATGTTATCTGGAAGGTGAGCAAGGGTTGGGACACCACGCCTCGTGGTCGTGTTATCACCAAGTTGGCCGAGGTTGTTCTCACCCCAGCATGCCAGCGAGCCGTCGTCAAGCACCGCGCACGAGGCGTGCCCGCCGATGCTGATCGAGGTGGCTCGACGCCCGTCTGGGAGCACTGCATTGGATCCGGGCTCGTGCTGGTTCGCGTTCGTTCCGTTGTCTCCAAGTTGACCGACATGGTCGCGGCCCCAGCACATCACGCCTCCGTCGTTCATCAGGGCACACGTGTGGGAATCACCACCGTCCACCTGAACAGGTTGACGGCCTTCGGGGAATGCAACGCCAACGGGCGTTGGGCGGGCATCATTGTCTGCGTCGCCGTTGCCGACTTGGCCGTTGTGGTCCAGTCCCCAGCAGACCATGGATGCATCGTCGAGAATGGCACAAGCATGGAATTCACCCAACCCGATGGACACCGCCGTCCGCCCCGCAGGAAGGACAACCGCATTGGTTGGCGCGCTGTAGGTGTTTGTTGTGCCGTCACCAAGTTCGCCGCTGGAACCGTAACCCCAGCACCACACGCTTCCGTCGTCAAGAAGTCCGCACGCATGGGTCCTGGCTGCGTGAATTTCCAACACATGCCGTCCCTCGGGCAGCATCACGAAGTTGTTCGGGCGGACTTGATTCGCCATCTGACCGCCGTCACCCAATTGGCCGTGGCCGTCAGAACCCCAACACATCAGGGAGCCGTTGTCCAACACCGCGCAGCTCATGCTGTAACCGACCGCGATCATCGGACCACCGCTTGGGCGGGCCTCATCAGCGCCGACGAGTTCGACACGCAGTCGAGCAAGGTCTTGGTACTCGCTCAGATCAAGGCTGCACGTGAGTTCTCCGTCGACACGGACGTCACCGTCACCACAATCCAGCACGTCACTCAACGCCACTGGAGCCGCGTTGGCCACGGGCAGGGCCAGCGCTCCGAGCATCATGAGGGTCAGCCACAGGGCGGTACGCATGGTCCTGAGAGCGCCACGCCCTCATTCAAGCGTTCGGTCCATCACAGGCCGCGCGGGATAATCTTCTGGATGCTCGTGACTTCCGTCGACATGCGTTCCATCGCGACCTTCGCGGCCTGGGCGTGGCCCTCGCTCATCTCGTCACGGCCGTAGCGTGCCTGCTCGAACACGTTGTCGAGGGCCACGAGGGCTTCCTCACTGACGGCGGGCATTGCTTGACGAATCGCAGCTTCGAATTCGCGGACCGTCTCGAAATCCCTCCGCAAGAATTCACGCTTCTGAAGCACGACGCAAAGGTCGGTGTAGCACTGGAAGATGGCCTCACGCACGCTGTCACCGGCCGCGAGGAGTTCCGCAGTGTACGCGAAGACCTCAGCGGCTTCCTCCATGAGGGTCGCCTGTTGGCGACGACGGTAGAGCACGAGGCCGGCCACGAGGCCAACCACCAACAAGACAAGGGCTCCAACGAGCGTTCGTGCCGCGGACGAGGCTTCGTCGCTGTAGGTGTAGTCTGGACCGAAGCCTTGCGCGGCCTCGGCTTGGAAGGTCGCGAGGCTGGCATCCGTCAGACGCTCTCCACCTGCATCGAGCAAGACCAGGAGCGTCAACTCGCCGAATTCAGAAGCATCTCCGTAGGGTGGGTCGTGGTTGAAGTCGTAGTCGGTAGAACCGTCCGAACCCGTCACGACCACGCGCTTCAGCAACTGCTGCGTGCTTCCGTCTTGGACAACACGGCTGCCGTTGGCGTATTCCAGATAGAGCGAGAAACCGACGTCTGGGATGCCCTCACCGGTGTCGTCGGCGGTGACCAGAATCGATCCACCGAAGTCTTCCTTGTCGTCCTCGACGATGTTGTCAATCCGAACTTCGATCGTCGCGTCGACCTTGATCAGGGCGAAAGTCACGGCCGTGCCGCTGTTGAGGTTGCGGCTGCTGTTCGTGTTGCTTCCCACGTGGAAGGGTTGCACACCAAGCGGGTTCCAAGAGGGAACACGCAAGGTCATGCTGAAGTTGCCGTCGTTCCACTGCACGCGTTCCAACGTGTAGCACGTTGGTGTGGCGGAAGCGGAGGTGCATCCTGTGCCGTTGCTGAGGGTCAAGTCAAGGTCTTCGAAGACCTCTCCTTCGCCGCCCACTTCGGTCACCGAACCGGTGATGATGAGGGTGCGCAAGGCATCCGAACGCACGGCCGTGCGGTCGCTCACCGCATCGATGGTGACCACAACGTCGGACCAAACGGTCCCAACGGTGGACGCGTCCGTCGACCGATGCGCCAATTCACCAGCAAACCGGACCTCAAGGTCGTGTTCACCGCGAGCCAGATCGAGTTCAACCGGCACGGTGGCCAGCCACGAACCGTCCTCGAGCGTCGTCGCCACGGTGACGAGTTCGCCGTCGAGGTAGACCTGCACATCACGGCCGGGCAAACCGGCTTGTGCGGCATCGTCCACGTCATAGAGTCGACCAGAAATGCGCCACAGGTCGCCACGCGTGACTTCATCGTCGCCGTCGAAACTGATGCTGATGGCCGAGCGGTGGCTGAGGTAGAAGCTCGCGTTGCCGCTTCCGGCCCGGTACCAGCCTTGGCTGTCAGCGGTTGCAATCAGGACGTGGTCGCCGAAGACGAAGATGTCGGGGACCAGCCACGTGTACGTGAACCGGCCATCAGAGGACGTGGTCACTTCGCCAATGTTGACCCCGTCCACTTCGAGGAAGACCGTGTGGTCGGCCAAGCCTTGGAGTTGGTTGTCAACCACTTGGCCGGTGATCTCCACTTGGTCAGCGACGGCGATGACGTCGTCAAGGTCCACGGTGACCAAAATCGGCGCGTACACGTTCCAGTACCCGGTCGCGTTGCTGGGCAGGTAGAGCACGTTGCCCGTGAACCGGACCTCCATGTCCGTGGCGCCAAGCCGCTGGTCTGCGGGCACGGGGTGCAGAGCCGTAAAGGACCCGTTAGCGTCCGTGGTCACGTTCGTCAGGAAGGCACCGTCAAGCCACACTTCGATGGTGGCGCCGCCGATGGCGTCGTCGACCTGGCTGAGAAGCACGCCTGAGATGGTGATGGTGGTTTCACGGTCAACGTCGCCGCTGCCGCTGGTCAGGATGATCTTGCTGGGCATGCTGACGTTGAAGTCGACGTCGGTCTGTGTGGGCAGGTAATACTCGGGGTTCGCGGGATCGCCCACGCCAATCGGATCGACCCAATCGCGACCACCCTTGAACTGGACCGAAACCTGGTGAAGACCCGGATCGGTGCCCTGCGGCAGCACGTAGGAAAGGAGGAAACTGCCGTTGCTGGCGTCGGTTTCCACGCTGGAAACCGGCACGCCGTCCACCAGCAGGTGGACGATGGCCAGCGAGGGCGTACCGTCCACAGCCAAGGGCAAACCGAGGTCGTCAAGCAGCGTACCGCGAACGTCGAAGGCATCGCCAGCAACGAGGCTGACCGGCGCTTCGGTGATGGCGATCTGCGTCGAAGCGAGCACCACGAACCGCGTCGTAGTGTTGCTTCCAACCAACCCGGTGGTGCCGGGCAATCCGCCATAGTCCGCCGTAAGGGTGGCTTCGCCGACCGAGAGGTTGGCAGGGAGCGTCATGACGTCCTGGGCCATGCCGCTTGCGTCGGTGACAAGGGTGAGCGTCACGGGAACGGTCAACGGACCGTCGGAGCCGATCAGCGTCACCTGAACATCGGCGTTGGCGACCGGCGCTCCGGTGTTGTCCTGCACCATGACCCTGAGGTCCATGTCCGAACCTCGCTCCGCCCGGTCGTTCAACGAAGGCGAACCAAGGCCGTCAAGCACTGGGTCAAGGAAGAACACGCTCGTCGTTCCACGGCTGTCGAAGGGCGCCGTGTCGTTGGAACCGACGTAGAAGTTCACGCTTGGCACGTAGGTGGCGCTGATGTTGTGCGAGCCGCGTTCGAAGGTCTGACCAAGGGTGATCGAGGCGGTCCAAGCGCCACCCACACCCACAGAACCGCCCGTGACGGTGAAGCCCACGGGTTGGCCGTCGATGGCGAACAACACGTTGGCGGGCAACACGCTGCCGTCCCGGTTCTCAAGCCCTGAGCCGTTGTCGCTCAGCACCGTTCCGGTCACGTTGAAACTCGATGCAGAGGTCGGGTTGGCCGTGATAGGATCGATCAGCAGCACCGTGGTGGAGCGGACCGTCACGGTGCTCAGGTTCGCTCGGTCGTCGAGGAGGTCGAAGCTGCCGTTGTAGTGGAACTCAACCGTGATGATCCCCAAAGGATGGTTGAGGTCGAACAGGAAACTGGTGTTGGCGAAGCCCTCGCCATCGGTTTGGACCTCCGTGTGCCACGTTTCGTGGACTTTCACCGCCACCGTTTCGCCTCCCAAGGGGGTGAAGAGGTCGCTGGCTTCCACCAATTGAGCGCTGAGGTCCACGCTGCGTCCACGGTTGATGATGACCGCGTTGCGGGGCAGAAGTTGCTCAAAGTCCGTCACGCCTTGGACCAGCATGTCTGTGGTCGTGTTGGAGGGGAGGTAGAAGGGGGACGAATCCTCGATGACCTGCACCAAGAGCGTGCGGTTGCCGCGCGTGGTCCCGTCGTTGAACGCGTCGCTGGTCAGCGAGAGATTGAAGCTGCCGTTGGCGGCGGTCTGCGCACCGGTGATGAGCAACTCTTCTGGCTCGTCGTCCCAGTACGCATCAAGGCGCAACAACCCGTTGATTGGTCGCGTGTTGTCGTCCGCGTCAAGGACGCGTCCAAGGACGTTGAAGGTGCTGTCTGCCGCAACCACGGTCGGCGCCACGTCGATGACGACCACCGATTCGGTCTGCACGGTCGCGTTCACCAGGCTGATGTTGCCAAAGTGGCGCCGGTTACCAGGTGCGATCGGGTCGGTGACGTCGTCGGCCACGACCACGCCAATGTCGTAGTAACCCGGACCAAGGGAATTGGCGGTCCATTGGATGGAGGCGTTGCCGTCGACGAGCGTTTGGGCGGTGCCCAGAGACGTATTGGCACCGTTCCAGTCGAGGAACCACTCCACCGTGGCGCCCTCCAAGTCGGAGCCGTCCGCGATGTCGGTGATGCGGGCCCGAAGGTCGATGGTGTCCCCGACGAGCACCTGAATGCTCTCAAGTTCGGGGGTGACGATGACTTCTGATTCAATGCCCCAATTTAGGGTGATGCCGCTGGGCGGACCCTGCGGACCGTTCGGATCCACGAATTGGTAATATGGTCCACCTTCGGGCGCGAAGGCGAGGAAATCGGTGAGCAACTGCACCTCGTAGACGCCGCCTGCAAAGATGGTGGGCGCGGTCACGTTGAACGAGAATCCACCCGTGGTGGTGTTGAGCGACCCAATGGCGAGGTCCACAGGCCCTTCAGCCGTGGCCATCAGAATCGAAAGGGCCGAGCCGTTGTTGAGCACCCGGTCGCCGTAGACCGCATCGGAAAGATTGCCGAAGAACTGCGTGCTGTTGCCGATGTGCACCCAGTCGTCGGCGACGGTGAAGTTCCAACTGATCTCGGCCATCACGCGCAGTGTGCTGTTCCACACGCTNGGCACGTAATCGTCNGAACCNCCAAACNCGATGGCCAGCGGATAGTCGCCTGCNCGGAGCGTCGCGTCGAGGTTCCACGTCGGGCTGATTTGGTTGGACAACGGNTCCACGATGCTGGTGGCCAATGANCCGTTGAAGAACACGTCATAGGTCCCNAGCANCACGATNCCGACNCCGTTGCCNAGGTGATCNACNACCTGGAATTGGGTGTTGGTNGCNTCACCGCGCAGTTGCGATTCAGANATCATCGTGTAGTTGTAGATGCCNCGCAAGNGTGTANGGAGCGTTGTCGGACAAATTCTCGATGTCNGTNGTNGGCAGCACCTCNGGGAAGAAGCGGAGGCGAGGCTCNACCTCNCCGGCNGCGATCGGCGTGGTGCTNGCGTTGAGNGTGTGNNGGACGNTGAANGTNCCNTTGACGGTGACGTTGAACACGTCGACCCAAGCGCCGCCGCTCGCGATGTCACGCAAGGAGAGGACGAGNGAACCGTTCATTGNGGCCGGNGCGAGTCCGAAGGANACCACGGTGCCGTTGACCCAAATGTCGTCNCCNAGGTCGAGGACGCTCNCNTNGNTGCCNGGACCTTCCAGCGTNGCGGTCAGGTTGGGAGCATCACGAACGTCGAGCACCANTCCNGTGGTCGAGGGCCTGAGGTGAACGTCGCCGGCNATGGGCANGCTGGTGTCGGTCCANCCAGAGAATCCNATCAGCGCNGAGATGTTGGTCTTGGACTCGAACTCGTNCAGCGTGAGGTCGAACACCCAACTTCCGTCAGGGTTCACCGGGGTGGNGANGTTNACGNCCCCGTCNACAGACGACGTGAAGCTGAGCCAGACCTCCAGCCCTTCGAGGTCTTGGAAGACGTTCTGTGGAATCGTTTCCGCCTGCAGCAGGCCGCTGATTTCGGTCGTGGCGCCTGCGCCCACGATAGGCGAGTTAAGCGGGGTCGGGCCTTGATGGGTGAGCGTGGTGTTGTCGGAGACGTTGATCGCGGTCGCGTACGGGATGCCTCCATTGGACACGTACCCCTGCTCAACGTGCTGAATCACAATGCCAGCAAAGCCTGGGGCGATGGGCTGCGGCGGGATGCCGCTGATGTTGAACGACCCGTTGGCGTCGGTGAAGGCCGAGCCAATCTGACGCTCAGGGGTNGCGGCGATGCCGGGCACGTTGCCCACCTCGCCAATCGGCACGAAGAACGCCACAAGNGGCTGGTCCGTCACCGGGGTGGAGTTGTCGGCGTAGCGCAGTTGGCCGCTGACGTTGAACCACGTCTGGCCNTTGCGCTCCCAACTNAGTGGCGTCAGGGACTGGTTCACGATTTCCAANAGTTCGGCGTCAGGACAGGCCTCGAANGGCACCCAACCCATGTCGGTGTTGCCGTTCGCGGCGTCCTGCTGGAGGTGGACTTCGGCCCACGTGGTGCGGTCATCGTTGGTGACAGCATACCCGTTGCCCGTCCACGTGCCCCCGGCAAAGCCGGACACAGAGCGAGTCGGCAGGCCCGCAAGCCGCGCCATGGTCACGAACGCGGTGGTGAACTCTTGGCAGGTGCCTTCATTGGCCACTTCCAGAAGGTGAACAGCGATGTCTTGGTCACCGGGAAGTCCAGAACCGTTGTAATTCCGCTTGAATTCAGTGGTCGCGTTTCCTTCACGCAGGAAGGTCGCGATGGCGTCGGCCGTGCTCCACGCGTCTGAGACGCCNGCTTCAGCGACGACGGCTTCGGTGATGTTGAGCGCAATGGACCACGGGTTAGTGCGGTTCGAAAGGCGATCGTCGAGCTGCAGTGCGTAGGTGTCGGTTTGATTGGCGATCGTGGTCGACGCCAAGGTGTCCCAATCGAACCAATACTCAGGGGCCACGGCGATGAGACTCTGGAGGAATCCAGCGTCCACGTTGACAATAAAGGTGTCATTCGTTCGGCTCAGTTCAGCCGTCGCGTCCGCCCAAAATGAGTGATTGATGGTCGACAGCGGCACAGGTACAGGGGTGCCCGTGAATTCAGTGTTGTATTGGACATTCCAGGTCACGCTGCCATTGCTGAAACCGAGGTCGGCCATACCGGACAAGTTCTCGATGTTCGGGAACAATTCATTGCTCGGGTGCACCGCCGCCAAATGCGCATATGTGGAGCCGGTGGGGAAGTCGTTGGTGACCTGCCGCCAGCGGTGCACCTGCTCAAGATCGACGGTCCCGCTGGTGTTGTTGGCCCAGAAGATGACCTGCGATTGAGGGAAATCGTCCGAGGGGTCCAAGGGATCCTGAGGCGAACCGACGCAGCCGGTAGCCCAGAAATTCGCCGGGCATTCCACACCGTCAATCACGCCGCCACCGTCGGTGTCGGGGTTCCGCCAATCCGTGCCCGTCANGTTCTCAAACGCGTCGGGAATGCCGTCGCCGTCGAAATCGTCGGGTAGGATATCGTCCGAGGGATCGTTCTCGGGGTTGGTCCCGTCAAAGTACTCGTCAAGGTCGTTCACGCCACCTGAATCGGTGTCAAACTTCGTCGGGTCGGTCACCCATACGTCGCTTGACCCATTGAGGATGCCAATGCTGTCCAAGGTGCACCCCGTGGAGTTCTCGAAGTACGAATTCAAACCGTCGCCGTCCGGGTCAAGGGCGTTCTTGCAGGCGTCCAAAGGATCGGTGTTGTCGCGGACGACCTCATCGAAGTCATTCACGCCGTCGCCGTCCGTGTCGGCCAAAGTCGGGTTTGAGAACCATCCAAACACGCCCAGCAATTCCTCCCAATCGGCGAGGCCGTCAGCATCGGAATCCGTGTAATCGTCGTCGCAGTAAAGGCGCGTGGTGGAGATGGTNCCGTCAAGGGTGGCGTCGGTGTGGCAGAAGGAGCCGTTGCGGTTCGCCACGTCCGTCACCGACACGGGTGGAGCAAGGCTGACGCCGACGAGCACGTTGTTGATCGTTGCTCCATAGGCGAACGACGTCCATGTCCCTGAGACGTTGTACCAGCCGGTCCCACCATCGGGGTTGAATCCAGAGGCGTCGGTGAGCGTCAAGCGGTTCACACCGTTCCAGTTGGTCAGGGTGGTGACGTAGTCGACCAAGGAATCGCAGGGGTCGGTGCCGTGCGACACGTTGCGCTCGTCGCCGTCGTTGACGCCACCAAAGTCGGTGTCGGCGACGTCCCACTTTGTACAGGTGAGATTCTCTTCCCAGTTCTGAATGCCGTCGTTGTCCGCGTCACCGGCGTCCTCACGCCGGGTCGGATCGGTTTCGCCGGAATCCACCAGTCCGTTGCCGTTGGCGTCCTCGTCACCGTCGTCGAACGCGTCGCCGTCGGTGTTGTTGTTCCGGGGGTCGCTGGCTTGCGGCGGGGTACCGTAGGACGCGCTGACCTCAACGCCGTCGCTCAGGCCGTCGCCGTCCGTGTCGGAGGCCGTGGGGTCCGTCAGGAGGGTGAAGGCCTCGTAGGAGTCGTTCAGCCCGTCACCGTCGGAGTCGGCAGCGGTCGGGTTGGTTGAGGTGATGCCGTCCACTTCCGCGGTCAGTGTGGCACAACCACCTGGGCCAATGCCGCTGACCGGGTCGCAAGGCGTGATCGTCTCCGTGGGCGTACCAGGCTCTGGACGGAAACATGGCGAAGAGCCGCAGTTCGTCGTCCAAGAGGGGTTGATGTATTCGAAGAGGTTGGGCAATCCGTCGTTGTCAGGGTCACCGTTTGGACCGTCGTCGTTGGACGCCGAAGTGGCGTTGAGGCCGTAGGAAACCTCCCAACCGTCGGGCATGCCGTCGCCGTCCGTGTCGTAGCCACGGCGGTCCTCGTCGATGAGGCCGTCGCCGTCGTCGTCGTCGCTAAGGCAATCCGCGTCGCCGTCGCCGTCGCTGTCTGCGCCGTCCACGGCGCCGTCCTTGTCGTTGTCAAAGCCGTCAGCGCAGATGTTGCCGACCGGGTCCTCGTCACAGAGAATGACCGAACCGGTGCCGTCGCTTCCGCTGGCACCGCACGCAGGGGGGTTGAACTGCATCGCGTGTTCTTCGGACCAATCGTTGGTTGGCACGGTACCGTTCCACCAAACACCGTTGTCGAGCACGGCCGGGGTGGTCGCAATGTCCCACCCGGTGGGCATGAGGTAGGTGTATTCCTGNAGGTTGGACATGCCGTCGCCGTCAGGNTCGCCCACCGCGCCGTCAGCAAAGNTGGAGGACAGNGGGTCAAGNCCGTGCATCCATTCCCACCCGTCGGGAAGGCCGTCGTTGTCCGAGTCAGGGTCGTTGGGTGAGGTGTTGATCAGGTACTCGAGACCGTAGGTCAGTCCATCGCCGTCAGCGTCCGATGCAGCGGACACTTCCTCGCTCACCAGATCGATGCCGGCGAACAAGGAAAGCAGCATCAGCAGGGTCAGCCCGAGGGCCCGGCGACGCACGCCTGCATCGACGGCACGGACGGAGGGCGCGCGCCGCTGAGACAGCATCTGCTCTGACATCATTCTACAGCCGGTTCCGGGGCCTCATAAGGGGAATGGTGCGCTGTTCAGACAACGCCTCGAGCAGGACCCTGAAATCAGAGGTCAGAAAGTTCGTCCAACAACTCGAGATCGTCGTCGTCAGCGGTCACCGCGGGAGGCAAGTCAAGCTCACTGGANGCAGCCTCCGCAGCCACCTCGACCACCTCGGGGAAATCGACGTCCTTGATGGGCATCGCAGCGGCCATGGTGCGGGTTGCGCCTCGGCGGTAGGTGGCGTAGAGAACAATGGCCACGAGCATGNCGATCAGCCCAATGGTGCTGGGCTCAGGGTCGAGCAACTCGTTGGTGAGGCAAGCGACCTCGGTGCAGGAGGTGGCGAATTCGAACTTCGTCTGCTGCTTGAAGTCCACACCGTAGGGGACTTCGTCGTCGTACGGTTCGACGATGATGGTCAATTCCGCACGGTCGTTGTTCTTGACCGTGGTCGGGGCGGTCANGTCCACNGTGAACTTCTCGTTGCTGTAGGCGTCCACNGTNACNAGNAGGGTGCTTCCNGCTTGCTGGAANGAGTTCACGCTCACCGCGCCNTTCTCCCAACCACGGGGCTCGTCCANGGAGATGAGGACGGTCAACGGGATGTTGTTCTGGTTGTCCACGCGGAAGCCGAGTTCCTTGCTTTCACCCGGTCCAAAGGGCGTCATCTGACTTTCGAGGGTGATGAGGATTCGGCCTGCAACGACGTCTTCCTTGACCACGACGGTCACGGGCATGTCGAAGTAACGCGCTTCGTCGTCGTCCACGCCGTCTTCGATGATGCCCACGTAGATGGTGTGGTTGCCCGCTTCAATTTGGTCGCGCAGACCNACATCGAGCCGAAGATCAGCATATTCCTCGCCACTGAGGCGAACCACTGGCGCGTTTTCGCCTGAATCGTCGGTGATCTCGTAGTCCCAACTGGAGTATTGGCCGTCGTTGCGCGGCAAGAGGTTGGGCGGCACGATACGCCATGTGGTTTCCACGTCCTCGTCGCCAGCNTCGGTGATGCGGAAGCGGAACCATGCGTCGGAGCCAGGAGCGATGGGACCCACGGACCCCAGCGACTTGGCGTCGCTGTCGGAGATCACTTCGGCCAGCACGCCAAAGGTACGGTGGACGGTGAACGCCACCTCTGTTCGGAGGTCAGCGTCGTTGCCGCTGACGACCAAAACACGAACCAAGCCAATGTCCTGTGCTTCACGCGCATCNGGTGGGAAGACCGTCATCCGCAAGGTAAGTTGTTGGAAGGAACCGATGGACGGNGTGAGGCTGTTGATGCCCTCTTCGACGAGTTGCTGACCCGTATCGTTGTCGTAGAAACGGTAGAGCCATGATTCAGGCAGTTCAGTAACGCGCATTTTGAACGCGTCAGTATCGAAGCCTGCGTTGAACACGTCGATGTAGAAGTCCACGCCCTCCTGAGCGTCGGACATGTCAACGTAGTGNGACAGCGTTTCATCGTAGAGGTCGGGACGGGTCGAGTCTGCGATCTGCCGCTGATGCTCGACGTCCTCGAACACCGACACGCGAGGCTCGGCGTAGACACCGACCTCGTCGAAGTCGAGGGTCAGGTCGACGATGGCCACCTCAACGAGTTGTCCGTTTTCGTTCTCAGCATAGGCACGAGCCTCGACTTCGAGCCGGGAAGGGGCGTTGGTCAAGTCCTCGCCCACCTCAATGGANAGGATGGGGCGAACCACGGAACCGCCGCCGCTGAGCGAATACCCGGCGGGTTGGTCCCAAACGGGGTCAGACCATGAGGACGGTAGGGAACGAGCAAGGTCCAGACGGACCTCCATCGCCGCAGCCGAAGCGCCGATGTGCGTCACGAGGAACTCCACCGTGCTGGTCTGACCNGGAGCGATCAGGACCGTCGTTGGTTGGTTGCTTGGAACGCCGAGGTTGACACCATGCTCGACGAACTCCACGCCGCCGTGTTCGTACAGAACGGTGTGGCCCTGAACGTCGCGGATTTCGAGGGCCAAGGGATAGGTCCCTGGAGCCATGGAGCCTGCGTCGTAGGTCCACGTGTAGTTGCCCACCAATCCTTCGTTGTCGAGGCGCAGGTCGTTGTCGTCAAACTCCTCGTCGAAGACCGCGGAGGCTCCGTTGGGGGTAGACAACACGAGGTTCACCGATTGAATGTCGGCTCGTCCAAAGGCATCGCGCACGTCAACGTCGAACTGAATCTCACGATCTTCACCAAGGGCGTTGGGCGCCCACGTGAGCGTCTCAGGGTCGCCCCAAGCCGATCCTGGGGTGTGCACCTTGACCGACGAAGCGGCAAGCGCGTTGGCCATCACTTCGAGGCGGGAATAGCCGTCGGTGGAGTCAAGGTCTCCGAAGGCGATCTCAATGTCGCACTCATTGCCACNGCCGAATGGGTTCCCGCTGCCACCTTGGCCTTCGCAGGACGCTTGGCCGTCGATGACGAGTTTCAGGCTCTTGCCGTTGGGGACGGTCACGCCGTTGGACGAGATGTCGAAGAACACCTCAGAGGAGGTCCANGCACAATTCTGCTGGAGNGTGGAGGTGCACGGGTCGTCGAGATCGATGTTTTCGCTCCCGATTTGACTGTCGCCTGCCTTGAGTGAGAAGGCTACGTCGCCTGTGGAACCTTGCTGGCCGCGGAAGCGCATGTAGATGGTGAGTTGGATCTGGTCGTTGTCGGAACCCTCGCCGTAAATGGTCAGGTCCGAGATCATCTCGGAGGAGCGGAACTCAATGCCGCTCAANGCCGAGAGTTCCTCTTGGCTTCCCGAGGGTTCGATGGTGGTAATGTGCCCGTCACCTCCGGCGCTGCTGTTCTCAGCGTCGAGGTAAAGCCGATAGTTCTCGAGGCCAGCCACGCTNGGCGAAGGCTCCATNGTNTCGTCGAGGACCACCGATGGAGGCACCTGAACAAGACCGGNCATCGGTGCGAGGACAAGCAACACCAACATCGAGAGCGCGAGTCCTCGATTGGCTTGGCTGTACGTCAACATCCAGACCACCGTTTTCCTCCTGCCCGTGGGGGTGTTAAACCGTTTTCCATTCCCCGTGTTCCACTTGCATGAATGCCGACGGACTGAAGGGGGCCGGCGGTATGGCGCAGACACAGGGGTGGCCGAGTGGTCAAAAGCGCCGGATTTAAGCTCCGGTCCCAAATGGGTTCGAGGGTTCAAATCCCTCCCCCTGTACCACGAAGAGGACNTCAAATCAGGCCCCATCCGCCGTCGATGGCCAGCACTTGACCGGTCACATAAGGGGCTTCGAGGAAGTAACGGACGGCTGCAGCCACGTCCTCAGGTTGGCCTGAACGCTGCAGGGGAAGCCGAGCAACAGTGTCCGCAAAGGCATCCTGTTCCCAATCTGCGGCGAGGATGGCTCCCGGCGCTACGGCATTGGCCCGCACATGAGGTGCAAGGTCCAAGGCCCATCCCAAGGTACGTTGGCGCAGCGCCGCCTTGCTGGCCGAGTAGTCGCCAAGATGAGGCCAGGCTTTTCCCCACGAGGTGTCGACCATCGACACGATCGAACCTTCACCGCGCTCAAGCGCCTCCTGCAAGGCACCCGTCAACTGCACGGGAGCCTCCACGTGGAGCATCCAGAGGTCGTGACGGGCGCGCGGCATGTCGGCGGGCGCTCCTTCGCCTTCGCTTGGGAAGAAGACTGAGGCGTTGTGCACCAGACCACCAAGGCCGTGTTCGACCACCGTTGGGTCGGCCAGCACCGCATCCGCCAAGGAGCGGACGCCTTCTGAGGTGCCAAGATCAGCGGAGAAAACGCGCCCCACTTCCCGCTTGTGTACGGTGGAGAGGTCCGCAAGCAGCGCCTCCGCGTCCGCCCGTGAGGTCCGCACATGGACCAGCGCAAACCAACCCGCGTCGACGAGGGCTGCAACGGTGGCTGCGCCCAAGCGTCGGCCGCCACCGGTGACCAAAACCGTCTTCTCGCCCATGACCCGACGTGGACGTTGAGAACATGAACCCTCGTCCTTGACTCTGGCGTCCTGTGACGAAGCCTTTTGCCGACCGCCCCGTCCCCGTTACCATGGCCGGAGGAAGGCGCTCGCTGACCATGGCCAAACCTGAGGTCAGCGAACGGCCTCGGCTCCCGGGATGGTTCCGCACCACCTTGCCTTCCGGCGACGCGATGGAAGCCTTCCGAGACACCAANGCCTCNGTCAAGGACAANGCCCTCCATACCGTGTGCGAAGAGGCNCGCTGCCCCAACATCCACGACTGCTGGTCCAGCGGTGACGCGACCTTCATGATCGCCGGTCAGCAATGCACCCGCGGCTGCCGCTTCTGTGCGGTTGGCACCATCAAGCGGGCCCCGCCTCTGGACCCTGAAGAGCCAGCCCACCTCGCTCACGCGGTGGCTTCGATGCCGCTTCGTCACGCNGTGATCACCGTGGTCAACCGCGACGACCTCGCCGACAGCGGCGCCTCCCATTACCGGGCCTGCCTTGACGCGGTCCACGAGCGCAGCCCCCAGGTGACCCTCGAATTGCTCTGTTCGGACCTTGCCGGCGACCANGAGGCCTTGGCGATGCTGCTCGACGGTGCNCCCCTCCGCGTCTTTGCGCACAACGTCGAATGCGTCCCCCGTTTGGACAAGACCGTCCGGGACCACCGCGCGTCCTTCGACCAGTCCCTGTCCATCCTCCGCGAAGCCGGACGCTTGCGCCCAGACCTGCTCATCAAGACCTCCATCATGGTCGGCCTCGGCGAAACAGACGAGGAACTCGAAGAGGCCATGGCGCTCGTTCGTGAAGCAGGGGTGGACTTGATCACCCTCGGACAGTATCTTGCCCCCTCGGCCAAGCACCTTGCAGTGGACCGCTTCCCAGAGCCAGCACGCTACCAAGAATGGGCGGAACACGCGATGGAACTCGGCTTCCTGGGCGTGGCCAGCGGCCCGTTGGTGCGCTCGTCATTCAAGGCCGGTCTGTTGCTTCGTGCGTGCACCGAAGAAAACTGGCAGGGCAGAATGCCCGGAGCCACGGTGCGCGTGCGCCCCGGCGCCGCGGCGGACCGACACCCCCATAGGCGGACCTCAGGTGGTGAAGACTGATGCCCGAACGCCTGACCGCGACCGAGGCGCCTTACACCATAGGCACCCCTCCGTTCCGACCCGGTGAAGAGGCGGACTTCGGCGAAGGGTTCGTCGAGCAACCCGGGGACCTCAACAAGCCTGAAGTCAACTGCTCCGCGCAAGACACGGCTACCCATGCTGTGGGCCTCATCCGCGTCCTCGACGATGAGCACGTCGCCCACGGAGAGTGGAATCCTAATCTCGACGAAGAGACCCTTCTGAAGGGCTTGGAGCACATGATGCGCCTGCGTATCTTCGACGACCGCATGATCAAGATGCAGCGCACCGGTTTGCTCTCATTCTACATGCGCTCCTTTGGCGAAGAGGCGATTGCCATCGCCCAAACCATGGCCCTCGAAGAGCAAGACTGGCTCTTCCCTTCCTACCGTCAACCAGGCGCACAATTCGTCCGCGGCCGCGACATGGTCAGCATGATCTGCCACTGCATCGGAAACACCGAAGACAACGTGCGTGGACGCCAAATGCCCGTCCACTACACCTGGAAAGAAGGACGCTTCATCTCCATCTCCTCGCCTGTGGGAACTCAATTTCCCCAGGCGGTCGGTGTCGCAATGGCCTCCGCCTACCGTGGACTCGACGAAGTCTGCATTTCCTGGCTTGGCGACGGCACCTCAGCCCAAGGCGACTTCCATTACGCGGTCAACTTCGCTTCGACGTTCAAGCCACCCGTCATCCTCAACGTGGTCAACAACCAGTGGGCCATCTCGACCCACGCCAACCTCGCCACCGGCGGACGCACCTTTGCGGAACGCGGTCTGGCCTACGACATCCCCTCCTTCCGCGTCGACGGCAACGACTTCCTCGCGCTCTATGCGGTCACCAAGTGGGCGCGCGACCGTGCTGGAGCGGGCCTTGGCCCGACCTTCATCGAGGTCTACACCTACCGCGCAGGCGCGCACTCATCGTCCGACGACCCAATCGCCTACCGCCCGCAAGACGAATTCAAGCACTGGCCCGGTGGAGATCCCATTGAGCGCTTGAAGGGCCACCTCATCGGCCGTGGTTTGTGGGACGAAGACAAACACACCGAACTGACCGAGCGCATCGACGCCGAAGTCATGGCCGCCTACAAGGAAGCCTGCACCTTCGGTGACCTGGCCAACGGCCCTTACCCTCCCGCCTCAACGATCTTCACCGAGGTCTACGAAGAGGTCCCATGGCACGTGCAAGAACAGCGTGAGGAGCTCGGGAAGTGAGGTGGTATCATGGCGAAAATGAACATGATCGCAGCCCTCAACTCGGCGCTGGACCTGCAACTCCAGCGCGACCCCAATGTCGTCATCTTCGGTGAAGACATCGGCTACTTCGGTGGCGTCTTCCGCGTCACGGCCGGACTTCAGGAAGCCCACGGCGCCCACCGCGTCTTCGACTCCCCCCTCGCAGAAGGCGGAATCGCGGCCGTCGCTTTTGGCATGGGCATCAATGGCCTGCGCCCGGTGATGGAAATCCAATTCGCGGACTACATCTTCCCTGCATACGACCAGATCGTGAACGAGATGGCCAAACTCCGTCACCGCTCCGGCGGCGAATTCTGGACGCCGGTGACCATCCGGACACCAGCAGGCGGCGGCATCAGGGGCGGCCACCACCACTCCCAATCCCCCGAAGCACAGTTCACCCACACGCCCGGGCTCAAGGTCGTGTACTGCTCGAACCCTTACAACGCCAAGGGATTGCTGACCTCGGCCATTGAGTGCAACGACCCCGTCGTCTTCTTCGAACCCAAGCGCTGCTACCGTGGTCCCTTCTACGGTGACCCGCACAAGGTCCCCACGTGGAACAGCCACCCCGACGGCGAAGTCCCTGAGGAATACTACAGCATCCCGCTTGGGCAGGCCCGCCTCGTCAAGGAAGGCGGCGCATGCACCGTCATCGCATGGGGTACGATGGTGCACGTCGCCGAGGAAGGCATCCGTCAATCCGGCATCGACGCTGAGCTGATCGACCTGCAAACCTTGCTTCCTTGGGACCGCGACACCGTCGTGGAATCGGTCCGCAAGACAGGCCGCTGCGTCATCGTTCATGAAGCACCGAAGACCAGCGGCTTCGGCGCAGAAATGTCCGCGTCCATTCAGGAGCGTTGCTTCTGGCACCTTGAGGCGCCGATCGAGCGTGTCACCGGATGGGACACGCCCTTCCCTCACACCACAGAGTGGGATTACCTTCCTAGCCCCGGCCGCATCGCCGAGGCCATCGTACGGACACAGGAGGCATGACACATGGGCATCTACGCATTCAAACTGCCAGACATCGGAGAAGGCGTCGTCGAAGGCGAAGTTGTCGAATGGATGGTCGCCGTGGGTGACACCGTCACCGAAGATCAACCCATCCTGTCCGTCATGACGGACAAGGCCACCGTGGAAATCCCCTCGCCCGTCAACGGCGTCGTCGTCAAGCGCGTAGGCGACGTAGGCGACATCCTGCCCGTTGGTGAGATGTGCATCGAGTTTGAAGTCGAAGGCGAAGGCAACGCCTCCGCCGCCGAAGCGGCGGCTCCTGCGCCCGAACCAGAAGCGACTCCTGCACCTGCAGCGACCCCCGCTCCAGCTCCCGCAGCCGCTGCTCCACCTGCACCGGTCACGCCCCGCGTGCCCGGTCTGCGTCCGCTCGCCAGC
>PBMM01000039.1 GCA_002723635.1 Methanobacteriota archaeon | reverse complement strand
GCCAAAGGGGTGACGGAACATTTCCGCGATGCCCCCTTCGGGCATGACGGCGTAGAAGATGTAGGCGCCATAGGCGGTCGCGCCCGAGTACCATACTGCGTGCCATTCGGTGAAGAACGTGTCATCGACTTGGCCTGCGATGTGTGCGAAGGCGTCGATCAACAGGCCCCCAAGGCACCACAGGCCGAGGACGAGGATGATCGGGTCGTAGAAACGCTCACCTGGTTTCGGGAGGGAGCCCCAGCGACGATGAAGGAGGAACGCCAAGAGCCCTGCACCAAGCAGAAGCCCGAAGAAAATCTGAGGGAAGAGGTTGTGCGCCTCCTCGTGGGTTCCAGACATGGCGGTATGACGTGCACATCGTCATATGAAACCCAAAGTTACACCGTTGGAAGCAACGGCGGTTGTGTTGGGCTGAGCGCGCCGCGGACAGCCGTCAGACACCACGGTAGGGCACGTTGTACGGTTGCCGCTCCTTGAGGCTGCGGTTGACCACCATGGCGAACCACAGCACGACGATCCAAATCATGGGCATCGTCAATTCGCTGAGGATGCTTTGCACCTCGAAGGTGAATTCGCCGGCGAGCACTTCGCTTGCAATGGTCAGGGAGGAATCGACGAAGGAGTACACGACGAGGCCGAAAATCGAGAGGATGACCATGCGCCCAGAGAAGTTCCCTCGTTTGATGCGCAGCATCATGAAACCGGCGGTGGACGTGAGGAAGGCCAGGACAATCCATGCCAGAGCGCTGTGCAATGTTTCCAGCCAAACGGACGCCGATGCGCCCGTGGTTTCGGTCAGGATCTCGTATTGACGCCACCCTTCCGCGACCGCAAACAGCGCACTGAACAGCGTGGCCGTCCAAAGCAACGAGGTGAACATGGCCGCGTCTGCGTTCTCACGCATCTCCTGCATCACGCGGTTCACGTTGTCGTCGATGCCTGCGCCTTTGGCGAAGATGTACAATCCGGTGAGCAACGGTAACCCGCCAAGCACCACGCTGCCAATGGCGTCAGGGAGCATCACACCAAGGCCGAGGATGGCCAGGATGAGGCCGGCGGGGATCATGAATCGAGAACGCCACTTTGGGTCTTCCAGCGCCTTGACGATGTAGTAGTAGGTGCCTTCGATGCCCTTGGATTGCTTGACAATAATCTTCTCGATGTGCTCAATCTTGACCCTGGATTGAATCAAGGGGAGCACGGCCTCGTCTTCTGCACCGTCGGTCACGACGATGCAACGATCTGGCTGGAAGGCGTTCACCACTTCGTCAAGTTGAGCTGAAATGGCGCGGTCAGAGCGCTGCCCCACCTTCTCGTCGCCGGTGAGCACCGCCACCTCAACTTCGTCTTCAGCGCCCTTGGATTCGAGCAGCCGGTCGTATTGGGCCAAGGCTCCCAGAATGGCGTTGGTGTCGCTTTCCTCCGGGTCGGCCATCCCGAGCTTGAGGGCGGCGGTCAGAACGTTCCTTCGATTGACCACAGGGCCGCGGATGGACGTCTTGTTGCCAAGGTCATCGTCACGGTCAACGGTCAGGACGAGGATACGGTCCATGGTCGGCTCTGACCTGACGAAGGGGCTCCTTCCCTTCAAGACCTGTGTCGAATCGCCACCGATAGTGCCGCTTCTGAGGCCATCGCAAACGTTCCGGGCTTCACACGTCGGTGGCGGGTGCCGGGTCGGCTTGGACCACCGGTGTGGCTTCCTCTTCCATCCGTTGTTTCCAACGTTGTTTTGAGCGCACGTACTTCAACGGGTGCGTTAGCCATTCACGGTCGCACAAACGGTCGTCACCGGGCAGGACAGGGCAGTTGTGGTTGACCTTCAACTTCGCACACCCTGCGGGCGTGTATCCCTGCTCGTAGACGTGACCCACTTGGTACGAGGTGGTGGCTTCGCTGAAGTCAGGAGCGCCACGGAAGAAACCCACGGTCGTGGTTTGTGGCAACTCCATCGTGGAGCCCATCGAGGCAAGAAAGACGCGACCGAAATGGTTGACGTTGACCCCGTTGGACAAATCAGCTACGATGCGCCGCATGCACGGCGGCCAATCCGCCTCGTCTGCGCCGGTCAAAGCGATGCTTTGTTGCACACGAGCTTCCATCAAATTGCGCACAATGCCGATTGGTAGGGCCAATTGTTCGGCCAAATCGTCGTTGATTTCGCCGACTTTCTCCAACGCGTCTGCCTCGATGCTGGCTTTGATGCGTTCCCTGAGCAGTCGAGCGACTTTGGCCGAGGAACTGTATTGTGCCTCGCTGTGGAGCCGAATGCTTCCATCGAACAATTCGGTGTTGGCCAGACGCCAGCGATCGCCGGTGATTTTCGGGCAGACCTCGATGAAATCCGGCATGCCGATAACCCATTCGAGGTGCTGCAGCGCCGTTCCTCGGTCGCCACGGCCTGAGGGCCCACGGTGTTCACGCGATGAAATATCGGAGAAAAACGTCCTCGCCACCACGGAAAGGGCGCGCTCGTCGTTTCGAAGCAGGCGTTCCGCGCGCTGGGCTTCGGCCAACGCCCATCTGGCCACGAGCCGTTCGTCGCGCGTGGCGCACACCACCAACCGCGCGTAGTAGAAGGAAAAAGCCTCCACAAGGCGGCCGTTCTCGCTGTGCAAATCTCCACCAGAGAGGCTGACGCCCTCTTCGGCCTCGACCGTTTCGATGAGTCGGATCCTCGCCCTAGCCCTTGCGGGTTCCATGAAGCCGCCTTGCAGCAATTCATCGAGCGTAATGCGGTGCTGGCCGGCCAATGCCGCAATCCAGGGCGAAGCCTGCGGCAAGAAGGGGTAACGCGCCAGCGTCACCACGTCTTCGACCGGTTCAGGCTCGCGTGGGACGGGCACAACGGTGGGTGGGCGACCACCGCTTATCAGCCTTCGACGCGAACCGCCCGCTTCAAGGACCGACGTCGCGCGGCAGAATCGTGTTCCCGCCCCCTCCACCGCCGCTCTTGGCCGTGCAGGACGAGGTGCGGGCCGCCTTCGGCTGGTCGTTGGGCGAGGATCAACGCAGCGCCCACGACTTGAGCGATTGCATGCGTTCCCCTGAGCCGTTTGGCGTGCCGCATTGGTCGTCTGAGGCCCGCGAGGTTCACCTTGAGCACTTGGCCTCCATGTGCCGGGCCGCGTCACGGGTGGTGGTCGTAGGCGCCGCCGCCACGGTCGAAGAAGTCACGGCCGCATCCGGGTCGGGGACCGTGTTCATCGCTGCTGACGGGGCCGCAGGAGCGGTCCCCGGGCATCTCCCACTCCTCGCCGTCATCAGCGACCTTGACGGCGGAGAGCATCTTCATGCAGCGGTCAAACGCGGCCTTGTGGTCGTCCTTCACGCCCACGGTGACAACCGCTCCACATGGGAGCAGTACCTTGCAGCGTGGGCTGATTTGGAAACACCTCCACCCCTTGTGCTCACCCACCAAGTCCCAGAATCAGTGGCCGGCCTGCATAATCCCGGCGGATTTACCGACGGAGATCGCGCCGTTTGCCTCCTGCGCTGGATGGGCGTTCCTTTGGACGCCCTTGCCTTCGTTGGATTCGCCTTGGACAAGGTCGGACCGTGGTCTGGGGTGACCGACCCGAGCAGGAAATTGCAGAAATTGACCTGGATGGCCGAAGTGTTGCACCGTCTTGGAGTGATGCATGAGGCGCTGCCTCTGGACGAGAACTCATAGGCAATGAGCGTTGATTNNNCAGGGATGGTCCAATCCANCCTCCTTCGTGGAGTGNTGCTTTGGGCGGTCGCCATCGCNGTGGTCAACGTGGCTTGGGCCCTTGTGGTCGACGGAGAAGCCGTNAGGGAATTGAACGACGCAGATCATCCCTTCCAAGAAAACGTCCCNATNCCCATCGAAGGACTNCTTGGGGCCAAGGGCTCNTTGCCCGCCGTGTTTGAAGCGGACTTCGAGCANNTGGTNGATCCNNCCGCCGACGTCGGCTGGGCCATCACCTCNGCNGACGGCACNCGCATTGCCGGATGGAACGGCACNGCTCAGGACCAAGCCTCGTCGTGGGAGGGCTCTCTTGCGCCCGGAGAATACGTCCTGACGTGCTCTGGGCCTGACGAAGTTGCAGCATACATGACCCTCACCCTCGAGCCCTTGGGTCCCATGCGGCTCGAAGGGCATCTCTTGGCCACCCTCGGTCTTGTCATTCTGGCTTTTGCTGACCGAGGCATCCGAATGTGGCTCGATGCTCGTGGTGTCAGCGATTCCTCCGAAGCGGTNCCCATCGGGTTCCGAGGCGTGCGACCGCTCATCGACGAAGACCCCGTCGGAATGGAAGGCCAATGGTCGCCGCCCATGCGNGGCTGATCACAGGAAGTCCGCGAGGGACATCTGACGAGCGCGGTCGTTGTTGAACAGGCTGTCCACCGAAGAGGCCAACCATTCCACGTTTTGCCGTGTGTAGGTGTCCACGCCGTAGGTTTCCATGACGTGACGTGTCACTTCGATGTACTTCCGCACGGCGCCCTCCGAGACGGTCAAGGCGAGGTTTCCGCCGCATTGATCGCCTTCGGACCGGGACACGCCGTGCGCGGCAAGGCCACGTCCTCCGACCTTGGTCAGTTGGATGCACTTCCCAGCCAGCGGCATACGTCGGTAGGAGTGGCCGCACTTGACGCAACGCACTTTTTGCCGTGCATACGCGTTGAGGTTGCCACGCAGATCGGGCAAAAAGTGGGAGCGAATCACGCTGCTGGCCACAAGCCGAATGTCAACACCGCGAAGGCGGTGACCCAAATCCAGCTGCCCGTTCATTTTGTCGATCATCGTCTCGAGGGTCTTGTAAGCGGAGAGCGCAGGACCCCTGTCCATCGCTTCACAGTCGTGGGTGAAGCCGTAGCCACGAACGGCGGCCACCGAACCGAGCCGGCGTTCGGCGATGTCCATCATCTCGAGCACGGTTTTGGGATGGGGTTGCTGTTGCGTGGCTTCGTAGAAGGCCGCTTCGTAGTACCACGCGCAATCGACGTTCAGGGCCTCCTTGTCGACTTCTGTGGGGTTGAGTCGGGTGGTCAGCACCAAAGGCGCATCCATTTGGCCACCACGGTTGGCGGGGAGAATGTCACGGCTGAAATTCAGCAATCCGTCCATCAGCAGCATGATGGCGTCTTCGTCACCGTCGCAGTTGCGTCGCTTGGCGGCGTGGAAGAGCGGGTGAGCGTAGCCGCCCGAACAATCGGCCCAGCCGATGATCCTCGACAAGACCCCGCCCGACGTGTGCGGCGCAAGGGCGCATATCAGGTGGCCGACGAGGTCCTCGGGGGTTCGAACGTTGTAATAGGCCGGCATGCCGTAGAAACGAACGAGCAGATCGTCAACGAATGCAGCGGTACGAAGGAAGAACTCCTTCGCGTTGGCGGCGACGATGAAATCCTGCGGGAACAGTTCCAGCACCTGGTCGCCTCGCTCCAGGGGAGCCCCAAGGTGATCGTGCGTGTATCCCAAATCGAGGAGGGCCGGTACGCTGGTGCCGATTTCCTTTGGCCGGAAGTGGGTCACAGGGACGTCGCTCATGTCGTAGCGGACGGTGCCATCACGGAACACGGGCAATGTGTGGTGTGCTCGCAAGATGCCCTTCTCAATGGGTTCAGGCGTCTGATTTCTGCTGTTGAGCGTCTTGACGCACTTGACCTGTTTCGGGAGGCGGTCCAACCCGAGCCGGATGCGAGCGTCTTCGAGGAGCGTGTCGATTTCCACCGTCTGCAGTTCGCCTCGCCGCCGTCCATTCGATCGTGCATTTCCGGCCATTTCGGTTGGGCCACCGCACGTTTCTCCGGCCCGTGGCCGGCCCATGTCGTCCACCTTTCGATGATGGCAGTTGAGCTGAGGGCTTTCCTTCCCACACACGGTGCACACCCGCCGGCCGACCTGAACTCGGATGCTTCCCTTTTCCTCGGCGTTGGCCAGCAGCCGCTGTGCTCCACCGTTGAGGTCGATGGGGAAGAGGGCGTGGGACATTGGGCTCATCATCCGCGCTGCGGCTTTCTCAGGCCGCCCCATGCGGCATCCCACGCGAATGGGGGCGCNGTGCTCCCACCGCAAACGTGACGCCTTCCGCACCAGGGGAAGCAAGCCGTCCACGGCATGGTTGTCTTCGTGGGTTTGCGCTGCATGGTAGGCGTTTGGATCNGCAGGCCCGGGGTCGGCCACTTCAGCAGCCGCTGCGCGCCCCACCTCGTCCGTTTCTGCGATGCCGAGGCCGCGCTGACGCGCATCGGTCTCGGCGGCGATGCGAACGATGGCCCGCTCGGTCGAAAGATCCCGTTCGCGGGCGCTTTCCGCTTCCAAAAGNGCCGCTGCGCCACGGAGTTCCTCGATTCGGCGCTTGACCATCCCTGCCATGTCCTCAACGGCCAACGGCCGGTCGCCTTCCATCCCGAAGCCAAAGCCCTCGAGCATCGCTTCCCAGCCGCCGGTCAGGACCAGATCTTCGCCGTCATGTCGGTGTTCCACACCGAGCAAGAGGGCAGCGCCTTTCGCCAAGCCATGCTGCAAGAAGGCCCACCATTCTGGCGTCCCGTCTTCGAAAATTCCCGCTTCAGGACGAAGGTCCGGGCCTGGCACCGACCGTGTTTCGTGGGCCGGTTCGGTTTCCGGACGCAGTTCATCCATGACGTCGGGCGTCCAGTTCGCCACTCCTCCGGTCACCCGGAGGGAACGGTGTTCGCCGTCGGTTTCGATGTGTGCCGCAGCGAGAAGTTCCAGCCATGCCGGCATCCATTCGATGGGCAAATCGAGGAACCACGGGTTGTTTGGGGGGGCCAACGACGTGCCAAAGCGGAGGCAGACGGCTTTCGCCTGAGCCCATGTCAGGTGTTGCCTCCGAAGCCACGGATGCCATGCGTTTCGGGCCAAGGCCCGGGCCGCGTCGTCCTCGCCAGGTGTTTGTCCAGGCAGGCCGTCGGGCATCGCGGCACGAGAGCAGCCAAGCNTTTTCGCGAGGTCTTCAACGTCAGCCTCGGTGGCCAATCGATTGAGCAGGTCGGAAGCCCACCAATCGGTGGTATAGCCGGCGGGAACCAACGGCTTGTTGTTCTCCATGAATTCGCCGTAGCCCAGCACCAGCTCGCCGTTGTCCCACACCGAGCCGACTTCAGCACGAAGGCCGCGGTATTCCATCAGGTCGTCCACGCGTCGGAACGTNCCGTCCCGGAGGATTACCCACGGCCCCTCGCTCTCGTCGCATGGGGTGATGGCGCAGGCTTTGCCCGGCCGCTCGATTTTCATCTGGGTCCCNACGGTGATGAAATCGTCCATCGCAGCCATGCAGGCGGGATTGGCGCTGGCCGCAGCCAATCCCGAGGGGCGCGCACGACCGTACCTGAGCCGGAATCCGCCGGCTTCGAGGGGCGCGCCAAACACNGGNCGGCCGGCNATGATGTCNTTCATGAATTTGGAAATGGGGGCCACGCGACGGGACGAAAAGGNNCCTTNGCCCTNGTTTTCCTTCTCTTTCCCTTTCGCAGCGAACTTGGAAATGAAATCCCAACCCGGCACNTTGAGNCGTTCNGTGTGCNTCTGGATNTTTGGAGCCTTCAGGCACATGCCTTCGCCAATGACCAGCAGAACACCACCGCGAATGCGCGTGTCGTCGACGTTGCGCACCCGGCCGTATCCGGCACATTCGATGCGTTCGGTGGATTCGCCGTTGATCATGATGGGGCAGGCCCGGACGATTTCTTCGATCTCTGCCGGGGACGGACGGTACTGGAGGTTCCCGCGAAAGAGCCCGAATTCTTCCTTGACACGCTCCACTTCTGGGTCGGTCGGCTTGTACGGGTCGATGCCCAATTCTCGCCGAATCATGTCCGCGATAAGCACGGCCAACGCCTGGGCCGTTCCACCCGCTGCTCGGATGGGTCCGGCGAANAAGACCGACACAAAGGACGANCCGTCGACGTTGCTCAACAGCCGGACCTCAGAAATCCCTTCCAGNGGNGCGACGAGNACGGCTTCGGTCAGGACCGCAAGGCCCACGCGGAGGCCCACATCGATGCTNTTGACCATGTCATAGCCGTTGGCTCGAAAGGCCGCAGCGACCTTTTGCGCCATCAGGATGGAGGTGGTTTCACGGTCGTGTTCCGCCAGCATCGCACGGATGTCGTCGGCCACAGGGTGTCCGTCGAGGTGCTCGACGAGCAACTTCTCCGTTCGGCTGGCCAAGTCCGCAGCACGTGGGATTTCCACGTGGTCGCGAGGGTCGAAGCGTTTGGCCCGGGCCTCTTCTGCGATGGCGTAGGCTTCCTCGGTGCGCTCGTCCAGCCAGAGGTGGTAGCGGTCCATTTCCGCTTGNAAACGGTCCACGTCAAGCCCGACCANCGGGTCATGCAATGGGGCGCCGACGGGTTCGGTCGACGCCATAACCGAACAGTCCGGGCGACCGTTCATCAAACCAACGTCGTGGTCGGGAAGGTTGATGCTCCCACGGCATGGCCTTGNAGCCATGACGGTGGACGCCAGCCTCGCCGANGACCCACGACGGGCGCGGCTCGTCGACCTCGTGCGCGACCTTTCCTTCCTNGACGGCGGCAGCGACGACGCGTTCACCTTGGCCAGCGGTCGCTCNTCGCGCTGGTTCTTNGACCTCAAGCCCGCNATGATGCACCCNGAGGCNGCGCGCCTCATTGGAGNCCTCATTTGCAGCCGCCTTTCGGCCTACGACGCGGACGTCGTNGGCGGTCTGGAACTGGGTGCTGTACCGCTCACGGCGCTGGTCATCGCCAACGCCGAGGCCCCGGCATCGCTTCGTGGCATCATGGTCCGGAAGGAACCCAAAGGGCGCGGTGGACGGAAAACGAACAATCCTCCNGGGGTGGAAGGCTCCTCNCTCGCAGGCGGCGGGCGCATCGTCGTGCTTGAGGACGTGACCACCACCGGCGGATCCGCGGTGAAGGCNGTGGAGCGCCTGCGTGATGAAACCGAGTGNGACGTCGTCGGTGTCATCTCCATCCTCGACCGTCAGGAAGGCGGTGCAGAAGCCTTTGCAGCCGCGGGCATTCCCTTCGAGAGCCTCCTTGTGCGCTCGGACATCACAGGGTGATNCGATGACGCATGACGTCCTCGTTCCAGCCGAGCTGGAGGCGGACGATGCGCTGCTCACCGTTCGGGATTCAACAGCCCCAGACGGTTTGGTCTTCGTGCACGGCGAGGCTGCGAAACCCCTGGCCACGCCGTGGCAAGTNGCGGCCGAACGTGCCGCGATGCTCAACCCTGANCGCCTGCCTTCNGGAGCGGTGCTCGACGTGGCCTGCGGCAGTGGCGTGCAGTTGGCGGCCCTTGCTGCCATCCTTGAACGCCCGGCCATCGGCGTTGAACTCGATCCAAGCCGTGCTCGGGCGAGCGCTCACAACCTCCGTGCCGTAGCGACGTGGTTTGGTGCGCTTGATGCGCCGTGGTTCCTTCACTCCAGGGTGCTGGTCGGNGACGGGACCGCTGCGGAGGCCGTNCTTCGNGTCGTGGAAGACGCATCCATCGGCCTGCTGCAACTCGATCCTGCGCGACCTCGGAATTCACGCACGCATGACCTTGAGGAAATGGCGCCTTCCCCGAGCGCCGTTCTGGCCGCATGGGCCCCTCATCTCGCCCGTGGACCCGACGGCCAAGCGGTGATTTTGGACCTCTCTCCCCGCTTGACCCACGACCAACGCTTGGCCGTTGAAGCCTTCATCGACACCCATCTTCCGGGCGTCCAGCGCACCTGGGCTTGGGGCTCCCGTGGCGGCGGGCGCGTCGACCGCCTCTCGGCATGGTTGGGTGGAGCCTCCACACCGGGCGTCGCTCGTCGATTTGTGCGGTATCCAGCCGACGGAGGCCAGCCACTGATTATCGAAGGCGGACGTGCACTTCCGCTTGGTGACGACTTGCCGCAACAGGTGCGCCGCCCTCCTCGACGCGGCGAACAGGTCAGCCTGATCGACGCGGCGCTTCTNGCTTCAGGCCTGGTCGAGCCGTGGTTGCGCGGGCACCTCGGCGAGGAGGCGTCGTTGGCGTGGACGGCCGTCGACGGACGCCGCCCACAAGTGCACCATGACGTACCGCTTGTGCTGGCTTCCAACGAACGTGGATTGGTTCAGGCCACCGGCCGTGTTGCGGCCGTGGTGCACCGTGCGCCCAACGAGGACACCGTCGACGATTTGGTGGCGTTGGCGCTGGAACATGACGTCGCCCGTCTGACCCTCAGGTGCGCCCTTCCTGCGGACCTCCAACCCAAACTTCAGGGTTCATTGGACCGACAATTGTCCCGTCGCCATGGGCGCCGTCAAGCCTTCTTGTGCCATGCAGGACAAGGCCCTGAAGTGCACTTGCTCTGCGTCGACCCCGCCGTTCAAGANGGAGNGCGCTGAACGCGATGCTGCGCCTCANAGCCCCCCTCCNCCACGCCGCGTTCTTCAAATAGGGGAGTTCGGTCGGCACGTTGCTCGACACCATGTCGAACGCGATGGAGGCACCACGGATGGCCAAGAAGGACGAAGACCTCGGAGACGATTTCTCCTACATCATCCGCATGGCGGANACGGACGTGGACGGCCTNCGGCCGCTTGCCTCGGCCCTGACGTCCATCAACGGTGTCGGTGACCGCACCGCCATCCAGATCTGCCGCCAAACCGGCTTCGAGCCGACCCGTATGGCCGGCCACCTGACCGCCGANGAGCAGAAGACGCTCTTGGAAGCCGTCGAGGAATACGCGGAGAANGTTCCCTCTGTGGATGCTNAACCGNCAGCGCGACATCGAGAGCGGCGAGGAACTCCACCTCACCGGGCAGCAAGTCAAGCTCGTCCAGAAGGACGACATCGACCGACTCCGCGCCATCAAGGCGTACCGCGGTGTGCGCCACGCTAACCGTCAGAAGGTTCGTGGCCAGCGCGGCCGTTCCAACGGCCGATTTGGTCTGACGCTGGGTGTCCAGCGAAAGAAGTGAGGTTGAGGTGAGGCATCATGGGTGAACCAAAATTCTCGCGACCAAAGTACGACACGCCCTCCCACCCGTGGAAGGCAGACCGCATCGAGGAAGAGCACGCCATCCGTGCCAGCCACGGNCTGAAGAACATGAAGGAGATTTGGAAGGCCAAGTCCCAGCTCCGCCGCCATCGCCGNCAGGCCATGCGCCTCATCGGNAACGTCGACACCACCGAAGGTCACGGCAAGCGTGAGATGGAAGACCTCCTCCACTCTCTTCACCAGAAGGGTCTCGTCACCGCTGAATCCAGCCTCGACGACATCTTGTCCCTCGGCGTTGAGGAGATTCTCAACCGTCGNCTNCAGGCTCAGGTCTACTACAAGGGGCTCGCGAGCACCATCAAGCAGGCCCGTCAACTCATCACCCACGGCCAAATTGTCGTTGGTGAGCAGAAGGTCACCATCCCCTCCTACCCCGTCTCTCGCGACGAAGAGGAACTCATCGCCTACCACCCTTCCAGCGGACTCAACAACCCACAGCACCCCATTCGCTTGGCGATTGAGGACCGTCGCTCCGAAGCCGAATACGCGGTCGAAGAGCAGGTTGACCCCGAGGCCACGCCCGAGTTTGCCGCAGAAGTCGCTGAGGCGGCTGCTGACGCACCTTCCGCGGCCGATGACAACGGAGGTGAGGCCTGATGTCCGACCGTCGAGCCGTCGTCCACATCTTCTCCTCGTACAACAACGTCCTGATGACCGCGACCGATCTGACGGGCGCGGAAACCATCGCCACCTGCTCCGGTGGCCAGGTCGTCAAGACCGCTTCCGACAGCGGCGGCCAGTTCGCAGCGACCCGTGCTGCTGAGCGCTTGGCCGACGCCCTCCGTGAGAAGGAATTCACGCAACTGATCATCAAGTACCGCGCGCCTGGCGGCAACAAGGCCAACACGACCGGACCCGGTGCTCAGGCCGCAATTCGCGCCTTGACCCGTGCCGGCATGACCATCACGCGCATCGAAGACGTCACTCCAATCGCCCACGACGGGACGAAGAAGAAGGGCGGCCGCCGAGGTCGCCGCGTCTGAACGAGGTGGATTACCATGAACATCGAATCCGTGAAGGGATGGCCCAAGGGCCGCAATGCGAAGTACCTCATCACCGACAGCGATGCTTCGCAGGTCAACGCCATCCGGCGAGCCATCCTCAGCGATGTCCCCAAGATGGCGATTGCCTTTGTCGACTTCACCCAAGGTGTCAACCAAGACAACCAAGGCGAGGTCGTGGAATCCGTCAACGCTCTCCCCGACGAAGTCATCGCCCACCGCTTGGCGATGCTCCCCGTTCCCACCTACCCCAACGAAGGGCTCCACTTCGTTGACGAATGCCCCAACTGCAGCACCTTGGTCGAAGCCGAGCGCGGTTGCATGCAGTGCCAGGTCCTCTATTCTCTCAACGCCCGCGGCCCCTCCGCAGAAGACGAAGAAGAGTTCCGCACCGTGCACGTCGGAGACATGATGACCCTCTCCGACCCAATGTTCGACATCCCTGAAGAATTCGCGCGCATCCCTCTGACGATCCTCGCCAAGGGCCAATACCTCGAGTTCTACGCCTTTGCCACCTACGGCCGTGGCCGCGACCACGTCAAGCACGCCCCGGCTGCAGCGGTGACATTCCGCCCCCAGCGCGTTGCTGTCCTTCAGGACAAGAAGGGTGCAGAGACCCTCTTTGGCCTCAAATTGACGACCAGCGACGGTCGCGCCATCGACGCCAAGCTGTTCACCAAGAACCGTGTCGAGGACATTGACACCGTGCACGACCTCGAGAAGGCCATCCACCAAGTTGGACCCGGCACCGGCCGCGACGAAGACTTCGGTGAGGCCATCGTGTTCGAAGACGTCCCGGGCGCCTACGTGTTCACCTTCGAGTCCGACGGCGCCATGGCGCCCGACGTCGTGATCAACGAAGCGCTTCGCGAACTCAGTGAGCGTTTCATCAACATCTCGGGCGACCTCGAAAAGGGCCTTGCTTGAACGCAGGTTGCGCTTGACCTCACGCACCTTGATGGACGGCGTGCGCTTCTTGTTTGCTGATGGCCGTCGCTGAGTCCCACGTTGGCGGGCACATCACCCTGTTGTTTTCCATTCATGACGAGGAACTCCTGCCGCGTCGGCAGGGAAGTCGAGGAGCCGGCCTTTGTCTCGACGCCGGCGTCCGCGTTCGAGCCGAGGCACAACNTGCTCCTCCGGCTGAGGCCTCGGCAGGTGCCGTTCCNCCACTCCGTCCTCCGTCTCGAAACGGCGAGGTCGAGGTGGTCGTCAAGGACCGGTTTGGAACCCTTTGGCCACAGGGCCAAGAGATGTACATCACGCTGATCGAGGACCTTCGTGCGGTCAGGCGCATCCCACGTTCGACCGCTTGGCGGCTTGAGGTTCATCTTGAGTTGCCCATCAGCCAAGGCTTCGGCATGTCAGCCGCCGGTCTTCTNGCTGCTGCGTTGGCCGTGCTGGAGGCCAACGGCGCCCCTGACGCGGANTACGCNGCNCGTGCGGCCCACCGNCTCGANCGCTTGNACCGCGGCGGTCTTGGNGACGTGTTGGCCTTGCAGGCCGGGGGCATGGCGCTGAGGCGTCAACCCGGTGCGCCAGGCGTGTCCGGGATTGCTGAAGGGGCTGTGATTGACGCGCCCGTTTTGCTGGTGTGGCAACCTGACGAAACCAGGCACACTTCAGCTTACATCGATCATCCTGGCTGGAAACGCTCCATCACCGAAGCCGGAGAAGCCGCACTTGCTCCATTGTTGGACGGTCGATGGGACGAAGGTCGATGGGACGATCTACTGCTGGCCGCCGCCGACTTTGCCTCCCTTTCGGGGCTTGAGGACGAGGTCGAGCGTTCATGGCTCCTGCAGACCGTACAAGTCGCCCTCAGTGAAACCGGACTGGACGAGGCCTGGACCTGCCGTTTGTGCATGCTTGGCGTATCAGCCGTGGTGGTGCCACGGCGACCAGAGGACGCCACGCCGGGCGCACTCGAGGCCCTTCGCACGCCGCTCGAACGAGCCGGGATTGAGGTCAGCATGTGCGGACTTGCCACTCCGGTGTCCGATGAGGAAGAGTAGGTCAAGAACCGGGTTTTTCGCTCAGCACCCAACAACGGAAGGCGCGAACGTGGACCACTTGCGTCCACATTTTCCGCAACTCACCGCCCATCGCCATGCGAAAACAACGCGAGAGCGCACGCAGACCGACCGAGAGCAGCGTCAACGGGTTCGGCGGGCGCCGTTGTTCGAACCCAAGCCGAGCAACGGCTGTCTCGAGTGCAGGCGCCCGCGTGAAGAGGATCAAGGGTCGCGCATCGGTCGATTGTACGGCGGCTTCCATCAAGGCATGACAGAGCCCTTTGCCGCGGTGTGTTGGGTCGACCACCACCGTGGTCAATTCCACGGCGAATAGGTGCATCCGCAGTTCTGTGTAGGCCATGATGCTCCCCTCATGGTCACGCAACACGGTGGCTTCAGACGCCCACTGCCGTTCCCGTTTCATGCGGTACGCGGGGCGCAAATCCTCCTCTTCACGGAGGCGTTGAACCAGCCATTGCGCATCGCGCTCGGGGTCCATGCAAGGAACTCATTGCGCGGGACTTGGCTCTGTCGCACGTACTCCGACCCGAGCTTGCTTGATGTCTTGAGGAGGAAGCGCGCGGGCTTGCTTGATGTCTTGAGGAGTAAGCGCGCGGGCTTGGCTGAGCACATCAACCACAGTGGCGTGGACTCGAGCATCGGCCTCGCGTTTCTCAGGCGAACGTTTGGCCAGCGTTCTCAACGGCATTGCCATGCGAAAGTTACCCTCAAACATGGGCGCATGCCGGGCGAGAAAAGCCCAGTACATGTCGGAAATCGGGCAAGTGGAGGACGGCGAGAAGGCACAGTCTTTGCATGCGTCCCCCATGCGTTTCAGGTAGGGCGTTCCGCAGACGTACGGTTTGGTCGACATCAATGGGCCTGTCGCGTAGGTTCCCATCGCCAGCACGTTTGGCTCGACCACCCAATCGTAGGCGTCCGTAAACATGGCCCAGAACCAATCGGTCAATTCCCGTGGTCGAATCCCGATCAGTGTGCCAAGGTTGGCGAGCACCATCAGACGTGGGATGTGATGGGTCCATCCGTCTTCGAGTACCGCTTGGGTCACGTCATCGAGGCAAGCCAAGCCACTTTTCGCCCCCCAGTAGGCTTGCGGAAGCGGAACGTCGTCCGCAAGCGCATTGACCGTTGGGGGCGCATCCGGCCATGCGCCTGGCCATCCGCCTGCAGGTCGCGACGTCGTGCTCATGCCGACGTGAACGTGCTCAGTCAAACCCTCCGTGGCGTCGTGAACGTGCCGAATGAATTCCCGCCACCCGAGGACCTGGCGGATGAAACCCTCCTTGCTGTTCAGGGCCAAATCCGCTTGTTCTACGTCGTGGACCACACGGCCTGCTTGCAAGCGGCCGAGGTTGAGCAGCGTGGCGATCCTGGTGTGGAACAGCGAGCGATGCTGCACGGTCATGGCGTCCTCATACGGCCCGAAATACGGCATTGCTTCGTCAAGGGCCCAGCGCCATGCGCGTTCAGCGTCCATGGCCGAGGCCGGCAAATCGTGAGGCGTGACTCGACCAGGGTGGTCGCCGTAGAGCGCCTCCACCGTTTCCACCACTTCTTGCGTGATGGCATCTGGTGGGAAGGTGGGCACCACTGGCAGCGGCACGGATCCATCCCACGGCAAGCGGTTCTCTGCGTCAAGAGACCATTTTCCACCGATTGGTTTTCCGTCTTCGGTCACCAAGATGCCGTGTGCTTTTCGCGCCTCACGGTAGAAGGAGTCCATCCGCCATGGGCGTTTTTTGCCCACGGCACGGTCGAAGAGCGCGCGATTCGTCAACCAACCTGTGTGCTCCTTCACGATCAGCACTCCCTGGGCTTCCAATGGTTCCAAGGCAAGACGCGTCTCTCGTTCGGCCCACCGCATGGCATGAATCGGCCCCAACACGTCGGCTTGCGCCGCGAGGACGGCCTCGTACGGTCGGTCGTCGTGAAGCATCATCACGGGATGTCCCGCTTCCTGAGCTTCGAGGGCAAAGTGACGCAGGTTGGTCAACACCAGTGCCAATTTCTGTTGATGGTAAGGCCGTTGTTTGGCCTTCCATGCGGTTTCGATTAGGATCAGACCAATGGACGAACGAGGCCGTTCTGGCGTGGGGCGCCAAGGCCCCACGTCAAGATTGAGTTGATCGGGGTGAACGTAGCACCATCGCTGAACACCCTCGCTGCTTACTGGTTTGAGGGCGTCTCGGAAAGCTCCCATTCAAGCCCCCCATGTCGAAAGATCAGTCTGCTGAAGGCTGGGCTGAACGGTGCTGGGCTCCCAGCCGACCGTGCAGTGAAGGTTTGCGACGGCACGAGCCGCGCTGTCCAAGGCTGCCCCTGCCGTTCCGATGGGGCTTCCGAAGGCGTCCCCAATCACGCTGAAGGCCCCGTGACGAACCACGGTTTCTGGCCCTTCGATTGGGCGGCTGAACCTCCAACGGTGCGCTGCCCATCCTTCGGGATCCACGCCAAGGGTCGCGGCCACGTGAGCGGCCATCTCCGGCAAACTTCGTTCGAGGTCTGCTGCGCTGGTCTCGGCATCCATGCGGACTTCGAGGGTGGTCCCGTCGTGACCTCGACGCGTCAGCGTCCATCCTGGTGGTACCTCGGGGTCTTCTTCGGAACAAGGGCCCCACGCCACCCAGCACGGCTCACTTTGTCCCGTCACTGCGATGCCCGCGGTGTCCAACAGCGCTCTGGATTGTTCAAAGGGTGCGGCCACGAGGACGTGGTCGTGCTCAACTTCCATCGGTCCATCGGGTGAAATGATGCGCAAACGAGCCCCCTGCGCCGTCGATTCGAGGCCATCCACACGGTGCAGTTGCCGCACATCGAGGCCTTCGCCAAGATGGTCGAGAAGTGGTGGCAGGGTCGATTCAGGTCGTTCTCCGCCGACCTCAAGGTAGCCTCGCTCCACCCAGTCCTGCACGTGCCGTTCGGACCACTCGGGCCATCCGTCGAGTTTCGGCGCCCCAAGTTGGAACGGTTTCCCGTCGTCTGCCGTTCGGTCCGACAGTCGCCCACTGGCCCTTCGGCCCTTGTCATACACGATCACGTCATGGCCAAGATCGCTCAGCATCCGGGCCGCAAACCGGCCGGAAAGTCCGCCTCCGACGACGCCAATGCTGAGCTTTTGCGCTCCGCTTGGTGCTTCCGTCCATGCGCGGTAGCCGCCCATGTCGAGGCGAGCAGCGTGATCGCGAGGGTCACGTCGACGCACCCGTCCCATGCGCGCTTCCGGTGGATCGAATGGGCGATCAAAGAGGCCGAAGCACCACATCACGCCCGCAACAGAATTGGGATTCCTTCCGTCCAAGGCGTACCGATCGTTGAGGTCTTGCGTAAGGCGCATGGCGGCTTCTGGGTCCTCCATCCACCGCACGGTGCCTTTGCCCCACGTCATGCGGACGTTGTTGTGCATCACGCCGTGCCGGATCATCCCGGTTTGGGCAGCGTTCCACAGCGCATCAGTACTGCGTCCACGTTCCAAATCCATGGAAACCAAAGCAGGTTGGGTCAACGCGGACCTTCGCCATGAAGTCCTAGCCCAGTCAGGGAGGCGGTCCCAATCCATCGGTCGGTCCACGTCGTGGACGTGGTGGTAGGCATGCTCTCGGAAGACCAGCATCTCATCGAGGAATTTCTCCGCCCCTTTGGTGCCGTGCTCTGCAGCGTCCCGCACGAGGCGCGTCGCCGCCACCATGCCGTGATGCAACCATGGCGACATGCCGCTGACACCATTTCGTTGGGCTGCGTTGTTGCGCGTGCGATGGTAGCGGCTCAGCCCTTCCTTGAGGTAGGCGTTCCATCGGGCCATGCCCGCCGACGCACCACCGATCATGTCCGTCACCGGAACGACCGTTGGGTCAATGTTGCAGGCGGCCAGCAAGCTCTGAGCCCCGTCCTTGCTGAGTTCTGCGGCCGCATCAACGGGCGTGAACGGCGGCTCCCACGCCTCGGGCAGAGCGGGTGGTTCGTGACCGCAACGAGGCCAAGGTTGCCCCATGCGTTGCTTCATCGCACGTTTGGTGGCGTCCCGGAACCGGAAGGGCCGATCGGCCGTGCGCCCAAACACCGTTCTGGGCAGCACGCAGTGGGCGTCCACTTCGATGACCGTGCGTGTGCGGGCTACCGATTGGGTCCATTCGGACCACGGAGGGAGGTCCACCAAGTCGGTGATCACCACCGCTGCTTCTTCGGCAAGGCGCAGGAGGACCGGCTCACGGTGACCGTCACGGGCCACATGGAGCAGATGCTTCACACCGAGTTCTTTTGCGCGGTGCGCGACATCTGCGGCCCCTTCCAGCAAGAAGCGATGATGGCGGTAAGAGGCGTGGGGGTACCGCTCGTCGATGCCTTGGTACACGAGCAGTGGAAGACCAAGGCCGCTGGCCAAGGTCCGAGCGACGTCGAAGGTCGGGTTTTCGTCCAAGCGCAAGGCAGCACGCATCCAGTGCACGACATAACGCGGCGATGCGGCTTCCGGGCCCGCATGACGCAGGCAACGTTCGTCGAGGTGAGACGGCAAAGGAACGTCCACCATGGTCCGATGCTGCTCCCGTTCGTTTTGAAGGACCGTTCATCACCGCAACACGCGGAGGATTTGAGAGGGGCAAGGCCCAGCGTCGACCATGCGCCCCGTGGCCTTGCTGCTGACCTTCCTGATGCTCCTCGCGCCGATGGCCGGGTGCATCAGCAGCGAAGAGCCCCCTGCTCCGGTGACCGAAGAAGAGGTCATCGACGGCGTATGGGTGACCGGCGGAGACGGTCTTCCGGTTGATGTCGAGCCCTTCGACACGACGTACTACGTCAACGACGTGGGCCAACAAGGCCCAGAACCCAGCATCGGAGTGACCTCCAGCGGTTGCATTTTCTTCATCGCCCTTGAGAAGGTCATGCGNTCATGCGATTCTGGAGAGACCTGGGTCAACACCGTGGAGGGCGACGTCACCCAAGCCCCCTCGACCAGCGACCCATGGGGATGGGTGGATCCGGACACGGACCGCATTTTCAACGTCCAGATGGTCGGTTTGGCGACCACGTGGATCGGTTGGTCCGACGACGACGGTGAAACGTGGTTGGGCAACCCTCACGACTCTGGGCCTGTGCCGTTGAACGACCACATCAAACTGGCCACCGGCCCGTGGACGGATTCAGGCTACGGCGCCATTGGCAGCCCAGTCTACGATTCGGCGGTCTACTTCTGCTACAACAAGCTCGCCGGCATCTTCTGCTACACCTCCCTTGACGGAGGCGCCACCTTTGCCGTCGGCGGGCAAGCCTTCGGGCTCGTCACCACAAACGGTGGTCTCCACGGTGCGATTTCCTCGGCACCTGACGGGACCGTCTACGTGCCACCTCGCGTCCCTACGCCGACCTTGGTGGTCTCCAAGGACAACGGCCTCAACTGGGAAGAGAAGACGATGGGCGAAGACGTGGGAACGCCGAATCCGCGCAAGAACTCCGAGATGGCCGCCGACACCGAGAGCAACGGCTACCACGTGTGGACGGGCGGTGATCAGGGCGTCTACATGTCCCGCAGCACCGATTCCGGCGATTCGTGGGAGCAGACCAGCCTGCGCATCTCCCCGGTCGAGGTGGTCTCGAGCGTGTTCCCACAAATCATCGCCGGCGACCCTGGCCGGATGGCGGTGGCCTACCTCGGCAGCGAAGACGCCGGCGCCCTTGGCGTGCCGGACATCGATGGAAACCCATGGGACGGCAACGCTCACTACGCCACGGCCAACGTGAGCTACGACCTCTACGTCACCTACAGCCTGAATGCTCTGGACGAGAACCCTGTCTTCCAAACCGTTCGCGTCACCCAAGACCCGGTCCAAGTCGGCTCGATTTGCCTGAACAGCGGCGACTGCCGTGACATCGGGGGCTCCAACCGTAACCTGCTGGATTTCAACGACATCGTGATCGACGCCGAAGGGCGCATTTTCATCGCCATCACGGACGGATGCACGGGCGATTGTGCGACCAAGGACGTTCCCACCCCTGAAGACTCGCGCGACCGCCTTGGCACCCTCGTGTACCTTGCGAGCGGGCCGAGCCTGTTGGCCGATGTGGATGAGTTGACGCCGCTCGTGGCCGGAAACGCCACTGCTTGAGGCACTCCTCAGACCTTCGGGCGCGGCCATGGCAGCATCGCTGGCGTGGTTGCGATCCACTCGGCA
>PBMM01000038.1 GCA_002723635.1 Methanobacteriota archaeon | reverse complement strand
GCGGTGTCGGCCACCGTGATGCGTACGTCGTGGTAGTCGATGCCCAGAGTCTCGGCCGCCATCATGGCCAGCGAGGTACGGGTACCACTAAGATCGGGACTGCCGGTGGCCACCACCACGGTGCCGTCGTCGTTGACGTCCTGTTGGTTGTATCCTCCGGCGTTCACCGTAGCGAGAGTCACGCGTTCGAGCGCACCTTCAGCGTCGGGAAGTTCGTCAGAACCGTCGTCACAATCGTCCCAACCGTTCTCAAGGCTCCATTCTGAGACTTCACCCGAACCGTCAGCACAGACGAACATGCCCATGACACCAACGCTGACATAATCCATCCACAACACGCCCTCATCCGAGGAGTCGGAGCAGTCTTCGTTCCCGTCGTTCACTTGATCCCGCGGGATGCCTTCGTGACCCTGACCCCAATCATTGCACACAAAGTAGGTCTCGTTAGGCGTCTCGTCGGACCAGTCGCCGCAATCGTCCTCGCCGTTCCCGATCCTCCATTGGTCGTAGGATCCGATGGTGTTGCCGTTGTTGCAGTAGAACGGCTCACCGTCCATGCCGTCAACGGATTCGGCATCGTCGCCACCGAATTCTTCGCTGATTTCCTCGATGGCTTCACTGAGTTCGTCCTCGAAGGTACCGCCGAGCTCTTCAGCCGCGTCTTCGGCGAAGGCCTCACCGATCTCGGTGAGCATGGTCGCCAGCATCAGGAACATGATGGGGTTCGCCGTGCCGCAGTCACAGGACACGACATCCACCGGGCTACCGCCTTCTTCGATGATGATGCTTGCATCTGCACCGCCACCGTAGCCAACGCCTTCTGCTTCGTCATCAAAGTCGTCACCGTCGCCGATGAAACCGCTCATGTCCGTTTCGAAGGAACCGCTCGTGCTGATTTGGTCGGAGATGGACAGGTCAAGCAATCCAGAATCGAGGCCGAAATTCTCGGTCGGGACGTCAGCCAAGTCAACACTGAATCCGGTGGAAACCGTGTAGTCGCCTTCCATCATGCCGCATTCGATGCCGATGTCGGCTTCCACGCCACTGGTGGTGATGAACGCGTCATCTGTGCAATCCGCATGCACGGATTCGTAGGTGGACAACGCTGACAGGAAGGGTGTTTCGTGGCCAAGGCGCCACTCTGCGTTTGAGGATGGAACGTCAAAGTCAAACGCGGTTCCGAAGGTCACTGCAAGGCCGAGGTCGTCACCGCCGCCCTCGACGCTAACGTCCATCATGAACTCGACAGAAACTTCGGAGGCCAGCGAGAAGTCCATGTCCACGCCGTACAGGTTGTAATCGTCGTCGAGGTACTCGACCATGTTGACGTCCACGGCCACGGCGTTCTCCGAGTCCACGCTCAGGTAGCCGTCGAAGCCCGCAGGGTCAGCACCTGAAGCGTCAACCCACTCGGTGATCAGGGCCGAATCGAAGAGCACGGCGTGACGAATGGTCACGTCGGTCATGCGCATCCACACGTCATGAACGTCTCCATCGAGGTCAATGGTCGTGGGAGTGCGGTCCTCGGCCGACTCAACGAAGATGTTGCTCGAGCCGGTCGAGAGTTGGGCGACCGTGAGGTTCAGCCCAGCGTCGGTCGCGGCCAACATGGTCCTTGAGAGGATTTCGTTGAGGTTGATTCCGGTGATGGAATCAATGTCCTCGTCCAAGTTGGACCAGTCGTATTCGACGCCGTAAGCAAAGTCGTTCTGAATCGGTTCCACTTGGGCACTGACGGTCATGGGGAGGGTCGAAAGGCACAACAAAAGTGCGGTCAACAACGCGTTCGCTCGGGGCTTCATGTGTTCACACCAATGCCGTGACCGCATATACCTGCTGCCGAACGCTGCCGAGAGCAAACCACGGAACATCGTCACGGCAAGTTTGAATCTGGCTGTACGGAGGCTTGTGCATGAGGGCACGATTCCACGTTGCAATCCTCATGATGCTTCTGATGATGCTTCCCGGTTGCCTCAGCACGACTGACGAGACGCTTGGAGGGGTCGGGACGTACGAAGTTGAAGCCACGTGGACCACGATTGATTTGGAAACCAAAACTGCGTTTTACGCGGACGATGAGGTGGTCACCTGGACCCTGAACGATGCTGATGTCGCGGGACAAATCGAGGACGCCGGTGGCCATGTCGTGGGCCTCGTGCTGGCCATGAGTTATCCGGCCGACGACGAATCTCCAAGCGGCCTGTGCACCGGGTTGGAAGCCGACGTGCCGGACATCGTGTCAGGCACCGCCACCAAGGGCGAGTGGAGCCTTGAATTGACCGACAGCGGCTTCGGCGGGCATGAGGTCAACCTCACCTGGCACGACCAAGCCATCCTCGACGCCGGCGTCGCAACCAACCTCACCGAGCAAGAGGTGCTCGATCGCTTTGTGTTCGGCGACGAGGCCCGTGGCGCCTTCGACTTGACCGTGGTGGTGGACGCACAGGCCCACAACAGCGCATTGTGCAGCCACAGCGACGACGGCGAAGAGGTCACCACCGTGGCCAGCCTGCACGTCCTCGATTTAACGGTCACACCCGCTGATGCTGACGGCGATGCTGCAAGCGCGTTAGCGGTCGGCACCGGCGCGATTCCAAGCGTCATCTTCGCACCTGTCTTCATCGGCATGATCGCCTTGGTGGCTTTCGTCACCCGCCACCAGGACCGTTTCCAACTCCGCTTTGTGCTTGAAGAAGAGGAGGAAGAGATCGAGGGCGAGTCCACGTCCGAAGGCGTCACGATGACGGACAGCTACCGAGCCCGCGTCATCACACTCTGCGCCCTCTATGTCGCGCAGGGCATCCCGTGGGGCTTCATCACGGTCACCTTCGTGACCTTCTTGGCCGCGCGCGGCGTGGGTGCAAGCGAATTGGCACTGCTGCTCACCCTCGGCACGCTACCATGGTCGGTCAAGTTCCTCTGGGGCCCGGTCATCGACCGGTACCAAATGCCGACCTATGGACGACGACGCCCGTGGATCCTGCTCGCTCAAAGCGGCATGATGTTCATGCTCGGTGCGATGCTCTTCGTGCCCGACCCAACGAACAACGTCAGCACCATCGCCATCATGTTCCTCATCTACAACATCTTCACCTCGCTCCAAGACGTCAGCACCGACGCCCTTGCCGTGGACGTGTTGCAACCCCACGAGGTGGAGAAGGTCAATTCGTACATGTTCACCTCCAAGACCGTCGGTGGCGCCATCGGTGGTGCAGGCCTTGGAACCATCATCGTCTTCACCGGCCTGAAAGGCGCGATTCTGCTCCAAATTCCAATCTTGGCGGGGTTGATGATCGCGCCGTTGATGATGACCGAGCGGCCCGGCGAGCGTCGCTTCCCGTGGGAGAAAAAGGCCGAGGATGATCCTGAAGTGGACGACATCGAAGCCTCGAATCAGAACTTTGCCGAAATCTTCGCCAAGATTCGCACCGCGCTCAGCCTGCGCTCGGCCTACCTCAGCATCGTGCTGAGCCTCTCCGTATCCCTGCATTTCTTGCTCATCCCAGTCCTGCCGCTGCTCTTCGTCCGTGAGTTGGGATGGACGGAAGCCGGATTCAACGCCACCAACGGCGGCTGGATTCTCGCCCTGACGGTGCTTGGCTACCTCGTGGGCGGCCAACTCGGGCGAAGATTTGGTGGCAAGAAAATCATCATCTACGCCGCCCTAGGCACGGCCTTCGTGACGGCCCTGTGGGGCGTTTCTGGCAGCCTGTGGGGCAGCACGGTCTGGATGGTCGGCGTCTGGTCGCTGAAGAATTTCGGCTGGTCGGTCGTGATGATCAACATCTACTCGCTGATGATGAAGGTCACATGGGGCGAAGTGGGTGGTACGCAGTTCACCGGCTACATGGCCATGATGAACCTCTCCGCCATCATCGGTTATCAGTTGACTGGGCCTCTGGCTGAGCGCTTCGATTACCCCACGCTCTTCCTCATTGGTGCAGCCTTGCAGACCATGGTCATCCTCGCCGTACTCTATATTGATCCTGACCAGACCCGCCGGGAATTGGAAACCACTACCGCCATTCCCTCAGCCTGAGGGAACCAGCGCCGACACACGAAAAACCGCGGTCAACTTCGGCGTTGCATGGAACAGGCGCCAAGCCTTGGCGGCCTTGCTCGTCGCTTCCTCGCCTTGGGGTGCATCGCGTTCGGAGGCCCTGTGGCCCATCTCGCACACTTCCGAGAACGCTTCGTTGAGGAAGAAGCATGGATGGACGACGCCACCTTTGCTGACCTCATCGCGCTGTGCCAATCGTTGCCAGGACCTTCGTCTTCTCAAACCTGTTTCGCCATCGGCGTGCTGCAGCGTGGGTGGATCGGCGGTCTTGTTGCATGGAGCTGCTTCATCCTCCCTTCGGCCATGCTGATGACCGGGCTGGCAGTGGGCATCACGTCCATGGTTGCGCTTGACGTGTCGCTACTGCACGGGTTGGCCTTGGCCGCTGTTGCCGTCATTCTCAACGCCATGCTCGGACTTGCTGGGACGTTGACACCAGACCGACCGACGCGATTGTTGGCTTTGATGGCCGCCAGTGTGCTCCTTCTTGTGCCTATGGCATGGCCGGGGTTGGCCGTCTTGGCCACCCTTGCCGCAGTGGTGCTTTGTGGCGTCATTGGCTCACGAATNAAGNGCGAGTCAACGTCTGCGGAGTCTCGGGTTGAATGTACCACGGTCGGCCCCTGGACGGCTCGCGCTGCGCTCGGCCTCTTCCTCGCTGCAGCCCTGTTGCCTGGCGCCTTGCAAACCCTTGGTGTGGGCGGAGCGTTGGACCCTGCAGGTGGCCTCCTTCGCTCAGGAGCCTTCGTATTCGGTGGAGGGCATGTCGTCTTGCCGCTGCTTCAGGCCGAGGTCGTTGAGCCCGGATGGGTGGACCAAGCCACCTTCCTCGCAGGATACGGTGGCGCNAACGCGGTCCCTGGACCTATGTTTTCTTTCGGTGCCTTCCTCGGAGGCGTCATCGAGGCCGACGGTTGGCCAACGGCCACGCTCGGAGGGGCCGGAGGAGTGGTGCTAGGCGCCGTCTTGGGCGTTGTCGCGCTGAACTTGCCTGGACTTGCCGTCGTGGTGGCCTGCCTTCCTTTCTGGGAAGAGGTGCGTCATCGGCCTTCTGTTCAGTCGACCTTGCGTGGCATCAACGCGGGTGTGGTGGGTCTGCTCGGCGCAGCCTTGCTCCTGACGGCCATGGCCGTGGGTGAGATCAGCATGAATCGAGGTACGATTTGGATGGNGTTTGATGGAACCTTGCTGACCGNGGCGTTCGCCCTCTTGCGGACAAAACGAGCGCCTCCTTGGGCGGTTGTTCTCGGAACAGGAAGCCTCGCAGCAGCCGCGCTGACCTTTGCTTAAGTGGCCTCGTCAGCGCATCCGCGCAAGGGTGGCCCACCCTCTCATCCCGATGGAGTGACGCATTCCGAGCTTGATATACTCTCAAGGTCGGAGTCCCTCATGAACAGCCCTGCGTCTGCACAAAACACGCCCCAAAGGGTGCTGCTGGTAGGAGCCGGCGGCATCGGTTCGCACTTGACGGACCTGCTTTGCCGTGGCCTTCACGGCCACGCCCTCGACCTTACCCTGATGGACGGTGACGTCGTCGAAGAGCGCAACCTCGCCCACCAACGNTTCCAACCCAACGACATNGGACNNGCCAAGGCGGANGTNCTCGCTGAAACACACGCCAAAACNGNCCACAACNTCACGTCGTACGNNGAGGACCTTCGCGAAGCCAGCCAACTCGANGGNTTCGACCTCATCGTNGTGGCCGTGGACCGCCCTCTGCCACGTCGCCTTGTTCATTCGACCAANGTGCCGTGGATTGACCTGCGTTCCACCGGCCGTGGCATGTTGGTCTTGACGCACCTCGATGCGCCAGAGCGCATCTCNTNCCAAACACCAGACCATGCTCCAGCCTCNTGCCAAGCCGAAGGCGTNCTTGAGGCAGGCTTCGTACAGGTCGGGTTCGCNNTGGCCGCCGCAGTCGGAGCGCAGTGGGTCATCGATCAGGTGGTGCACGGGCGTAGCCCGGCCAAGGCGATGATGATGGATGCAGCATACGGTGGCCTGTCCTTCGGACCACTCCCTGAGGTGAACGCATGAAGGACGACGTGCTCATCCGTGTCGCGCAGTCCGTGGAACCGGACAGCTTCGGGTGCACCATTGACGAATGGGCCGAAGCCATCAACACGGCATGGGACGGCGAGGTNGACACCCCAGAGGTGCTCAAGGTCCAGCAAGCCGCAGCCTCGGCTGGGGCATGGAACGCCGTGTACGTGCTCTCCGCCGTGGCCGGTCTGGAAACNTCGGTCCTCATCGACGCGGAAGGCACCGTGTTCATCGATTGGGGTTCGCCAGGCCTTGTGCCTCTTCGCGCCCACGTTGGCGCGATGGCCCCGTTCCAAGTGTGGGTGCACACCCATCCNCGCTTCGACGCNTATTGGTCCCTTACAGACCGCCAGAGTTTGGCCAACGGCACCGGCGTGCTCAACGAAGCACTTGTCCTCGGTTTTGATGGCGTCAAACGTGCGAGAAACCTCGGTGAAGACGAGCCTGATGCGCCNCGCATCGGTGGCTCACCGGCCCTAAGCGCATGGTCTCAGGAGGACCCTGCGCCTTGGCCCATGGCTTGGCCTGCGGAGGTGGCGGCATGAGCGTCAGGGCCCCAAAAGACGAGGAAGAGGCCCGCCGCGCCCGCCTCATGGTCGCGCTCGGNCAGGGNCGAACCATCGCTGATGTGATCGAAGAAATCACGGGAAAAGCGCCTGAAAAGGAGCTTGTTGATACCGTCAAAGCGCGATTGCGCGCTTCGTCCAAAGACGGGGAACCCTTCGATTTGTCCGCCTTCCTCGAAGCACTCGCCACGTGGCAGGAGGCATGGGCATGAAGGCAGATGCAGTGCGTGACCTCGTCTCGGACATCCGCTCAGCGATGGACGATATCTGTGAGGATGAATGGGGCATCTCAGAGCGGCGCTTCGANGCTGAACACACCGGATTGAACCTGCTGGAATCGGTGCTTATGGAATCNAGGCGATGGCAGATCGATGAACACGACAACCTGCACCTTCGCCACGCTATGGGTGTGTCTGTGACGTTGGACCCGGTCGCTTCAATGATTATGGCGGTGCAGGATGACGAACAACACCTCGTCATGTCAGTTGATGGACACCCCATTTGCGTCGCTGGTGAAGGCATTTTCTTCGATGTCCCCATGTCAGACCATCTGAGCACCGTCGTGTTGCTTGGGGAGGCGGGATTTCCCATGTCCCATACGCCAGACACGCTTTACATGCTCCATTCCCCCAGCGACCTNCTCACCACGATCGAGCAGGATTGCTTCTCACTCGAAGAGCGAATATCAGCCTCTAAATTGCTGGCAAGTTACACCCACGAAGAGGAGGGGCGAGGCACGGTTTCTGCGAAGGCTCTCGCACTCATCGAAACGGGGAACTTGCCTCCACAAGTCGAGATTGAACTCGTCTTTTCGGAATTGTTTCCGAAGTTCTTGCCATCGCTGGGTGGTCGGGGCGAAACCATGGTCGACGAATTCGTCAATCTCATTGTCCGTCTGACCCGTCACAGGCCAGACGAGCATTCGAACACCCTCCATCGTTTTCTCAGCGTTCATCTTCAGAGCATGTCCAGTAGGGACCAGAAAGCCGTGCGCGACCGTCTGCTTACCCTCTGTGAAGTGTCACGTCCGGACCTGCATCCGTTGTTCGAAACCGCTGACGCCGTGTATCAAAACACACGGGACTACGAAGAATATCATGCCCTGCACGAGGACATCGTATACCTTCCACCTCACCGGCGCTTCGAACATTTCGAGCCCCCGGCCAATGCGTTCGCCAACGCGAACGAAGTCGAGGACATCATGGATTTTTGAGGTGAAAGAATGNCTCNACGACCCAGCATGAATCACTTCGTGCACCATTGGTTGAGCGACCCTGCTTCAGAAAAGCACCCATTTTCACACTACATGGTGACGGAACATCGCCCTCGTGCATGGATACATCATCTGCACAACGTACCTAATCCAATCTGGGGCGTTGCAGGACCCGCGCTCCCTGGACGAGGACGAGGATACCATGAGATGAACCTACAACGCCAATTGGAAGCCTACGCCATGAACACCCAGGACCGCCTGACGTGGGAGGAATGGATCTCACTCTCCCCGTACGTTCGCCCAACAGACAACGACGGCTACACCTGGGACCACAACAGCAGGGCCGGCGTGAACGACGGTCTCTACGAGGAATGGTTGGACGTATGGTTTGGCCATCATGGGGCTGCAGAGGCCATTGAACTCCGGCAGCGGGTCATGGAGGCCGTTGCGGAAACCGTCAATCTGGATGATGTGCCTTGGCACATGAAAGAACGACGAGAACAGCAGGAGACGGAGAGCCGTGTGCTTCGTTGCCTCGTGAACGACGCATGGTTGGCTTCTGGAGGCTTCATGCGAACGTCCGTGTCGTTGCTCAAAGGCCGCATTTGGGTCGACGNGAACCACCGCGTCCGCATCATTGGAAGGTCGAGTCTTGTGTGGATTCTCTGTCGCTCAAACAGGCCCACAGCGGGGCAGGAGTACGGCGTTCGTGTCCACCTAGAGGGCACGGGACGTACCTTTTGCATCCAGCCGAAGGCCCAACGGGTGCACGGTTTCGATTTGCTTTGTTTGTACATGTCTGCCTTGGCTGACGACATCGCGACGTCGTATCAGGTGTCCACCTTGAGTCCTGGACTCGTGGTGGAACAGGGCCTTGTGAAGACACCAGAAAACACGTCTGATGAGTTCGTAGCTTGGAACGGTGGACCGATCAACTTCTCGAACATCCAACGGCGAACGCCACCGCGCTGGATGAGCACTACCACGTGGATGCCGTTGACGGTCGAAGATTTTGACCGGGTTCGGTGAATCAAGCCCCGGTGTACGTGGCNCGTCGTCCTTCGATGAGGGCGGAGAGGCCTTCAAGCGCGTCGGCGGTGGAGAAGATGGCATCCAACCCATCCAGTTCCATCTGGAGACCCGCAGCAAGCGAGGCCTCTTCGGTGGCGTCGATGAGATCGCTGGCCATTTTCAGGCCCACAGGTGCAACACGCGAGAGGAACTTCATCTGACGAGCCACTTGCTTATCCTCTGGGTCCTGCCCCTCGGGACAGTTGCCTGCGAGCAGCATTTCGACATGCTCGTCCGCGTAAAACGTGGCAGCAAAGGCTGCCACGGGGTGCGATGCGTCGTTTGGCTGACCCGGATACTTCGCCTCTGGCTTTCCAGAAGCAGCGATGGATGCGACCGTCGCGTCCACGTCACTGATGGGCACCAAATGGGTCAGCAGACCAAGCGCATGCGCCGTTCCTGCGTCCATCATGTTGCCTGCAAGGACCGCCCAGCGCGCGCTCGGCCGTCCCATGATGCGAGCCGGTCGCTGAGAACCGCCCAGCCCAGGATAAATGCCAATTCCAGTTTCTGGGAAACGGAAGCTCGAACGGCGCGTCCCAACGCGGTAATCGCACGCCAAGGCCAGTTCAAGTCCACCGCCCAACGCAAGGCCGGTGGTCAGTGCAATGGTGGTCAACGGGGAGGCTTCGATGGTGTCCAGCACCAAGTGTCCGCCTGCGGTGAAGGCCTCGATGTCAGGAATGGCGTCGGCACGGATTTTGTCGACGAAGAACTTCACGTCCGCACCCGCCACGAAGGCCTTGCCTGCTCCGTCGAGGACCATGGTGTGGAGGCCTTCAGCCGCGTGCGCTTTGGCTACAGCTTGTCCCAACTGTTTGACCACGGTCTCGTTGAGGGCGTTCATGGCCTCNGGTCGGTTGATGGTNATCNTGGCGACGCCGTTGTCCATGTGCAGATCGACGTAACTGAAGTCCCAGCCGTCGCCGTCCTCGGCTTGGCGNGAGAAGAANTCGGGGACGGACCACCCTGCACCGGCCACATCGGCGTAAGCCGAAGCCATGCGGTGGGCCTCCTTGAGACCCACGCGATTCATCAGTTCAAACGGACCTTTTGCCCAGCGTAGCCCAACCTTCGCACCACGGTCGACGTCTTCCATGGAGCAGACGTCTTCTTCGACAATCTGTGCGGCGACGCCAAAGACGACCCCGAGGAGACGCTCGCTGACCGCAACATAGGTCGCATCATCGTAGGTGCCGTCGTCCTCAATGGGCCACATCTCCCCGGCCTCAACCAGCGCACGGAGGTTGCTCGCACCGGTGTAGCGGGGCGTNCTCAGTTGCTCCGCCAAGTAATCGGTGGAGTGGAGAGCAATGGGCGGCCCGGTCAGGTTCATCAAGCCGAAAGGCCCGAGGCCGATGCGGAAGGCCTTGCACGCGATGGCATCGATTTGAGCTGCACTGGCAATGCCTTCCTCCATCAGGAGGCAGGCTTCGTTTAGCCAAGGAACGAAGAAACGGTTGACCACGAAACCAGGGCGATCGGCGCACACGATGACCACCTTGCCGAGGGTCTTGCAGTACTGCACGGTCCGCTCGATTGTCTCCGCGCTGGTCGTCACCGCAGGAATGACCTCCACCAACCGGTTCTTTGCGGGATGGTAAAAGAAATGCAATCCGACGAAGCGGTCGGGTCGTCCTGTGGCTTCGGCCAACGCGTTCACCGACAAGGAGGACGTGTTGGATGCGAGGATGGTGTGCGGTTCACACACGTCATCCAGAGTGGAGAACACCGCGGTCTTGACGTCAAAGTCCTCAAACACGGCTTCGATGACCAAATCGGTCGATGGCGCCGTATTCTCGGTTCCGACCACGCCTGTGACACGGCCCTTGATTGCAGCCACTTCAGCCTCAGAGAAAATCCGGCGCTCCACCGCTTCCTCAAGGAATCCNGTGATGATACCCTGCCCACGNTCGACCCAAGGTTGCTCGCGGTCCACCATTTGGACGTCAAAGCCTTCCTGAGCGGACTTTTGTGCGATGCCTGATCCCATGTTTCCTGCGCCGATGATGGCGACGTGCTGAACGGGTTCCATGACCCCCCCGAACCGAAGGGGATTCATCAATCCACGGACGCTTCGGTCACATTCTCCATCAGGCCGTCAAGGGCTGCAGAGAGGGCTTGAGCCTGAGCATCGAAAGAAAAGCGCTCCACGTGCGCCAACAGCGTTTCGTCGGCAGGCCTTGACACGGGATTCGCGCCAGCGTTGGTTCGGGCGGACCATGTAGCGTGGAGGGCACTGATCGCCTCTACCCAAGCCTCGACGTCGTCCACGGGCAAGCGGCAATCCGAGGGGACCATGCTGCCATGGTTCGGCATGTCCGCCACGAGCACGGGAAGGCCTGCAGCCATTGCCTCGACAGGGGGATAGCCGTATCCTTCGGCAGCGGACGGGAAAAGAAGGGCCTCACAGGTTAGCCTCAAGCGCTGGAGTTCCTCGTCCTCAATGCGGCCCTTCAGCGTCAAACGGACCTCAGCGTCCTCCATGGATTGCCTCAGCGCGCGACGCCCTGCTTCGGTTTGCCCACCGCCGACCCGAACGAGATGGAGGTCCCGGCGTACAGAATCAGGGCACGCCGAGATGGCCTTGGCCAAGAAATTCATCCGCTTCCGCGCATGGTCGTTTCCAACCACCAAAAGAGCGCACCCCTGCTCAGGATGAGGCGCTTCCTCAGCACGAGGCGCATACCGCTCGAGGCTGATACCAGTGGGGACGTGCGCTACTGGAACCTCCCGAAAGACGGTCCGACAACGGTCCGCGGTGGCCTCGGAGACGCAAATGAGGAGGTCTGCTCGCTTGAGCCCCCGCCGCAACCTCCGGATGTCAAGCCAGCGAACTGGGCCGCGGCGACCGCTCCATTCCTTCATCGCCCCGTCCGCAAGCGGAATTGTCTTGGGTGCAAGAACGAAGAGGTCGTGCACAATGACCGCCTTCGAAACGTTGCGTGGGACGCGACGTGGAACGAGATGGGCCTGTTCTTGATCGGTGACCAACAACACGAGTCGCCCCCCTTCTCGAGCGCGCTGCTTCAGCCGTTGGCGCACGCGGCGTGGGTGGAACCACCATCGTCGAAGCAAACGGCGTGGCCCCATGCCTCCAAGCGGATGATCCACTTCGGCGCTCAGTCCCCACCCTTGCACCTCATGGCTGGCCAGCAAGCGCACCACACCGGCGTGAGCTGCACCCAGCCCAGTGTCTCGACCGAGGGCACCGCCTCGGACAACGAGCACGTGCCGGTCCATGCCTAGGGAGCCGGACGAAACGGTTTGAAGGTGGCCCCTGTGAAGGTGCATTTCCAACATCAGATTGAAACCGTTGACCGCAGAATGGGGTTTGAGCGCAATGCCGAACCCGCCCCGCGACCTCTCCTCTGACGCCATGGACGATGTGCGTCAACGCGTTGACTCAACCATCGAGCACGGGTCCAACATCCGGGAAATTCTGGCCACCCACACCGGTGATGGACCGGCGGCCATCGGCTGGGAAGTCCAGGCTGCTGTGGAAGCCTTGGACGTGTTCGGATCCCGTTGGACCATCGAAATCCTGACCGCGTTGTACATCGCAGGACCGGCGCGTTTCAATCAGATGAAGACCCTCTTGGACGGCATCTCTTCACGGACGTTGTCCGACAAATTGCGGTTGCTTGCCGACCGAGATCTTGTGATTCGAAAAGTCGAGGTTGGTCCTCCTGAGCGTGTACGGTACGTGCTTTCCGAGCATGGACGAACCTGCGGTCGACTGTTGTCCCCGTTGGTGGCCCACCTGAAGATTCGATCTGGGGCGCTCCGCACCTCGCGATGAAGACGCACCTAAAGCGAGCCTTCAGATAGGATGGGACCTTCGTTCGTTTCATGCCTTTGCTCCAACAATGGGTGCGTCAGCGCCCATGGCTCGCCGCCGGTTTGGCGGTGAGCGCCACGGGGTTGGCTGGCCTGAGCGGAGGGGCCCTCGCCGCTGCCGGAGCCTTTGGGCTTGCCGTGGGAGGCATCGCCGGGTCACGTCCAGTGGACGACGCCACACACCCGCTGCGCCGGCGCATTTTGACCACGCTTGAGAGCCATCCTGGCCTCTGTTACCGCGAGCTCCAACAAAGCCTTGGTGCGGCCAATGGAACCCTTCGCCACCACCTTGACGTGCTGCAAGGGGGTTCACGCCTCACCGTGATGCACGTCAACGGGCGAACGTGTTACTTCGCGGGCCCACCTGAAAGCGTCGAGTTGCTCCAAGGACGTGCAGGGATGTCCAGGGCCGCTGAACGCTTGCCCATTGGGCTCTCCCTCGTGCAACGCTCCGTTATCCTCTCCATCAAGGAGGATGGCGTCCCCAACAGCCAATCCGACCTGGCCCGCCGCCTTGGCCGCACCCGAGCCAGCGTGCACTCTGCGGTCAAAGTGCTGCAACGGCGTGGTCTCTTGCGCCAAGATAGCTTGGCGTTGTCCTCTCATCTCGATGACGATCAGGCATGGCGAGCAGGCGTGGTCTCCGGCTTCACCGACGAGCCCTGAATCTGACCCTTCTCCCCCCGTCGGAGGCGGACGCTTCAAGTGCCATGCTGCTCGCCTTCAGCGTGAGGTTGAGCATGTTTCGAGCAAAGGTGGTTGAAGCACCTCTGCCCACGGCACGGCGTGACCTCGATTCCTTGGTTGCGTGGTTCATCGACGCCTTTGCGTTAGTCCGCCGCTCAGGACCTGCTTCGGCGGACGGGGGGCGTGCCTCGCCGGTCCATCGATTGCTTCGCGAACACGTGCTGGGCGACCAGAAAGGCGCGTGGGACGCAGGCCAATTGGCGGACGATCTGGGCTTGGCTCCAGCATCCCTCAACCACCACCTGACGCGCTTGGTGGAAACTGGATTGATGGGCCACACCGACGAAGGCAAAGGCTGGCGCAGATACTACGTGCAAGGCGGGAGCCTACGGGCAGCAGTTGAGCGTGTGCGCATCAACGCCAGGCTGGTGACGTCCCAACGCCTGCAGGCCCTTGCTCCGGCATGGTCGCGCAGCGGAGCACCCTTGGACCTCGATTTGGGCGAGAACGACCCGCTCCCGTTGTCGTTGGGGATGGTCGACCTCCGACCTCCCAGTCCAGACAGCGATGCGGATGCCATGACCCTCTGGATGGCGGACACGGGCCTTCTGGGCGACCGGCCGGGAAGCGAAATCTCGAGCGGATCCTCCTCTCACCAGCTGTTTTTGATGCTCCTTGAACGGGACGCCCCTTTGTCCACGGACGAGGCTGCAGAAGCAGTAGGCTTGCCCGCGGCACGTGCAGGCCGTATCCTCGAACGCTTCCGTGCGACCGGCGTAGTTGAGCGTGTGCCCAGAACGGACCGGTTGGCGACCTCGCTTTGGTCCGCCATGATCGCTCAACACGAACGACGTGGTTCCGATTGGTTGCTCCTGAAGGGCGGCTTTCAGCGTCTGCTCAACGAAAAGCAGCAAAGCCTTCTCCTCAAGGGCCTAGAAGGAGGCAAGTTGCGACCCGAAGACGTAACCAAGGCGATGGAAGGAACGTCTGCCCAGGATCAGATGCTGCTCCTCAACCTGCTCGGAGGGCGATTGGCCATGGGTCATCGTATGGCAGGCAGCACACTTGAACAGGTCGAGCGCCGCGTCCTCGAACGCTTGGAACGCACCCTTCGTCGCATCGATCGCGTGGCTGAACTCATCGACGAAGCGCTCACGGAATCTTCTGCTTGACGAACCGGCCTTGAAATGCAGGCAGCATGAGGTGGAAACATGGGCATGGGACCATGGGAACCGATGGGCCCGTGGGAGGGTGAGCCTCGATCGCTGATGCTTGCACCCATGGCCGGCGTGACCGATCTGCCCTTTCGATTGCTTGCGCGAGAATGCGGTGCGAGCTTGGCCATCACGGAATTCACGAATTCCACGGCGCTGACGCGGGAGGC
>PBMM01000037.1 GCA_002723635.1 Methanobacteriota archaeon | reverse complement strand
GCCAACTTCAGAGGGCCCTCTCATTCACTTCGTTCCTGTGGGGGCTTCCATCCAGATGGGCCGTGAGCAACGCCCCAGAACGGGAGCGTTGAGCCCTGCACTGCTCTGTGCTCTGGTCGCTGAGCACATGGCACCTTCTGGTCCTAGGGTGCGTCTTGTTCGACCTTGGGTGCTCCTTGCGCAGTGGGGCCGCGGGGCCTTGGACGCCAGTTACGACCCGTGGTACACCGTATTGCGCGACCACCTCTGCGAGGAAGGAACGTTGCGCGTTGCCAACCTTGCCGAGGTCGAGACCCTTCCAAGTAATCTCCCGAATGGCCTCTCTCCAACCTTGCTGAATCGCCTTCGAAAGGCATGGCCTCGCATGGACCATGAAGCCCGTTCACGTGGCTTATCTGAGGCCGTTCTTCCTGCCTTGCGCCACACCGAAATGGCGTCTGCACGGTTGGAAGAACTCGTCTGGCACCGTCCAGTGCTCCCCGGAAACCCGCTCGACGTGTTGGAGCAGGCGGCACGCCTCGCTTCAGAACCTCCAACTGACAGCGCTCAAGGACGCGTTTCAATGAGCCGGCGGATGGATGCTCTCTTGTCTACTGGAACCTTGTTTGGACCAAACTGAGCACCAATGGTTTCAAGGAACTCCGGCCGATGGAAGCGCATGGCCATCGAGCGTTTGTTGACGGGCGGCATCCGCGACCAGATTCAAGACCTCATGGCCACGGAGGACCTTGTCCTTGAGACGTTCCGTGATTTGGTCAAGGACGAACTCAAGGCCCACATCAGGAACGTCATCGACGATGACCCCGAACTCAAGGAAGAGATCAAGGAAGCCGTGGGATACTATTTCCAAGCCAAGGCGCGTTCGGTGTACGCCGAACTGAAGGCCAGCCGAGCCGCGACGCGACTCGGTCTGCGCATGCTCCCCGATGAACTCCAAGGCGAGATTGGAACGGCCCTCGTTGGTTTGTTTGAGAAAGAACTTGGAACCCTCCTCGAACGTGCGCTTTGAGGTGATCCTGTGCGGCAAGTCCTCGTGGCGTTGCTGATGTTGGCGCCGTTGGTCTTCGTTCCGTCCGCCACGGCCGTGGAAGGTCGAGCGTCCTCAGAGATCATTTGTTGCCCCGCCGTGGACCTCGAACTCTTCATGTTGGGTTCCGCAGACAACGGAGCCCTCAGCCCATTTTCTGAACGGCTCGGGGATGAACCTGAAAGCGCAATCATCGCCAACGCCGTCACGTCGGAAGAAGTGGTGGCCACGTGGCGGCTGCAAGACCTCTATGCAGGGACAGTGCCAGATTCTACCTGGTCGATTGAGTTGCCGGTGCTCGTCGAAAATGCCGGCGGCGCTCAAGTCAATTTCTCGGTGGAAGTGGCCATCGGTTCCAACGTCTTCGTCGGGGAACTTCCTGCCCCTTCGACCTTTGTCGGAACAGGACAAAGCACGGTCAGTTTCAACGTCCAAGTGGATGAAACCACGGTCGGTGACGGCTGGGACCTCGAGGTTGTGCTCCTCGCTCGTTCGGTCATTTTCTCTGTGCCTCAGAGCGGGTCTCAACTCTCGGTCCAATGGGGTGCGGACGATGCAGATGCATCGATCTCAGGCGAACTGTCAGCCGTCGAAATGCGTTTGCTGGACGTGGAAACCGACGGGGCCGATGCATACCTTGGCGTCGTGCTCGCCTCACCGTTTGGAACGGATCTTCTCGCATTCAGCAACGATTTGACTCTTCGACTTGACGGAAACGCGGTTTCAGGCGATCCGGTCGAAACGCAATCCGCGGACGGGATTCGAGTCACCTGGACTTACACTGACGACGACCCCGGTGAACGAACGATGAACCTCGAAGTCACCTTGCGCTTGCAAAGCGGTGGCGCTACCATCACCAGCGAGACCAGGGAAGTGACCTTCATCACCGAAGGGGGCGAAGGCGGTGGCGGCACATACTACCCTTCTGAGGAGCCTCTCCGAACGACGGGCGCGGGGTCTTCTCTGTCCATCGTGGGATCCTTGGAGGTGTCCCAAGACCGAGGCGAGCTGGTGTTCGAACGCGAGACGTCGATCACGTTAGACGGTGAAATGTCGTTTTGGATGCGATGGTCCCTCGATCATCTTGGAAGCGAAGATTTGGCGCTCTCCCCCACCATCCGTTCTTTCCGCGCGGGAGGTGTCGGTGATGAAGAACGTGAAAGCCGCATGATTGAGTCGGTGGAGCGTCAAGAATTCGAGCAACAAATGGGGAAACTGCACGTTTCTTTCTTGTCGAACGGCCTTGGCCTCAAACCTGACGAACTCATCGGCGATTCAGGTGATTTCGACACGGTCGGAGTATCGTTGGACTTGCATGGAGAAGAACGCGTTATCAGCCATCCCCTCACCATCACCATCCGTTCCCGTGAGCGTGTAGCGGACGGGACACTCATCGATTTGGTCCGGGACTTCATCGTCGTTCAGCCGGTTCCATTCTGGTCAGATTGGTCGATTGATCTGACCCTCCGCACGTCTGGATTGACCTCGCTGGCTGGCCTAGATTTGGGTGACGCCGACGGACTGAGCCTCAACCATCGCCGCATGCCGATGGGCGAGGTCGCCGTGCTCAGTGGAGAAGAGCTCGATCAGGGATTGACCTTCGAATTGATTGCTGCACCGACGAGCGCTCCGCTCTATGCTCCGTTGGTGGTCCTCGTTGGGACCCTGGCCGTTCTCATTGGAGGTTTTGCGCTCGGATGGCGGATTTCCCGCCAACGCCGTCGTTTTTTGCTCATGACCGAAGTGGTTCTTCTCTCCATCATCGTGTTGGCCATCTTCCTCTTTGCCTATCCCTCCGTCTTCGTGTTGGGCGCAGCAGGATCCTCGGCGTTCATCTGGGGCGTGACCGCCCTGGTTTCTCCCCGGACCTCCCGNACNGTGTCTTCTGNCGGTGCCGCTCGTGCTGCTCGGGACCTCCCGTTGCCGACCCTTGCCTGCCCGGCTTGTGGGACGGTGAATGACGTCCCTTCCCACGAGCGTCCGCTTCGTATCGTCTGCCAAGGGTGCCAGCGTGGCATCACCATTCAGGGGTGAACTCATGGTCGGTGTCCTTGGTGACCTCGACCTTGACGATGAACACGTCACCATTGGTCTTGAAGACAGCCTTGAGGAAGCCGCCCATCGCTTGATTGACGTCCCNGGAGGCGTGTTGGTCGTGCTCGACGATGAGGCACAACCTCGGGGATTGATTCGACCAGACCACCTCCTGAGGGTAGTGCTGCGTGGCACCGAACTCAAGGCCGCAGTTTGCCGTGAGGTTATGCTTTCTGATGTGCTTCGTGTTCCGGTCTCCACACCTCTCGATGAAGTGGTGGAACTCATCGACAGGCGCCAACCCGGTGCGGTGGTGGGTGTGGCCGAAGATGGAACCTTCCTTGGTTGGTTTTCTCCGGCCGATCTTGCCGCAGCCCGCACGAAGGTGAAGGTTCTCCGATCGTTGGACCGCGCGCGGTCCTGATCATTCGTGTGTCATCAACAGACGTCCATCATCCAACAGGATGGCATACCCAATTCGTTCCAATTGCACCACGGTGCCCGCAGGATGATGGTGGGGTTCCAAGCGACCAGAAACCTCCGTAATGCGATCGTCTTCTGCGACGAGCAACGTCGTTTCCTGGGCATCGTCGACGGTCCAGTGAACGATTGGGCGCCCGTCCTTCCGCTCAAGGCTNCCAGCATGGAGGGCATCCTCGCGAAGGTCTACATCGACCAAATCCTTGAGGCGGAAGGAGCCAACGGCAGCGTCTTCTGATTCCACCAGAACGTGGCCTGAGGCGAGACTGTGGTTTCGTGGNTCCTTCTCTGTGTCACTTGGATAGCGCACCAAGGTCGCAACGCTTGGGCCACCCACCAAGGGCAGCCGAACNGGGTCGCGGACGAAAGCAAGCCGTGGTGCTGCTGCGTCCACGACCTTGGTGTTGTGCGAAAAGAGGCTCGTCAGCGGGACGGAGATATCCTTCTGCGTAATGGCAAGTTCAAGCCAGAAATTGCGCAAGGCCTCGGATTGAATTCCGCGACGGGCGAGGGCGGAGAGCGTTGGAAGACGGGGGTCATNCCAGCCTTCGTACCGGCCAGTCTCGATGTCTTTGCGCATGGCTGAGGTGGAAAATCCGCCCCACTCATGCACTTTGACTCGTCCCCAGTACATCGTTTGTGGGTAGGTCCACCCAAAGTGCTCGTAGAGCAAGGTCTGCTTGCGGGTGGAATCCATCAAGTCCTTCCCGCGGATGATGTGCGTCACGCCTTGNAGGTGGTCNTCAATCGCGCTTTGGAAATCCAACAGCGGCCACACTTGNTGCTTNGATCCAACTTCNGGGCGAGGATGAGGGTTGGTCACCGTNTCCTGCAAGCGAAGTGCGGGCCAATCCCTGAGCGCTGGGTTGCGTTGGTCCATGCCTGTTTTCACCCGCACGACCGCGTCACCAGGACGGTAGGTCCCGTTGAGCATGTTTTGCCAGCGTTCGGTGTGGTCTTCGGTCGATACGGAACGGCACGGGCAGTTCTCCTGTTCAAGCCGGAATTCACGAAATGCTTCCGCTGAACAGGTGCAGACGTAGCCAAATCCTCGCTCAATCATCGTCGCCGCGTACTCGTGGTACACCTCAATTCGGTCGCTGGCGATGACCACGCGATCAGCAGGTCGCCCTAGCAACCATTCGGTTTCTTGTTGAATGGTTTTGTACGCGTCGGGCATGGGTGGCTTNACGACGGTGTCGGTGTCGTCAAACCTGAGGATGAGCGTTCCCTTGTACTGCTCTGCATAAGCCCCGTTNATGACCAGACCACGGGCGTGCCCAAAGGAAAGTGGACCGTTTGGATTGGGGGCAAACCTGAGCACGACTTCGCCTTCCACGGCCTGTTGAAGGTCGGGCAATCCAACGCGTCGCTCGGNTTTGGGTCGGGCTTCGAGGAGTTCTGGAGCGAGCTTGGCCAATTCGTTTTGCGCGGCTTCGAGGCCCTGTTCGGCAACGAAGGCGTTGGCTTCAGCCACGGCCGTGGCGATGGCCGATGCGAGCACGCGCCCNTGCGGGCGCAGGTCGGCCCGCATGCCCATGATGCGTCCGACCACGGATCCTGCGACCGCCTTTCCTGTGTATTCCACGGCGTTCTGCAAGGACACGAGGCGAAGAAAGGCGAGGGTTTCCTCGTCCGGCGTCCACGTCATGGCACTCAATAGGGCCTATGAGAGGCCCTTCAAGAGGATGGTGGGTCAAACAACCGCCGTTGGACCGTGGTTCGTGCTTCCGTGCGAACGGGGGCAGGCCTGTCGTGGACTGCCTCCCAGCCTCGCTTTGTGGTCGCCCATGACCAGCGTAGGTCTTCGTGCGGGTGTTGACCTTGCAGCAACGAGGGGAGGGCACGCTTCATTTTCGGGTCGCTTGGNTAACCAGATCCTACGTCGATGCCCGATTCCTCGATGAAAGAACGAACCCAAGCGTCCCGTTCCACTTTGGCCACAATGCTGGCGGCTCCAACAACTCGGTGGTCTGCATCGGCTTGATGCTTGGCTTCGGTTTCGGATGAAGTCAATCCTGCTGCGGCAAGGCCAGCGTCCACGTTGCGCCCGAAGCGTGCAGCGTCCACGTCGCATGCGTCCAGCACCAGTCGATGGTCGACGCCTTCCGTCCAGACCGCTTGAATGGCTTCAACGAAGCCTTCGACTTCCAGCCTATTCAGGCCTTTTTCCTCAACGGCTGCATCGATTTTNGTGGGTGACAATGAATGGACAGCAAGCCCCCAGCCACGTCGGGTACCAAGCTCCCGCAGTTCAGCGGCCATGGCTTCCCTTTGCGCTGGACGAAGCCGTTTNGAGTCGGTCGCACCGAGGTCTTCCAGAAGATACTCATCCTCCTTCGGGAGGCAGAAAGCCCCGACAAAGAGCGGCCCAATGCACGGCCCGCGGCCTGCTTCATCCACGCCGATGACCCTCATACGATCACCCAAGGTCGAGGTCGTCNAGCAGCGCGTCGATGTCGGAGGNGGCTTCAGGAGCGGGGGGCAAAGCTGCTGCGAGGGCATCGAGGCGCTCNACGGCCGCCTGACTTGTTCGAACATCGAGCACCACCGAGGCCGCTTCGGTCAAGGCCACGGGTGGAGCCGGTGCTGGAGCGGGACTTGGCGTCGATCGATTCCTGAAGGCCTGTTCAAACGCTCCTGCATCGACGGTCGGACTTTGGGCGGGTGCTGGAGCCGTTTGCTTGGTTTGGAATCCTGCCATCCAATCCTCTGAGGTTTCTTCTCGCCGTTTTTCGGCCGTCGGATTGGCGCGTTCAGCACGTTGCTCTGCACGTCGATGAACGGCCCGATTGAGGATGACGGTGGCCACGCCGACGGCCAGCACGATGTGCCANGTCACTTGGAACAGTCCCCACGCTTGCCCAGCGAGGACACCAAGGTCGAATCCTTGCTCGCTCGCTCCCTCTTGCCAAGGCACACCGAGGTAAGGGGCGATGACCGTTTCTTGGAACGTCTGTTCAGGCACGTACCTGGACCTGACGCTGAGGTTNACGTACACCGTTCCGTTGACTTGCTCGTCGCTCGGGAGATCAAACCATGCACGAAGCGTGATGTTGTCGCCGATGGGGAGGCCTTCAACTTCGAAAGAACGAATCGGGTCCGCATCATCTTCGTATTCTGCTCNTGCTGGCGGAATCAACCCCATCTCCATTCCATGGGAGGCCTTCATGCTGACCACGAGTCCGTCGACCACATTGCCATCGTTTCTGAGCGTCGCGGTGACTGAAACACGTTGGCGTGTGTCCTCTTCTTGGGAAATTGACTCGAACACCCAATCGACGCGGGGAGCAATCCGAAGGTCAAGTTGCTTGACATGAACCAGCGTTTGACCTTCAGGACCAACGTTCACATCCAAGGTTGCGGTTCCGAAGGCGAGAGCGTCCGGGTGAGCGCTCAGCCGCGCAAGCAGAACCTCNCGCTGTTGTCCGTGGTTGAGCACCACACGTTCCTGTTCTACGCTCATGTTCACGATGCCTGTCGATGATTCATTGAGCGCGAGTTCGATGGTCGCGACATCATCGTAGGTGCCGGCGTTGCGTACCNTTGCACGTATCTCGCACGCTTGATCCACTTCCAAATCAGGGCACCGAACGGTGATGTCTTCCACCTCAAAAGCACGCTGAAGGTCGATTTCTCCTGCAATATCGACCGTTTGAGTGGCCGCACCAATCTTCGCACGCACGCGGACGTCCATGCGCCCCTCATCGGTCCATGGAGCGAGCAAACCAACCTCGAAGGTGCGTGAAGCGCCAGGGTCGATGGACACGTCCGGGAGAGCGCCAAAGAGGGCGACGGTCCATCCATCCCGTTGGAAGCGGTCGATGGGCTCGAAGCCCGTCACGACGGTNCCNTCANTTTCGAGCGCAAAGAGGTCCAACTGCACCTTGGACGGCACGTTCCCCCGGTTCGTGACGACCACTTCCACGCGCTCGTCGGTGCCGGGAGCCACGGGCATGTTCGGTACTTGGAGGTCCAACGCCACACGTTTGACTTCCTCCATCCCGAGCACGAACGACCACGTTGCCCCACGTCCATCGAAACTGGACGTGGCTGAAAGGGTGAAGGATGGCCCGGTTCCGAACAACGGTCGTCCGTCTACACCAACCAAACCGACGTCAATCCATGCTCCAATGTAGACCAGTTCATTCGGCTGAACGGTCACGTTTGGATCNTCNATGCGNACGCCGTTGAGGGTCCATCCCCANGCCCAATCGCTCGTGGTTTCAAGGGTGAAATGGACTTCTTCTGGCTCGGAACCAACGTTGGTCAGGTTCACGGCGACTTGTGTGGTCACCCCCTCNTTGACCGTGAACGTGGACTGCCCGCTCGCGCCCAAGACCAAGGCAGATGCAGGACGGACCCAAAGGTCGATGGTGCACGCATCAAGGATGCTGGAACCGTCGGTCAAATTGGCCGTCAGATCTACGTGACCAACCCCCATTGTGAGGGAGGCGGTCAGGCTCATCGTCCACGTTCGAATACCGTCAGCAACGGTGCTGTTGATGTCCTGCACCTGCACTTCCGAGGTGTTCCACACCTCAAGATCGAGGGCATCGTCGTCGTGTTGAATCAGGGTNACCGTGGTCGGTTGTCCCGGAAGGAGTGGGATTGTTTCTGGGCATCCCAAGGTTTGCGTCGCCGAGCCGCTGACGTGGTGCATGGGGAGCGTGCTCAGAAGCACGAGCAGCACAACACCGGCCACTCGCATGGTGGAAACATCCTCGTGCCGANCTTCAAGGCGTCGTCGTCGTGTGTCCTAGAACAACGTNGGAATCGGTTCGCACAAATGTGCACCATCACGACTTGTGTGGTTGACGTCCATGCCCACCGCCCATGACGTGACGGGTGCTTGAATGGCGGGCAACGTCCCGTGCTCTAGCCATGCTTCGACCTCGTGAGNAGCAAGCGCGACCGGCATACGTGGATGCACATGTGCAATGGCCGCTGTGGCGTCCTTTGTCAGCAGCGCGAACCCCTCGAGTCCAACCGGATGCAGCACGCCGGCAAGCCACATGATTTCGCCGTCCACCAAGGTGTGGTGATGCGGGTGACGGCCAACAGGCGAGGTCATCCATTCGTACCATCCCGTGGCGGGAGCGGCCATTCGNGCCGTTCGCATGGCCTCTGCGAAGACAGGTTTCTCCGTCGCGGTCTCAAGACGCGCATTAATCGGTGCTTTCAGAGCCTCTGTCCTGGCCGTAAACCCCCATCGGCCAAGGGCGACGTCCAAGTCGCCTTCATCGTGCATGAGCATTGGATGAAGATCGGTCGGGGCGATGTTCCAGCGTGGGTCTGGGTTGAGGGTGGTTTGCACATCCAAATCGACCAAGGCCTGTTCGAGTCGGGCTCCGAACGCAAACCGCCCGCACATGAAACTCACACAGGGTCCGGAAGGGCTGCATCAAGCGCGCTGAGGTCAAATTCTGCGGCGTTCATCGGGACGGCTAGCTCGAAGGCATCACCCACGTGCGGGTCGATTTCTCCGAAACATCCGACCCAGGTGCCGTTCACGAGCACGCGGGCAGCACGACCGGCCAGCCAAGGGCCTTCGCCGTCTGGGAGAGGTTCGATCACGAGGTTGCTCGATTCCGTGGCACCTAAGGCGCCCATGAGAGCTTGAATTCGACCGCGCACGGAAGCGAAACCACCGCTGGCTTCTGCCGCAAGGAAGGCCACACGTCCGGCGTTGTGGTGGTCTCGAACCACCGTCCCAAGTTCGAACACTGCTTGNGGAAGGTCGTGATGACGGTTGGCGGCGAGCAGGCGCAGAAGGCCCGGCAAGAGGTGTTGCCTCAATACCGTGTGATCCACCGTGATCGGATTGGTGATTTCGGTCACTTTGCCGCTTGGCTCCCATCGCATACGGTTGAATTGGTCNTCATGGTTGGACAAGGTCAGCGATTGGACTTCGGTGAATCCGAGGCCGACAAGGGCGGTGCGCACACGCCTGCGGAGATGGGCATCCGGGCGAGGCTGTCCGTGTGCAGGAGCCGTTGGGGTGGCGGTGCCGAGGTCATCGTAGCCATGACCAATCGCCAGGTCCTCGATGAGATCCACGTGGTGCAGAACATCGAGCCTCCACCGTGGCATGGCCACGACAAAGGCNTCTTTGGTGTCCTCTAGGACTTCGCCCCCCATGCGTTGGAAAGCGTTGCTGGCCTCTTCGTGGGTGAAGTCCCTTCCGAGCAGGCGCTTGATGAGAGCCTTTGGAAGGGTGTGGTGAACAGCAGCTCCAGCAGGGTGCGTGCCTTGCCCGAGGCCTCCATTCACGTCAACTTGTGTCACGGTTCCGCCCATCGCTTCAAGCTGGAGGCAGACCAAGTGCAGGGAAGCCTCACAGGCGGCGATGTCCCACCCGGTGACGTCAACCAGCATTGACGTCGTGGACGTCGTCACCGTGGTGTGAACACCGTTGATGATGGGAGGGAAGGACATCACTGCGTCGTTGGCATCGAGCAATAGTGGGACACGATCCATGCCCTCAAGCAGATGAGCGTAGTGGATNCCTTTCGGGTGCTCGGAAAGTATGGCATCGATTGTCATCGGCGTGTCAGAACCCAAAGGTGTGAAGGAAGCCGAACGGTCGGTGCAGACCGCCCGGAAGGGGGGTTGGAGCCGGTCCAAATCGTGGACGCCAATCGAGGCTCGATGACGTCCACGACCGACGGCGAAGTGGAGTTTCTCTTGATGGTCCATCAAGCGTCGAATGGCCGCGTCTTTGCTCGATTCATCATCGCCGAGGTTGACGCCGTGAACCATGGCACAGAGGATCACTGGTCGGACCTCTGCAAGTTCGTCGTCAACGGTCATGGAAGTGGTGGAGGGTTGCACGTCAAGGGATGGGCTTACCGCTTCGTGGTGGATGAAGGCCCGCATGGCCCTGGCCAAGGTCTCTGCGGAGAGCAAATCTGGTCGGTCNGGGAAAATCTCGATGTCCAACGTGGTTTCNTCGCATCGATCGATGTCCGTGCCGAGCAGCGGTAGTTCCTGTTCCAGAGCAGTCACGTCATGCGCGTGTCCTGACGCAGCCATGAGCGCCTCAAGGACACGTTGTTCGATGCTGATTGTTGGCATCCGTTCACCTCGTCCAATCGGGCAGAGGACGCTCGAAGCCGGCCACGCGCAACCCGCTCATCAACGCGACGTCAAGGGTGGTCGCCCGAAGATGAGCACGCCCCAAGGTGTCGACGCTGTGCAAGCCAAGGTCTTGGAGATCATGGGTCATGCCGATGCGCAAGTCCCGCAGCAAGCCAGCCAGCGCAGCAGGTCCATCCTCGTCGGGTTGGAAGATTGACAAGCCAAGGCCACCCGCGCCGAGGATGACCAAATCCCTCCCCGTCGGCACCCAGTCGAGTTTGACGCCGCTTTGTGTNACCTCAGNATCCAGGGTCGCATTGGCTGAACGGCCCGACAACGGAAGCATGGCCGGGACCGGCAAATCTGGTCGCTTGGAGAGGTCCATGAAGGCCGCGGCCATGCCATGTTCCGCAGCCCAGCGGTGCACGTGGTTGACACGGCCAGCGTCGCCAAGTAGAGCGAACGAAGGTGGAGTATCGCACATGGATGTCAACAGGACGATGAGNGCCTCCAAAGAAGCGGGGTCCATTGGTGGGAGGTCTCCCAAATCAATCACGGCCCCAGCAGCTTCAGGCAAACTTGTCCATGCCGTCACGGTGCCCTCGCCAATGCGCAGCATGTCGATGGCACGGGGTGCTTCGTCGACGAGGAAGGGCTGTTCCGCCAAGGTTTGAGCCACGTCTTCTTTCGACCGCTTGGCCCGAAGACGTTCTCCGCTCTGAACATGAGGGAGCACTGGGAGAGGGAGGGCAAGGGGCGCTTGCCCGAGCAACACCGTGGTGTCCACCGACGCTCCCGGGAGCGAAGCGGAGGGCGTGGTTGGCATCAGCGCCAAACCGTCCATCGCCTGAACGCGAGGCACCACGGTCTCCGTGGATTCTTCATGCGGCATGGCGGGAACAAGGCATACGGAATCAGCGGGCACTTGCCACGTNGGGTCCTCGATGCTGGCGTTGACCTCCTTCAATTCGGCGGAGGAAAGTGGACGCATGGTCACACCCGGACCGGGAACTGGACATCGTCCGTCGATGACNATCATGCCACCGGTCATGCCACTTCCTGGGTCAAGGTCCACGTCGCCGTGCACCACAATCAGGCCGCCTCGCATGCCGTTGCCCACCCGACGACCGAGTTTTCCACGGGCGAGNATTAACCCATCGTGCATGGACGCGCCAAGGTCGTCGTCGCACCCGTCTTCGATAACGATGGTCCCACCGCGCATGGACCAACCTGCCATGGGGCCAACGTGACCCTCACAGAGCAGCCTTCCGTCTTGCAGAGCTGCACCGAACATGCTGCCAGCATCGCCACGGTGGTCAAAGGAACCAGAACTGCCCGCCGAAATCCACGGTCCAAGACGACCAAGCGCTCGAACCCGTGCGCCGGTTGGAAGGAAAGGACAGAGGCCGGATTCGCCCTCTTTGGGCACCTCAGTGCCGTCCGCAGTCCATCCAATTCTGAGGATGGCGTTGCGTTCGATGGCGGTTTCCAAGGCTCCCGCCAATTGTCGGTTGATGCCGATGGACCGCTCCATAAGCGGTGTCGCCTCGCCGGCCATGCCTACTCGTTGGGGGAACGCCACATAGCCTCATCGCCGTGTTCAAGGCGTCCGTCGTGCAGTTCATAGGCCCGGTCCTGACATCGGGGAGCATGACCATCAAGGTGGCCATCAACGGCTACGGAACCATCGGCAAGCGTGTTGCGGATGCGGTAGCGGCACAGAACGACATGATCATCATTGGCGTCACCAAGACCCGCCCCTCTTTCGGGTGTGATTTGGCCGTACGCAAGGGATACCCTCTGTTTTGCACCTTTGACGAACCGTCGAAAATTCAAGCCTTTGCCGACGCTGGATATGCGTGCGGCGGAGGCATCAGCGACCTCCTTGCACAGTGTGACGTTGTCATTGACTGCTCCCCCGGAAAGGCCGGTGCGGCGAACTTGGAACGTTACAAAGAAGCCGGNGTCAAGTGGATTTTCCAAGGTGGAGAAAAGCATGCAACCACCGGCATGTCCTACACCTCTTGTGCCAACCACAAAGAGAACCTCAACGCCGAGGGCACCCGGGTGGTTTCATGCAATACCACCGGCCTGTCNAGGACCCTTGTGCCATTGCTCGAAGCCTGCGGTTCCCTGAAAGTAGAATGCACCATGATTCGCCGAGCAGCCGACCCTGGTGACTCCAAGAAGGGTCCCATCAACGCTATCACGCCGGTGCTCAAGGTCCCCAGTCATCACGGACCTGACGTCATGACGGTCCGACCTGAAATCGACATCACCTCCCTTGCCGTGGCGGTTCCAACGACCATCATGCACATGCACGCGATTGTGGCCACCCTCCCAGAAGGACACGGCATGACCACCGAGTCGGTGCTGAGCCTTTGGCGTCAACAACCGCGTGTGATCATCATGAACGGCGGTGAAACGGGCATCACCACCACGGCTGAAGTGATGGAATTCGCGCGGGACATCGGTCGAACGTGGGGCGACCTCCACGAAATCTTCGTGTGGGAAGACGGCGTGAAACTCGAAGACAACACCTTGTGGTATTTCCAAGCAATTCACCAAGAGTCGGACGTTGTCCCGGAGAACGTCGATGCGGTGCGCGCCCTCATGGGCACGGAAGACGACTGGAAGGCCTCCGTGAACAAGACGGATGAGGCCATTGCAGCGTTCAACGGATTGTCCTGAGGTCACGCACCGGTGGGAGGGCTTCAAAAGCCCTCCATGGACCCATGGGCCCATGTCGGAACGGTTGTTCGCCGTTTTGCTGGTGTTCCTCCTTCTCCCGTTGGCTTCGGTGGTAGCGGTGCAACCTTCCAACGACAACGCGGAAAACAATGTAGAAACGGGTGTTGCTCCGGCTCACCGCGTTGCAGGTCAGGCCATTTCAGCCCCCCTCGCAACAGCACCAACTTTGCTTCATCTGGGCGGAGACACGTTCGACCCCCTTGGACTCTCCCCGTCCNCTCATGCACCCGATGGCTTGGCCGTGGTCCAGTTTCATCACGTCGATGGTCATCGGCAACAAGCGGTGCTCGCCTCGGTGGAGGCTACCGTTCTCGATTACCTCGACACCGCATCGATGGTGGTTCGACTTCAGCCCGGAACCGCCACAATCCTGAGCCAGGACCCTTCCGTGCGGTGGCTTGGCGCCTACGACGCATCCTGGAGAACCGATGTCCATCTTTTGTCCGGGGAAAACGATCGCTGGTCGCTGGTCGTCGCCGATGACCTTCGCCCCGAGGTGCTGCCAGAACTCGTCCTTGACCTTCTCAACGCAGGTGCGGAAGAAGCCACCTGTGGCGTTGGGCAATGCACCCTTGCCGTTTCACACATGGCCCTTGAGGCGCGCCAAACCTTCCTCAGCCACCTTGCTGCAGACGGTCGAATTCTCTGGATTGAACCTGCCTACAACATGGAGGTGCACAACGCCGTGGCCGCAGGGTTAGCCGGTGTCGTGGACGTGCGGAACGGAGCTNCGTTCACCTTGGACGGTTCCGGTGAAACCATTGCGATCACCGATACGGGCATCGACATCGATCACCCTGACATCACAGGGCGCATCGCTGGCGTCTACACCAGTTTCGGATTGGACACTTCACCCGCAGACAGCAACGCCGGTCACGGCACCCACGTCGCCCTCACGGTGCTTGGAGACGGCACAGGCGACGTCTCTGCGACCGGTATGGCGCCTTCCGCCTCCTTGGTCATGTACCCGCTTGAACACGATCCTACGGGTGTGTTTGGCCGGCAAGGTTCGCTCTACGAAATGCTCAGCGATGCTGACCAAGCCACAGCGCGTGTGTCTGTGAACGCATGGGGGCTGAATGGTGGGCATGGCGACTACACCTCCGACAGCCGTTCCGTGGATCAATACGTGGCCACCTTTGGTGACCTTCTGCCAGTGTTTTCCGTAGGCGACGATGGTTCAANCGGCGTCACCCCACCTGCCACGGCCAAGAACGCACTGTCCGTTGGAGCATCCAACGGGTCAAGCCTGACGCCATGGGCCGGTTCAGGGCAGGGTCCGCTTGCTGACGGGCGCATCAAACCAGACCTCATNGCACCAGGCATCGCCGTCTGCTCTGGTCGTGCTGAAGAAGCAAAGTTCCCAGCCGGGGCGGGTTGCACGACNGCGTCCCACGCNAACGGTGATCCGATGTACATGACCCTTAGCGGAACCTCACAAGCCACGGCCGTAGCCGGAGGCACGGCCTCGTTGGTGCGTGAATACGTCCGTGAACAAAGCGGTCTCACCGCGCCCTCGGCCGCTCTGGTCAAGGCGATGTTGATCAACGGAGCCACCGACGTTGGGACCCCTGACATCCCCAACGGCGCCGAAGGATGGGGGCACATCGACCTTGACCGCACCGTTCGACCCATGGACGGTTCCAANATGCTCACGACCTTCCTTGATGATGGACCAGCCCTTCGCGCGGGATACGGCCTTCTGTATGCCTTTGACATGGACCCTTCTTCGGGCATTGACATCACCCTCGTCTGGTCCGATACTCCTGGGAGCGCCGCCTCAGGNTCCACCTCAACCCGCCTCATCAATGACCTCGATGTGGTGCTGGTGTCGCCTGACGGAACCCGTTGGTTGGGCAACGACTTCGCCAACGGNNTCTCCACCATAGGCGGCTCCGCGGACGATGTCAACAACGTCGAACGCATTCGTGTTCCTGCCGGCGTGTTGACCGGCGCAGGTGCATGGACGGTAGAGGTGCTTCACAGGGGCGGTCAATCGCAAGACTTCGCGCTCGTGGTGGTCGCTGATGCAACCGCAACGCCCACGGCTGACCTCGTCGGCTTGGAGCGGAGCATTTTGNTATCCACCGACCAACCGCTCAAGGATGACGTGATTTCCATTTCCATGTCATGGCTCAACCAAGGGACGGCTCAGGCCCCCTCGCAACGAGTGGTCTTGACNGATTTGACCGAAGGTTCGGTCTTGTACGATGGGGTTCGAAATCCCCTCGCCTCAGGCAACATCGACAGCCACATCATCCTCCACACCTTCTCCACCACCGGTACACACACGCTTGAGTTGAAACTCGACGTCGATGATGACGTGACGGAGCTGAACGATGCCCAGTCAGGGACGGACAACAACGTGTTTACCACCGATATCGAGGTGAGTGCACTTGGCGTCCGTATCATCCCTTACGCTGAAGACGGTTCGCTTCCCAGCACCTCGCAAGAGCGCGATTCTGCTGCCGTGCACGACATGGACGTCAGGAACCTCACCGGCATCGACATCCCCATCCGNGTGCAGCATGAAGGAACNGGAAACAGGAGCGTGACCGTCACGGTGACNCAAGTTCAGGCCATCGACGCTTCCATGCCCGGAGTTCTTCTCTCACCCAAAGACAGCTGGTCAAAGGGCTTGAACGAAAGCGGTCCATACGCTGTGACGGAACTGGGAAGCACAGGAGACCATCGGGATTTGACCCTTACCTTGACCGATCTAGATGCGATGATTGGCGGAACGGGCCCGGACCGCTATGCTGCTTCAGGCACCTTCGTCGTGGACGTGAAAGCGAGTTACACCGACCAGCCTTTCGTCTCTCACACCCAGCGGTTCACGCTGAACGTTGGTCGCGTTGATGACGTCTTGGTGGGTGTCTCAGGCACCTTGCTGCCCAACGGCAACCCTATCGCGGCTGAACCTGGTGGGTCGGTCGCGTTCTCAATCGCTGTGATGAACACCGGCAATGCTCCAGCGCGTTACAACCTTGCCTGCACCGTCGATCTTGACGGGTGGCAGGTTGGTTTGGACGGCACAGCCGCCTCCACCCTTGATTTTGAGCCGCTTGACATCCTCGAAGATTTGCCCATGCCCGTGTTGGTTTCTGTGCCACCCATCGTGGACGGTGCTCCAACGCCCGACGTGAAAGCAGAGGTGATTTGCACGGTCACATCGGCGACGGATGCAGGTTTCTCTCACGTCGAGATACTCGAGGTGGGGGTGCTTCCCCAAACCGTCTTTGAAGTGGATCTCTCCATTCAAGGCGAACGGCTTGGACCTTCTGCATTGGCACCTGACGTGAAGGTGGACAGCGGAGAATTGGTCATCCTTGATGCCTTGGTCTCCAATCTTGGGAACGTCCCAGTCGACCTGACCATGACCATGCAACTTGGAGATCCGCTGTGGGCGTACGATGCCGAAATTGCCGGTGTTACGCCCGAGCAGAAGGCCAGCATCGACCTCACCCTCCAGCCAGGTGCCACCGAGACGGTGACCTACTCGCTGCTTGTCCCGCCTACGGCTGAGCAAGGTGATGGCAACACGTACCAACTCAAGACCCGTCAAAACGCGCAATCTTTCGTCAGCAACACCACGAAGTTGGTGGTGGCCGAGGAACTGGACTACGTTCTGACGCTACCAGAGAACGCATCCGTGGCCGTCAACGGAGAGTTCACCTTCTTCGACGTGGACATCGAGAACACGGGGACGACAATCATGCTTCTTTCTTGGGCGACAGGACTGGTGCCTGACGGATGGTCAGTCGCCTTTTCCAATCCACCAGAAATCATCGCACCTCGAGAGGTGAAAACGGCGCGTCTTGGCGTCATGGCCCCACCGGGGACGGCAGCCTCTGCCGATGCACTGGAGGTGCTGATCGACGTGGCCGCCAACAGCGGTGCGCAATGGCTCAACGCCAGTGAACGCCTCGACCTCAGTGTTGCTGAAACCATGCATGCCACCCTTGACACCGGCGTCGAAGGTGCATTGCTCGACCTCCCTCGGGAGCCCGAAAGCATCACAGTTGACGTGGCCAACACCGGGAACCTCCCACTCGATGTCTCCTGCGGAGTTAGCGTGGAAGACGACGAAGGGGAGCTGGTCTCTGGTTGGGACGTGTCCTGCAGCGGCGACCTTGAGGGCCTGACTGTCGGTTCAAACGCATCACTAACAATCACCTTCGAGCCGACTGAAAATGCACCAACGGCACGTTCCAACCTCGTGGTCAAATTAACCAGCACCGACGGAACCATGGTGGGGCTCACCAGCCTCGAAGTGGCTCCAGCTCCAGCGGGTAACAACGGTGGTTTGTTTGGCCTCCTGCCTACATGGGCTGCCGGTTTGATCATTTGCGTAGTGCTCATTGTCCTCGTATTTGTTGGCCTTAGGGTGCGCGGATCCGCCGAAATCGCAGACATGGGCGAGGACATCCTTACCCCAGGCGCCCATGGTCAAGCAGACACGGACGGTCAGCGGCGTGCATCGTTGCTCGACACAGGAACTGAACACGATCTGACCTCTGGTGCGGTCAGCGAGGCCGAAATCCAAGCGGCCCTTGCACAATCGATCGAGCCGCTTCCCACGCCTGCTCCGAAGCCTTCCATGCCCGCAGGCCGGCCCCCTATGGCTACACTGCCGAAGGGGCTGCCACCGGGCGCTCCACTTCCAGCAGGACGGCCGCCCGTGGTGAAGCCCTTGCCTCCGCTTCCGTCGCCCGCTCAGGCGCCACCTTTGCCTGCCTTGCCGCCACTCCAAGCACCGTCTCCTGCCGCTGGCCCCCCTGTTCCACCTGATGGCTTGCCCGAGGGTTGGACCATGGAACAATGGCAACACTACGGACAGCAGTGGCTCATCAAAAACGGGCGAGCGTGAGCGCGACGTTGAAAGCGGCCTCGTCCATCGAGCTGCATGGGCAGCATCATTCTGTTTGGACCTCCTGGCGCGGGCAAGGGCACGCAAGCGCAACGCATCCTCGACCACACGGGCCAACCTCAGGTCTCGACCGGCGACATGTTGCGGGCGGCTGTGGCCGCGGGAACCGACGTCGGAAAGGAAGCCAAGGCATACATGGAGTCCGGTGATTTGGTGCCCGATGACGTCATTCTGCGGATCATTCAGGGACGCTTGACAGAGGCGGACGCTGCCAACGGCGTCATGTTTGACGGATTTCCACGCACCATTCCTCAAGCGGAGGCGCTTGACCAAATCGCAAGCATCGATGCAGTCATCGCAATCGAAGTTCCAGACGATGAGATCGTCGGACGAATCACGGGCCGGTACACCTGCAAATCCTGCGGTCGTGTCTTCCATGACACGCATCTGCCATTGCCTGATTCCGGGTGCCCTTGCGGTACGTTCGTCGAGGTCCGCAGGGCCGACGATTCCGAAGCCACAGTTCGGGCAAGGTTGGCCACCTACCACGCACAAACGCGCCCTGTTGCCGAGCATTACGATCGTGCTGGCGTGCTTCATCGAATCAACGGCGTGGGCGACGTCGAGACCATTTCGAGCGCCATCCTCTCCGCTCTTGGGGTCGAATGAGCATGGCTCGTGGCCGCCGTCGAGGTCGGGGCGGGCGTCGACGGCAAGCAGCTACTGCATCCATCACCATGCTTGAACAACGGCTGGAGGAGCGTACCCTTGGAGACCCGCTGACCCCGGTGCTGCTTGAGCACCTCCGCAGGGTGTGCCGCCGTCAGCGCATGCCGGTTCCGCTCCCTTGGCGCCACCACATTTGCCGGGGATGCCACGGGCCTCTGCGTCCCGGGCATGAAGCACGCATTCGCATTCGAAACCGTCAGCGCATTACTACGTGCCTGTCATGTGGCCGAGTCCATCGTTTCGGTCCTTGGGCCAACACCTGGCCACAGGAGGATTGAAGGCGCATCGGCCTCGCAGGAGGAACATCGCCATGGGTGAGATTCCGAACCACATCCGTCGAGAGGCGGCTTCCAAGGACGTCAAGCCCACGGTACGCGTGGGTCGCTCAGGACTCACCGAGGCCCTTGTCGAAGAAGTGGACGGTCAACTCAAACAACGAACTTTGGTCAAAATCAAAGTCAACCGTGGGGTCTTCGACCGCGAAAACCTCGCACTGCTGTGGGACGCGTTGGTCGAACGCACAGGTTCCGTTCTCGTGCTTTCTCGAGGCAACGTCGGCGTTCTTTGGCGCCGCTGAAGGACAATCCTTCCAAGTTTTCGACGACAATGGATTATATCCGTCCGTCGGGCCGACGGACTATGGGCCTCCTTGCGCTTCCGTCCCGCCGTGCGGGTCACCGACTTGCTCTGTTGACCTTGCTGGCCGTTGGTCTGTTGATGTTCATCGGCAAAAGCATCGCCGCAGGAGGCGGTGGCGACGAGAACGACATGCATCTTGAGATCCACATCAGAGCCGGACTTGAGTCTCAGGCCTTGCTGGTGGGTGGCCTCATCCTCCTTGCCGTGTACGCGATGATCATCACCGAGGTCGTCGAGCGCACGCTCGCTGCGGCACTTGGTGGCCTTGCGGCGGTTCTTGCCCTCAACTACTATTCCGAAGAAGCGGCCTTGAGCCTCAAGGCCGTCACGACGATGATCGATTGGGAGACGATCGGTCTCTTGCTCGGTATGATGGTCATGGTGGGCATCCTGTCGAACACCGGTGTCTTCGAGTGGTTTGCCGTTGAAGCATACAAGCGCAGCGGTGGAGACGTCTGGACCTTGACGGTCATTCTCTGCCTTGTGACCGCGGTGTTGTCTGCCTTCCTGGACAACGTGACGACCATGCTCTTGCTGACACCAGTCACCATCCAGTTGGCCAGGGTGTTGGACCTCAGACCGATTCCATTGCTGATTGCAGAGGTGCTTTT
>PBMM01000036.1 GCA_002723635.1 Methanobacteriota archaeon | reverse complement strand
CCTTGGACGATGCGCTCGAACAACGTCGGACCGCCCATGCGCACGCGTGGGGCCCAATGGCCTTCAATCCTCACGCCGATTCAGCCGGGGCAAGGACCCAGTGGCCGGAGACGCCCTTTCGGACCGCAAGGGTGTCCGTGGTACCGTCTGCAGAAATCAGGGTGTGGTGCATCTGCTCTGCGTCAGTGTCAGGGTGATCATGACGGACGTGAACGCCGCGGGACTCTGTACGAGACAAGGCGCTCTGGAGCATGGCACGGGCCACCTGGACGCCGTGTTGTGCAGCGAGAGCAGCTTCGAAGTTGGCGTTGGCCACCAGCGAGGTGTCATCGAGGTGCAAGGCTTCAGCGGCCAAGGCCAAGGTTTCAACCTGCGCCAAGGCAGATTCCAGCTCGCCGGCCGAGGTCCCCCCGTCGAAAGTGCTGCTGATCAACGCGCTGACGGCGGAAGTGACCGCGCCGGTGCGGACAACGCCACCGTCACCCTCCGCGGGAGCCATCATGGCTGCGAGGTCGGCCTCCGCTTCTTCGACCGCGCTCGCCACGGCCTTGGAACCGGCGTGGGGTTGGTCCACCAACCATGCCGCTGCAGAAGCGCCGGCAGCACGGCCCGACGTTAACGCGTCAAGCACCAAGTTGCCAGGGAGAAGGCCTGCCCCGTGGAGGCCCGTACACGCCGTTCCACCGGCTGCGTAGAGACCGGTGAACCAACGGGACCACGAGCCAATGACGGCACGTCCCTCCTCGTCCACCGCCACCCCCCCGAGGCTGGCGTAGGGGCGCGGTTCGATTGCAACGGTCTGCCGGTCTGCGTCGATGCCGAGACGTTGCGAAAGCAGGCGGAACGTGGCGTCGTACCATGGGCGAGCCTCGCCCAAGTCACGAAGATCGATCACGGCCTCCTTGGCCGTCCGAATTGCGCTGACGGCGGATGCAAGGCCATCTCCGAGCTCAATCGGCGTTCCGTCCGACTCGCATACGGTAGCGCCGTCAGCGAGCAGCCCGAGGGGCAGCGTCATCGAAGTATCACGAACGCCGAGCGGCGTTGAGGCAAGGAATTCCATGTCACGAAGGGGGAGGCCAGCGTCAAGAGCCAAGGCAAGGCCGTAGGCTCCGCGCCCGGTGATCGCCACGTCGGATGCGCCCTCGTCGGCAAGAATCACGGCCTTGGATTGGAGGCCGAGTACGCGACCTCCCGTGAGGTCGGCCACCACGAGGCCTTGCACTCTTTGTCCGGTGTGGACGAGTCGGAGTGGTACCTGATCGCTGCGGCGGATTACGCCATGGCGCATGCATTGTTCCTCCATGACTTGCTGAAGTTCGCGGGCGTCTGCGTCGCCTGAGCCGACAACACGGGGCTGGCCATGGCCTGGAAGGCGTCGAACATGAGGCAAACCGCGCAAATCGCGGCGGAAAATGACCCCGCGTCGCTCGAGAAGGTCGGTTTCGCGCACGGCGGAAGAGGTCACGCTGGCCACGATGTCTTGATCGCAAAGGAAACCGCCTGCACGGATGGTGTCCTCGCGGTGGCCGCGGTTGGTGGATTCGTCGATGGAGGCCGCGAGGCCGTCGGACATGCGAGGGTCGCGGCGGCCGAGCGCCTCCGCGGTCATCAGCAACACGTTTGCACCTTCGCTGGCCGCGTTGGCTGCAGCGGCGAGTCCGGCTGGCCCGTCACCAAGCACCACCACGTCCCAGACTTCCATTTCGATGCCTCCGACAAGCGCGCGACGAAGGGGCGCGCCATAAGGCCCGCGCTTGGACCTAGGCTTCTTCCTCGTGGGTCAAGACGTCGTCGATCCGCTTCGGGAGCGGCCATTCGTTGATTGAACGCACCCTCACCAATCGACGCACAAGGGCGCGGGCACCACCTCGAGCCGTTGGGCGAAGTTCGGTACGCAACACACGAGCGTCGATGAGTCGCCCTTGGCCGTCATTCAGGTGAACTTGGACGCGCGTTGAGCCGCGCAAGGTGGTGGGCCATGCGAGACGGAACCAAAGCATCGTAGAGCGATCGACGTGATCCACCAATCGGTCCATGGCCGCGCGCCGATCGCTACCTTGCAAGTCAATGGGTGCCTCGATCGCTCGGCAGCCTTCGACGACAATTCGCTGGTTTCGGCGCGAGGGTTCTCCACCAGGAGCGAGGATTTCGATGTGGGCCGGCACGCGTCCTTCACCCCAATGATGCACAAGCACGAACAAATGCCCCGTGCCGCGTTCGCAGACCGGTCCAAGCGCGGTGTCCACGCGCCAATCACGTCCGGTGCGACGCACGGTCCCGCCCACGGCATCGCCCAGTAAGCGGGTTAGCAGCAGCGCGGCGTTGGGCTGCGATGCCAAAGCATGCTGAATCAGCCGCTGAACGGATCGCCAATTCATCACGGCGTCCTCGTCAAGAAGCAGCCGGTCCACGGTTGGGCGACCCAGCAAATCGTCGAGATGTCCCATGGCGCTGGCATCGTCAAAATGCCCGTCGTGATGAAGCGCCAACACCAGCAAGGTTCGCTCTCGCACCAAACGAGGGCCTCGTGGATCGAGGGCGGCCTTCACCAATTCATCGCACCACGCCCGCCAATCGATGACCAGGTCGGGATCGAGGTGGGCGAGCACCAAGTCGGAAATGGTGCCATCGAACTGAGTGGAATGGTGGGTGGGAACGAAGGAGATGAGCAGCGGGTAAGGGTCGCCGAGTTGGAGCATCTTGTCCGCAGTTACCTGCGCATGCCATCCTTGGGCCACGCCGGTCACGATGACCAGCAGCACGGCCAGGTTCCAGCCGACCGACCCTGTGGTGATGGCCGACGCGGTCAACAGCAACATCGCAGACGCCGCGATGAGCAGGGCTTGGGCGGCGTTAACGCGCCGCAACTCATTGATGCCCTCCTGCACCAAATCGAGGCCGGGCTGTGCCTTGAGATCGTGCGATTGGCCGTCCGGGCCTCCCCCCCAAGCACGCAACTGAATGCGAGCTCGGAGAACCTGTTGCGTGGCTTCGCCAGCGAGCGTTGCAAAGGAGGTGACAAGCAGGCTAAACGGCGCCCAGATGGCGAGCAGGGCCAACGGGGACGAAATATTCGCATTTGGAGCGGCCAAAATGACCACTGAGCCCATCACAAGGGGCATGCACATCCACTTGCGGCCAAGTTGTGAAGCGGAATGGCGGGCCATTGCTCCGCTTCGTTGGCGGATGCGTTCTGCAGCGCTGAGTTGGGCCTCTGCACGCTTGACGGGGTCCTCGGGTCGGCTGAAGCCTTCCCCATAGGGAACCGGGATGCCGTCCTCGCCGATCAGGGGCTCACCTCAGCCCTTCGACGGACGCTCCCGCTTTGAAGGGACCCGCGAGAACCATGCCCAAATGGTCGAAGAGCGGACGTGGCAGGATTCGAACCCGCGATCCCCGGCTTAGGAGGCCGGTGCATTATCCAGCTATGCTACACGCCCGGCTCAACCACCTGAGCGAGCCTCAAGACGCTTACGCTGGGGCGAGACCGGCGCCTCGCCCAACCTCGGCGAAGCGATGGAGCATGGCCTCGAGGTGAATCCGAGCGGTGGAGGATCGACGCAAGTCGGCATCCGTCTGTGCCACTACATCGAGCAGATCGGCCAAGACCGTTGAAGGAAGATGGAAGCGACCCTCGACGAGGTGTTGATGGATGTGTTCGATGACTTGGTCCCCTTCGAGATGGTGAGTGGCCATCAATCGGTCGAGATGACCCATGGCGCCGTACAGCACTCGAGTGTTCTTGGCGCCCTGCTTTTCCCACCGCCAATCATGCAAACGCCCTCGCAAGGCTTCCTCGATGACCATGCGCATCTCAACGACTTCGGTCTCCTGAAGCAACCGCCCCAATGCGTTGCGGTCGGTGTGCAAGCCTCGGCGAACCAGGAGTTCGGTGATGAACAAGGCGCGGCGAAGATCGCCAGCGACGACGTGGGCGATGTCTTCGAGCATGGCAGCGTCGGTGGCGCCTGACTGGGTACAGGCATGCTCCAAACGCTCCACAATCTGTTCACGGCTCACAGGAGGCATGCGCACGTGTTGGACACGGCTTCGGATGGCATCGATGAGACGCGATGGCGTTCGTGCGGTGAACAAGAACCGGGAGCTGCCGCTTCCCGACTCCATCATGCGGCGAAGGTAGGGTTGGCGTTTCGGACCGAGATGATCGGCATCTTCGATGACGATGAGCCGTGACACCGCTTGGCGGCCCTCACGGCCGACCGATTCTGCACCGGCTGGGGGGGCGTCGTCGTGGCGCTGATTGAACAGACCGACGTCGAAGGCTTCGAGGCTGGTGCGGCCCGCCAAGGTGTCCGAAGAACCGCGCCCTTCTGGACGAAGGAAGGCTTCGAAGGCGCCCATGGCACCCGAGGTTCTTGCAAGGTCGCGCGCATTGAGAACGTGCGTGGTGGAGCGCCACCCCGGGCCGAGTACTTGCCGAGCAACCAAGCGCCATGCTGCGGTCTTGCCGACCCCGGAAGGGCCCGACAACAGCAGATGCGGAGGGTTCGCAGTCAAGGAAGCCTGGGACAACAACTCCCGCACACCATCGCTGGTGGCCAGATCGTCGAAGCGCCGGGGCGCATACGCACGAAGCCACGACGTCATGAGCAGGGCTCCGCGTCAGCGGTCCAAGAAGGGTGCGCTTGCACTCAAACAGCGTCAATACGCTTCGTGCCGCTGCGGCGCAGCTTCATGAAAATCCGGGCGCCGCAGGCCTTGCAGGAGATACCGTTCTGGTCTCCACGGAACTGTTCGATCTTGCCGCATTCGGCGCACTTGTAGTCCACGAGTTCAACCATGGTCATCCCCATGCTCCGGACGGCGTCCCTGTTTTGAACCTGTCCGTGAGGTCAAGTTCACTGGCCACCGACGAGACCGGGCATCAAACGGATGGCGTCGGCCGCGTTGAGTTGGGCGTCGGTGAGGGCGCTCGTGTCCACAAGACGGTCGTCCACGAAGACCCAAGACTTGGACTCGGCCGCAGTGGCCACAATCTCAGGGCGGGTCATCTGGACGTTGGTGTCTCCGGTTGGATCGGCCACGGTCACGGTGTAGGTCGGCAGGTTGTTTTCTTGTTCGTTTTGCATGTGCATCACTCCAATTTCTACAGAGTCAAAGGGCTCCACTCCTTATGAAGGTCGGAAAAGGGTGTCCGTTTCCCGAAACCGTGGCGCTCATCGACCATGAGCGCCATCCTCCTTGACCACCCTTAAGGGCCGGACGAGAAGGTGGGGCTGCATGGAAGACCGGCCCCTTGTCATCGACGTCGTGGACAACGGCGGCCAGTGGACGCACCGAGAATGGCGCATGCTGCGCTACCTCAAGGTGGACACGCAGATCATCGAAAACACCACCCCGGTTTCGGAATTGCGTGACTTGGACGGGCTGATCCTGTCAGGCGGCGCAGCCCGTATCGGCCTAAGTGGAGAGTTGGGCAACTGTGCGGCCTTCCTCGATTTGGACGTCCCCGTTCTCGGCATTTGCGCTGGGCACCAATTCATGGCACGTCATTACGGCGGCGATGCCCGAGAAGCTCCTGAGCCAGAATTTGGGGCCGCAGACATCACCCTGGTGGACGGAGGCGGGGCCATTTTCGCGGGCACGCCTGAAACACAGACCGTCTGGGAGTCTCACAACGACGAAGTGCACGCGGTTCCCAAAGGATTCTACATCACTGCGTCGTCGCCTTCCTGTGAAGTTCAGGGGATGGAAAACGAGGAGGGGACGAGGTTTGGCCTCCAATTTCACCCCGAAGTGAACGACTCTGAGTTTGGCCGCGAGATGTTTGAAAACTTCATCCGAGTCTGCCGCGAAGCACGCGGATGAAGGCCATCAGGTCTTCAGGTTCGCTTGACGGGCCAACATCGCCACCCGCATGCTGTGTTCCACCATGGACGCGTTCGACCATGCTTGCGTCAAATCTGCCCCGACCGCATACGCGCCATGGCCACGAACAACCACGCATCGCATGCCGCCCTGTTGCAAGGCTTCGACCGCTTGGCGGAGGAAGGTGTCCTCATCCACCGCNTCNGGNTCAACGATGATGATGCGGCCAATGTGTTTCTTNCCAATGGCNTCAATNGGTTGGAGCACNATNAGATCCTTNTCGCACGACATGGCCGTNGTGTACGGTCCATGNGCGTGGATGACGGCCGCGGGTCCGCCGGTCGCCATGCTCACCGAAGCCAACAGAACTTCCAGCAATCGCCAATCCTCACGGGCACCGCGTGGCGCGCCCATCCCGAGACGACCGGCCACAAGAGAGCGTTCGTCNATGCGTGGCATCATCGTGAGCATACGGGTGGAAACAACGGCGCCTTGCACGTCAGGATGCAGCATGGCCATACCACCCATCGTGGCACGACCAAGATCCTCGTGAACCAACCAGCGGCCCATGCGGGCGAAATCCGCCACAACGTGTTGAGGCACCACGATGTCCTCGAGCACAGCAGGTGGGACCTGCGGCTCTTCGAGGGCCTCGATCGTGGCTTGGGCCGTCGACAACGCTCCGCGAAGGCGGCGTACTTCGGCGTCAACGGCGAGCGGTGGCGGAGCCGGGCGTTCAGGTTCCGTCTCGGATTCGGGCTCAGGTTCGGGCTCTGGTTCAGGTTCGGGCTCTGGTTCAGGCTCGGGCTCTGGTTCAGGNTCGGNCTCTGGTTCAGGCTCGGGCTCTGGTTCCGCTTCACTCTCAGGCTCGGATTCGGGTTCAGGCTCGGGCTCAGGGTCTGGCTCTCCTGTCGGTGGGCCTGTTGGGGGCGGCCCACTTGGGGGCCCGGAAGGCGGAGGTCCACTCGGCCCCTTGCTCGGTGGGCCGGTCGGGGGGCCACTTGGAGGACCTGTTGGTGGGCCCCCTGGCGGACCTTTCTGAGGGGGGCTGGGAGGGTCCGTGGACGTCATGCCGGCCATTTGCCCGAAGGCGGCGGCGACGGCATCGTCGGCCGCGGCTTGTTCGGCGGCCTCTTTGGCTTGGGCGGCGGAAGGCGGTCTAGCGCTCATGAGAACCGTCAACGACACAGTGAGAGCGGCTTAAATATCGGTTCCCTCACGGGACGCCTGCCTGCCCGTTTGGTGTAGAGGTTATCATGCAGGATTGTCATTCCTGCGACCCGGGTTCAATTCCCGGAACGGGCGCCTTCACGATTTACGCTTGTGGACGAAGTTGTCGCCACAAACGCGGCACCAGACCTTGATTCCGTCAGAACGTGGCGTGGCCCCTGCGATGTCTATGGTGACGCCGCACTTGCAGCGCACGGTGGTTTCCATGGTTCACGGGAGCGGTGGGCGCCTCAAGAACCCGTCGTCGCGCGCACCACAAGGCGAACCATCGTACGTTTCGTACTGAACCCTTTCGTGGCTTGAACATCCACGGCGGCCTGCCATCCTGCAGCATCGAATACAGCGCGGACACGCGCCGCAACGGCGCCCTCCTGATGACGGTCCACTAAGGCCCACCCAAGCACCAACGCGTCGTCTGCAAGCAGCGGAATTAGGTCCGTCAAGTGGTTCAGGCCTTCGTGTGGAAGATTGACGAAAAGCACGTCTGCTTGGCAATCGACTTCCGCGTCATGCTGCCATTCGCGTCCATCACCTTCACGCACCACCAACCTCGCCTCTGGATGGGCACTTCTGCTGATGATTCGGGCTAGATTGCTGCGGAGATATGGGATGGCTTGCCCGTTCAAGTCCCCCACTACCGCGACCTCAATGGCGCCATCGTGGAGAGGGAGGCCGAGGTTAGGCCCAACTCCAGCATAGGGGTCGTATGCGATCAACCGACGCCCGAGGTGCGCCTGATGTGCTTTGATGAGGGTCATGGCGCTTTCGCGTTCCCGGCTCAACCTGGCGCTAAAGTAAGCGGTGGCGGGGTCGAGTGTGTAGTCCAAACCATGCTCCCGCACGGTCGTTTCCGTGCTGTCATCGGCCCCTCGCGCGGCGAGAACCCGTAGGTCGCGGATTCGGAATGGGCCCGTCACGCCTCCGTCAACACAAACCACCCGAACATGGGAAAATTGAGCCAGCATGGCCTCAGCAATAGCTTTCTCATGGGCCTCGACTTCTGGTTCCAGTTTGACGAGCAGGACGTCCCCTTGCACCTCNTGTGCAGTGGGGAGAAANGGTTCCANGGTTTCCAAAAGGCNNGGATCAAGACGGTCNCGCCAATGCTGCGGNCCNCGCTCCANCGAAGGGCGGCGCACGATGGCATGGCCTTCGAACCCTGCATCTGCGTCNGCAGGAGCGAGGTCGCTNAGAGGCANCAAGCGNTGNTCGCCATCGGATTGGATGCCAACCCCGGCAGCCAACCANCCNGCCAGCATCAAACGTTCCCGCCATTGGGCGGTCTCCGTGCTCGGCACCCTCAAATGACGCATGCCGCTCACGAGGACCACCGGTCAGGACGGCATCAGCATGACGGTCGAATTGCCACCTACTGGCTTGCTCCTTGTCGGACTGGGNCCTGGCGGCCTCGGCGGGATAACCCACGCTGCCCTTGAAGCTGCTCAGAAGGCCGAACACCGATGGTATGAGGCCTACACTGCGCTTTGGCCAGAGCAAGACTTGGCTGATTTGGAAGCACGCATCGGTCCCATTGAACGGGTCATGCGGCCCGACGTGGAACACCCAACTCGGATGTTTGAGCTTGCTCAAACCTCACTGGTGGCGCTCCTTGTGGTGGGCGACCCCTTGCAAGCCACCACTCACGTTGACCTGCAACTTCGCGCTTTGGAAGCGGGGGTTCCATGCCTCGTGTTGCACGGACTCAGCATCACTGGGATGGTCACTGGAGCGGCAGGACTGTCCAATTACCGCTTTGGGCGNCAAACCACGCTGACCTACCCCCACGGGTCATGGATCGCCACCTCTCCACTCGAAACCGTCGCCGTCAACCGTCACCAGGGGCTGCACACGCTGGTGCTCCTCGACTTGGACCCCACTGGGGCAGGCACCGGCGACCAACAGCCAATGCGGCCAGAAGACGCTCATCGAAGCCTCCACTTGATGGCAGAGAGGTTGCTCGAGCGAGCGATGAGTGACACGGCCGAATCCAACCTCAACACTGCAGCCTTCGCCGACCTTGAGGTGGGGGCATGGCCAGTGGTGCTCTGCGCGGATGTGGGCACCGTGGACGAGGCCTTCGTCACGACCACGGTGGACGGGTTGCCCTCAGAGGCCGGCGGACGTCTGAATTGCCTGCTGATTCCTGCCGCCGTTGAGGGCGTCGAAGCCGAGGCCATCGCCCGATGGCGAAGGGTCTGATTCCGCCGCGCCTCCCTCGGAAGCGTTGATGGGGAGGAGGAGTGTGGTCGGGGCGATGGGCAACGTCGCGATGCTGTTGTCCTTCCTGCTCTTTCTCGGTTTTTTTGCGGCCGTTGGACTCTCGAGCATGCGTGTGAAGGAGGACACGACGGACGACTACCTCGTCGCAGGACGCGGGATGCACCCTGCGTTGGCGGCCCTCTCTGCGGTCAGCACGTGGAACAGCGGCTACATGTTCATTGGATTCATTGGATTCACGTACGCGGTTGGTTATTCTGCGATTTGGATTGGGTTGGCTTCCAGCATTGGCCAAGTCATCGCATGGGTCTGGCTCTACAAATACATCCAGCAAGAAGCCAACTTCCGTGGTGTGCGGTCCCTCTCGTCTCTGGTTGCCAACGTCGCTGGCGCACCAGAAGCAAAACTCGCCGCCATATTGTCGGTAGCCTTCCTTTCCGTTTACGCCGCAGCCCAGTTGACCAGCGGTGGAAAGGCCCTGTTTGCCATGATGGGCTGGGATCCTGTGTTGGGCATTCTCATCGGTTTCGTGCTCGTGGTCGCGTATTGCTATGCAGGGGGCATTCGGGCCTCGATTTGGACCGATGCAGCGCAATCGTGCGTCATGATCATCGGAACCACCATGCTGTGTTGGGTGGCGTTGGGCCAAGTCGGTGGATTCAGCGGCCTCAACACGTCCTTGGAAACGCAAGATCCCGTGCTCACGGGCCTGGTTCCACCCAACCTCGCTCTCGGCGTCAGCCTCTGGATATTCGCGTTCTTCCTCGGTGGCCTTGGTGTCGCGGGGCAGCCTCAGGTTGTGTCCCGCGTGATGACCTTGGGCTCTGACAAGGAACGCAAGCAAGCGATGGTCTGGTTCTTCGTCTGGCAAACGCCATTCATCGGCCTGATGTTGATCATTGGTTGGGCCAGTCGCGTGATGTTCACGCAGGACGGTTTCGATGCCGAACTTGGGCTGCCCACACTTGCCATGGACGTGCTGGGCCCCTTCTGGGCCGGCCTCATCCTCGCGTCCATCTTCGCCGCCACCATGTCCACGGCTGACAGCCAGGTCCTCGCCTGCACCGCAGCGGTCACCGACGACATCCGCCCAGAATGGAGTCAGGATCATGGCACGACAAAGAAGGTCACGTTGGCGATGGCCATGGTCGCGACCATCATTTCGTTGGTTGGGCTGTACGTGCCGGGAGGCGACTCTGTGTTCTCCCTCGTGGTCCTTGCCGTGTACGGCCTTGGAGGTATCTTCGTCCCGATGCTCATCGTGCGCTGGACCGGGTACGAGCCGGACACCCGTCACTCGGTCACGATGATGATCGCCGCCTTGGTCGGCGTCATCGTCTGGCGCCTTCTTGGCCTCAACGAACACGTCTTCGAATCTATTCCTGGCATGACCATGGCCTTCCTTGCTCACTTCATTGACCATGCCTACCGCATCAAGGACGGTTCGCCGCTTGGCCGGTTCGAGGTCCCCTCTGGTCGCGCCATTGGTATCGCGGCCCTGGTCATTCTGGCCCCTGCAGCAGCCGCCGAAGGCGCTTACCTGCTGCGAGATGCACCAGAAGCTGCCGATTCTGCGGCGGCGTGGTCCATTGATGGAACGCTCGAATTCATCGAAATTGGCTCAGGTGAGGAATTCGTCGCCGACGGCCAAACCGTGCCGGTTGAGGTGCACAGCGACGGAGCCGGCAGCGCCGCAGATGGACGAAACGTCGTCGGCCTTGTGGCTACATTGGCTTACAACGAAGACGAAACGTCGGACGGGCCGGGCTGCGCCGCGCCGGGCGCAGGCGACGCTGAGCCCGACACCATCGCAGGTTTGCTGCAACGGGGAGACTTGTCTCAAAGCGGAGAGGGGCAAAACGTCGAGGGGAGCACGGCCTCACATACGGTATCCGTGGAATGGTTCGATCGATCCTTGTTTGAGGCAGGCAGCGCCGAGAACATCTCAGAGGGGGACCTTCGAGCTGCGCTGAATGGAGGTGATGTTGGCTTTGGCCCGTCGAGCCTCGACTTGACCGTGACCGTCTCGACCGGAGGCAGTGCCTTGTGCAATCATCAGGACGACGGTGAGACCGTGCAGTGGAGCATTTCACTCGTTGTGCTGGACTATTCGTTGAGCAAACTATGATGCGGACGAGGTGAGAAAGCCTCATCCCACACGCCACACGCGACATGCTGAGGCAGACCGATGGCACGTGCACCGCAGGTCGAATTCCCCGGCAANAAGCGCCAACGGGTTCGGATGCGAGGNACGAAACACGCNAATGAAGACACGGCGAAACGTCTGCGTCGAAATCTCGACCGTTTGCTTGAGCACCCAGAACGGGCCCTTCCGGAGCTCTCTGGCTCAGTACGTCGAGGCTGGCGCCGTGACCCCATCGAGCGGACCATGAAGGAAATCGACCAGGTGGTNCAGCGACGCGGNGATACGGCTTGGCTGAAAAAGCGCATGCTAGCGAANCGCGGAGACCACATCGCCAAGGCGCTTGCTGGTAGTTTTCACGCCGCTCATGACGTCGAAATCTCAACGGTGGGGAAGTACCAGAACTCCGCTTTCGGAAGCGGTTCGTACATCCGTCGAGGCGACGGGAAGCAGGCCTACTTGGCCAGCCTTCAGAACCATCACAACGTCACCCTCCGCATGCTGGCGTGGGAAGAACATGCCCGGCGCGGCCTACACTTTTTCTCATGGAGCGATGGATTCGTGTGCACCGGCCGCGATACAACGCCACCTCAAGGATGGCTCGAAGACGTCTTGGAACGTTCTCGCTTTTCGTTCACGACAACCGAAGTTGACGGCGTTCAAGTGCATCACACGGAGGGAATTGATCCCGCGGTAGTGGCGTCCGATCAGCACGACGCCACCGGCTACNTTCGGCTGGCCTTCCACCATGGGCCCATCGTGGCCGTCGACCTTGATGCCGTGGGCACGGCCGGGGAGAAAGACAAGGCCTTCGTGCACCATTTGGCCATGTCCATGCTGCCGCCCATCCTGCCTCGGCTCGTCGACGTGGAAGCGCGTTGGTCGCCCGAGGGATGGCCGGCTGATGAGCCGCTCCCACAGGCATGCATCGATGGCATGGACCGCTTGCTCGATGCATGGCAAGGCCTCACGCTCAACGAAGGCGTCCTTGGTGGCCGCCTGAAAGCGGAAGTCCTCACGAACCTCAATCACGGGCTTGTCCTCGACGACCATTGGTTGGATGGCAGCAACATGGAACGAGTGGTAAAACACCTCACATCGGTCGGCGGGACCGAGGACGAAGCGACGTTCGCTGCGGCGATGCTCACCGCTCGCATGACAGAAGGTGGCGGCATCATCGACACGCGAGGCGAATTGCGGGAGCGTGATGAGGGCGCCCTGCTCGTCACCAAAGGCGCCAGCTTGAACGCCNTTATGGGCGCTTTGTGGGCCGACCACCACGAAGATGGTCTGATCGGNCTNGGCCTCGAAGGCGACGACCTTGCTGCCATCCTCGCTTCCGTGGACGGGCGTCCGAAATCTTTCGGAGCCTTCCTGCGAGGCTTGGACGACACTCGCGCCGCCGCCCGAAGGGAGTCGCGGTTCCCGCATCGTCGAGGGCACCTGACNGGCCCGTTGGGCTTGACGCATGATTTGGTGCTGACCGGATTGCTTGACGGCGGCGGACGAGCTCANAAAACGGCCTGCGATCGTCACGACGACATGGAAACGGCNGCCGCAGCGTGGGCTTGGCTGCTCGCTGCTGACCGCCACACAGGTCAAGAATGGCATTTCGAACCCGTGGCTCGGGACAGAGGGGGCGCGTGGTCCACCGCCGCTCGCGCCCTCATTGAATCCGGATCGGCTTTGCTCGAAAACGACGATGTCACCCACCTCGAAGCGTTCGAAGCAGCCTTGGCTGANCTTGCAGCAACCATGGGCGTTGCCGCACCGTGACGTTCAATCTTCAAGCGCCTGGGCGATGTCGTCCCACAGGTCTTCCACGTCCTCAATGCCAATCGACATACGGACAAATCCGGGCACGATGCCCGCTTCCATCCGAACGTCTTCTGGCATGGCGCCGTGGCTGGAGTTGAACGGNCATTCGATGAGCGACTCGATGCCGCCNAGGCTGGTGGCTTCGTAGATGATNTTGAGCTTTCGCATAAAGCGGAGAGCGGCTGCGTCGCCTCCCTTGACGACGAANGCAACCATGCCCGACCCGTTGGGGAGGACCCGTTGTGCAACCTCGTAATCGGGATGGCTTTCAAGGGACGTGTGGTACACGCGCTCGATTGCGGAATGCTGCTCAAGGCGTGCTGCAACCATGGCGGCGTTGTTGCATATTACCGGCATTCGTACGTGCAAGGTTCGCATGCCCCGTTCCAACAAATAACAGGCGTGGGGGTCTGGGGATGCCCCGAAATGCACCTTTTGCTTGAAGATCTTCGCCACAAGGTCGGCTCGTCCGACCACGGCTCCGCCGATGATGTCGCTGTGTCCACCGAGGTACTTCGTGGTTGAATGGATGACGAGGTCAACCCCGTACTTCAGAGGGCTGCATCCCCATGGACTCGCGAAAGTGCTGTCAATGATGCAGAGCAGGTCGTTGCGCTTGGCCACCTCCACCATGGCGGGGATGTCGCAGACCTTGAGCACAGGGTTGGTCAGGGTCTCGATGTAGAGCATCTTGGTGTTGGGTTGAATCGCGGCTTCGTAGGAAGCAGGATCACGCATGTCAGCGAGGGTGATCTCGATGCCGAAGCGGGTCATTTCGTCCATCAAAAGGCCGTACGTGCCGCCNTAAATGTCGCCGCTCGCGACGATGTGGTCGCCTGCGTTGAGCAGACCGAGAAAGACCGCAGAAATGGCCCCCATGCCGCTGGCGAAGACCTCGGCGTCCTCGCCGCCTTCCATGGCCCGGAGCTTCTGAGCGACCGCATCGGTGTTGACCGAGGAGAGCCGCGCGTACAACAGGGTGTGCTGCGCTCCAGCCGCCCAACCTGCGTAGCGTTCGTCCGTGAGACGGTACGTCGAGGATTGGAAAATGGGGGTGTTGACCGCGTCACCAATGTGCTGCGTNCCTGCATGAACGGCGTCAGTCGCAAAGCGACGAGGGGTCATTGGGGCGTCGGAGCCGCCTGTCGTGGAGTTGGTCTCGCCCGCGGCCATGACGCCACTTTTCCGATAAGGGACTTGAACGATGTGTTCATTCATGGGGGCCTCATTCTTCCTCGTCTTGGCTGGTCACTTCGACCAGAAGGTTGCCAACGACGAGCAGTCCCCCACCCACGAGGATCCATGGCGTCCACCCNACCAAGCCAAGCAGGAGCCCGTACAAGGTCGCCCACACCGGCTCNAGGGTGTAAATGATGGCCGCTCTGACCGGCTCCATGTGGCGTTGGTAGAGGTTGAGGATGCCCAAGGCCACGAGCGACCCAAACAGCCCAAGGCAAATCAGCGGGAGAAGGACTCCGTCGACTCGGAGCACCCCGGCAAGATCCGAGGCCCCAGCAGAATCGCGGGTCGAAACCAGAGCCAGGACCATGGCGAGTACCGCGACGGCGACAAAGGAGGTGAAGGTCAACGCCATGGGGTCCATCCTTGTGGTGTACCGCTGAGTCAGGAGGATATGCACGGCAAAACACACGGCGCAGAAAACGGTGATGATCTCAGCCCAGCCCCACGTCAGATGCGGAGGCCCTTCGATGAAGCCGGCGCCGAGGGTCGCGAGGAAGACGCCAAACCAGAGCAGTTTGGAGGGTCTGCCTTCGCCGAAAAGATTGGACAGAAGGGCGGTGCTTACCACGTACAGCGAGGTCAAGAAGGCCGAGGTTGAGGGTTCAAGTTCCCCCAAAGCGGTCATCTGTGCCAAGAATCCGGCCAGAAGGGCGAGCCCTAGAGCAAAGCCGGCCTTCCACACCTCCGGGTTGCCAAGGTGGCGGCGGACGGACGGAAACAGCGGTAGCACCGCAGCGGCCAAGGCAAAGCGCGAAGAGATGAGGAAGGCCACAACGGCCGTGGTGCCGATGCGTTCCAAATCCGTCTCCAGNGCGAGCATAATCTCGCGCATCCAAATGAACGTCGCACCCCATACGAGAGTGACCAGCAACAGCATCCACGTCGCCCGGCGGCGCACGGCTGACGTGGGGTCCACGCACGTTTGAGTTGGGCCGGGGGTGTGAACGTTCCGCGCCAGCGGAAGGACCAACCTCAAGGAATGCCGGCCATGCCCANTGCTCATGCGCTCGTGGGANGGTCCAATCGAAACCGGGCCATTGCCCGATGACGGGGCCACGTTCGACGCCATTGTAGTCGGTGGAGGGCCCGGTGGCTCAGCCGCTGCAGGATACCTCGCGATGAAGGGGCAACGCGTGCTGCTCATCGAAAAGGGCGTCTGGCCGCGTGACAAGGTCTGTGGCGACGCCGTCGGCGGCAAATCCCTCTCCCACGTGGCAGCCCTTGGCGTCAAGCCGCGCTTGGAAGCCACGCCCCACTTCCGCGTGACGGGCATCGTGTTCTCGAGCCCAAAAGGCAACAGCGTCCGAGTCCCGCTTCCCGAAGAAGACGTTGAACGCTTGGAGGCAGGATACGCCCTTCCCCGCGCACAATTCGATCACCTCATGTTCGAGCGAGCGACGGAACTCGTGCTCGAAGCCGGCGGCGCCGTCGTGCAAGGCGCCGACGTACGGACCGTGCTGTTCGACGACGGCAAAGGCGGGGAGGACCCCGGCGCTGGCACCGGCGAGGCGCGCTCAGTTCGTGCCGTCGAAGTCCGCGTTGGCGGCCGAAAGGGGGAGATCTACACTTGGCACAGCAGCGAAGTCGTCGGAGCAGCAGGATACCGTTGCCCGGTGGCAGCGGCTTTGGTGGAGGAAACCCACGGTGAGACGTTGGTCGACCGCATGCACTACTGTGCGGGATACCGCGAGTATTGGCAAAACGTCGAGGGATGCGGGCCTGACGTCGGTGACATCGAGATTCACTTTGTTGACTCCATTATCCCCGGATACTTCTGGCTCTTCCCCGTCTCAGNAGGGGTCGTCAACGTCGGTATCGGGATGGTCGTCGGTTTGATGGACAAGCAGAAGAAGAAATTGAGAGCACTACAGGCAGACGTGATCGCAAACCATCCGCTGTTCAAAGAGAGATTTGCAAATGCAACGATGATCCGGGGCAGCAACAAGGGGTGGCAATTGCCCTTTGGTTCACCCCGCAAGAAAGAGTCCCGGCAACCACGGCGCTCNGCGGGCTGCGGCATCCGCCTCGTCGGNGATGCGGCAAGCCTCGTTGACCCCTTCTCAGGAGAAGGTGTGGGCAATGCACTTGTCACGGGCGAAATGGCCGCACGGCACATCGTCGAGGGCCTGACGCCCGAAGCCTACATGGAAGAAATGTGGGCGATGCTTGGGCCCGAATTGACGAACTCCTACCGGATGCAGAAGCTGTCGCGCCGGGCCTGGTTGCTCAATTGGTTCGTCGCCAAGGCGAGCCGCAAGCCAGCCTTGCAGGAGATGATGACNGAGATGATCGCCAGCAAAGAGGCGCAGGAGAACCTGCATTCACCTCTCTTCATGGCCAGGACCTTGCTCTTCTGATCAGGCTTCTTCATCGCTAAGGACTGGTCTGACCCGCACCGGTACGCGGGCCAGAATAGCCGCCAGCATGACGGAAAGCAGCACGGAAATGGCCAGCAATTGACCGGTGTCTTGGGCCGGTGGGTAGCGGCTCAAGCCCACCACCGCAAACACGGACACCGANGAAAAGGCGGCNCCCCAACGCGCGAAGGCGTCTCTTGACGTGCTGCGATGACCGGCGCTGGCGTGCGCCAGGTAATCGGCGGCAAAGCCCATGCCAAGAAGGACGGCTGGGGCGGTATTGACGCCACGGCCTCCCATATGGCTGGCTAATCCGTCCACCGCAATTCCGACCGCAACGGTGCCAACCGCGATGCGCAGCGCTTGGTGCCGCGACCCGGACACCATGCCCGCCAAAACGAACACGGCAACACCTGCGGCCAAAACCTGCACGACCCTCGTGGCTTCGAAGGCCTTGGCCAAGGCGATGCCAACCACGAGGTCCCCGCCAATGACGCCGGTCAGGTCGTTGTGCTCCATNAGNTCGNTNACGTCCTGCTGAAAGAGGTGTGCGCCGTCGGCGTCCTCGCCGTCGATGATGGCAATCAGGTGAACGCCCGTCATGTCTCCATCCATGCGAAGNACGGAATCGTCGAGCAAGAGTGGCCCGCGGTGCCGGGCGTACCAGGTGGCCATCGTGTCGTTGTCGTACGGATCGTCATTTGGGATTCCGAGGACCAGTGGTTGACGCGCTGTGCCCGTGTCGTAAGCGATGAGCGTCGGGTGCTGGGAGAGTTGCGTGGTAAAGTCGAACAGTCGATCGGGATCGTCTCCGCCTTCGGCATCAACCAAGATCTGAACCAAGGTGCTTGAGGCAATCATGTAGGTGCCGCGCAGGTCGTCCAATTCATCCAACGAAGGGTCGTCCTCNGGCAGGAACTGATCGATGTCGAGAACTTCCACGCCCGGCGGTGAGGTGGCGGCAACCCCTGCCAAGAGTACCAAGGCCACCGGCCAAAGCCATGCGATGGGTGCGAACCTGAGGGGCGAGGTTTGTGCGGGTGGGCGCGGCGGCGCGCGCCTCGTGGCAAGATAGACGCCCTCCATCACGTACCTGGTCACGAACCAGTCTAGGAAAATCCCGATAATCATCACCAAGGCCAAGCCCCGTTGAGCCCGGATGGGAGAAAAGAGCGCAAGGGACACTGCTCCGATGGTGGTGACCATGGCCACGAGAAGCAGGCGGCGGACCTCGGCCTTCGATCGCGATGAAACGCTGTACCAGAAGGCCCCGTCCACCGCCACAGCCATGATNATTGGAATGGCGATGGCGTCGATGACGGTGAACCGGTGTCCAAACAAGGTCAGAAGACCGAGTTCGGCTGCTACGACCAAGCCAACCGATCCAAGCGTTTTGGCCACCGTCATGGGACGGCGGAGCACGAACAGCAGAATGGTGGTCAACAACGCTGCTGCAACAGGCAGCACGATCGAAAGGTCGTCTTTTGCAATCTCTTCGGACTCTTTGAACAGCATGTTGACGCCGGCCGGCTCGAACGTGTATGGCGTGGCGGCCGAAACCTTGTCCGCCCACCGTTGAAGTTCAAGCCAATCTGTGGGTGGTTCTTCGGAATCCATCCAGACCATCCAAAGCATTTCGTTGGCGTTCGGGGGAACGGTGGGGGACGCGCCCGCGAAAGCGGGGCACGCGACGCCCATGTTGCTCCCTTTGGGCAGCAAGAGAAGGCTTGCTTCGAGGGCGCGTTGTTCCTCTACAGTCGCGTCATCCGCACACCAACCCTCCTCCATTGGGGGTTGCAACACCTCGGACCATGTGTCCGCTTCAACCATCGAACGGTTTTGAGAATCGAAGGCCATCGACCATCGTGCGAACGGGGTCTCCAGTCGCTCAATCCACGTATGCTCGACGTCGAANGCGTATGCGCCTTCTCCCTGAAGAACTCCGGACTCGATATCCATGAGGGCATGAACGCGNGAGAGGTTGGTCGTCAAGGGCCCTGCATCGTCATGCCGAACACGCACGATGAGAAAGCCGGACAACCCTTCCGACGTCGCTTCTTCTGCAAGGCGATCCCTGGCAGGATCATCAAACAGAGCCGCAGTGTCCATCGAGGACTCGGGCGGAATCACGAGCAGTGGCAGGCAAAGCACCGCGAGCACGGTCAGCACAATGGCTTGGCCGCGGCGATCGAGTTCCTCTGGCAAGGCCCATGGGGGGCGCACGTTATGGTGAACCGCCTCACCGGTCTTCAACGCCACTCTGTCCACTCGCCGGTGCCGGGGTCTCTGTAGTACCACTGCTCCGAGCCGGCAGGGTACTCCAGACCTTCGTATCCGTCGTACATCTGCCCTGTGGCCGACCTCGGAGGTTTGGAAGGCGGGCTGGCGCTCACGCTAGCGGCCAATTCGTTGAACAGGGCTTCCTCAATGGCGAAGTCTTTGTCGATGATCGGTTCCGAATCGCGGCCACGAAGCAGCAACACGACCACGAAGATGGCCACGATGAGTGCGCCCGCGGCGCTGGCCGCGACCAGGACCGTTGAAGACAAACCTGCGCCTGATGTGTCGGGTTCTTCGGTGGCGTCGTTTACGTCGTTCTCGGCACATCCTGTCGTATCGGGGTACTCGAGGCAATATGCTTCGACGGTCATGTCGGCGGCGCAGGCGAGGCATTGTGCGTTCACCGCTTCACAGCACGCGATTGGGTCTTCGCCTGTGGGACGGTCGTCCGTACCGTCAAGTGCGTCACAAATACCGTCGCTGTCCACGTCAGAAGGCACGGAAGTAGCGAGGAGTGGGTCTGATCCACAATCGATTTCCTGTTCGTCCAAAACCCCGTCGCCGTCGTCGTCGTTATCCCGGTTGTTGCCCACGGCGTCATCGTCCGTGTCCACCCACTCTGTAGCGTCGGCGGGGAATGCGTCGCCGCCGGTGCAAATGGACGGTATGCTGCTGGGACCGTCACAGTATCCGTCGTTGTCCGAATCCGGCCACAGTGGGTCGGTGGCAGGGTTCCCTGTCAATTCCATGAGGTCTGAACGCCCGTCGCCGTCATCATCGCTGTCGGCGTTGTTACCGATTCCATCGCCGTCCGTGTCGTCCCACTCTTGGGGGTCGTCTGGGAAGGCATCGATGGTGTCGCCCACCCCATCACCGTCTCGGTCGCCAGGCAACCCTCCGTCGATGCCGTCATCCTCGACTGAAAGGTTCAGCTCGGCGGGATGATACAAGCCGCCTGAAACCCGAATGGTGATGTTTCCTTGGGGAATGGCGAAAGACGCTTGGCCGTTGACATCGCTCAGCAGGCTCGACAACGTCATGTTGTCTTTCACGAGGGTGACCGACAGCCCTTCGACAGGCTGGTTCGATTCATCGGTGACGGTCAGAAGCACCACGTCTCCTGGAGCAGGATTGTTCGGAGTGAACACCAGCGTGAGGTTTTGCATCTGGGGCGGTTCTGGGTTTGGAACGGAGAGCACCGTGCTGACGGCGGACACCAAAGTTGCGCTAGAGCCAGAGCCTTGTTGAGCCACGCCGATGACCGTGTATTCTGACATCGGTGAAGACAAGGCGGGGAGCGCCAAATCGGCGCTCGAACCTTGCCCCCATGCGACGGTACTGAACCGACTGGCATAGGTGTCGAGGAAGTCGATCACGTCGTCGGCTTGTTGCTCTTGATCGATGTCGGTGTCGCAAGCCGGGTTCCAATCAGCCTCCTCCCATTCTTCGCCGTTGTACTCCATGGTAAACGAGGAATCATACGACGTGCCAGTGGAGAAGCGGTACGAAGCATAGGCGTGGGGGAGGTCGTAACTCATCCTGGCCGTCTGGCCGTTCACTTCCATAACGGTCCAATTCACCTCTGCACCCGAGGATTCGTCGATCAAGGTGGCGCCAACCAAATTCGGGGCAGGCAAGCCAGAGCCGTAGAAGCTGTCGTCCGAGCGGTGTTGCACGGTGGCTTCTAGGACATGAACTTCGGATTGACTTTCGTCGTCCCAGTCGGTATACGCCAACCAATTGATTTCTTCGCAGACGTTCATGAGGTCGGACTCGATGCCAGCCCACTCGACTTCGGGGCGGACCGCCTCAGTCATCAGCAATTCAGAGACGGTAGACGTGTCGATTACCGCCGGATCGAAGCCTTGGCTTGGAGACGCCACGGCAAGGATCCTCGTTGCGGCGTCGAGGTCCTCATGCAGCGCAACGTTCGTGATCTGACCAGGGCCAAGCGACCCCGTCAGGTTGAGTTCTTCGGGATTCACCACGATCAGACCGAAGTGCATGGCCGCGGGGGTCAACGGGTCGCTCATCCCTTCCTCTTCGGCGCTGGACGGTCCCATCATCACGCCCACCAATGAAAGCGGTGCCGTGTGATTCAACAGCAGGCTCCGCGAAGATTCTCCAGCATTGAAGGTCATCTCGTGCAACTCTGCTTCCCCTGAGAAGTTCACATCTGGGAAAACCTCGGAGAAATCGAAGGGCATGTGCCCGACTACAGCGTAATGAGGGGTGTTCTCAAGTCCTGAAGCAACCACTTGGATGCTCTGGCTGATGCCGCTCACATTGGCCGCATACACAGGGAGCCCGGCAAAGTGGTCGATGATGTCCATGCCAGACAAGCCGACGGTGGCGGTGGTGGCCATCGCGATGTTAAAGCCGATTCCTGTTCGGGTTACGCCCGTCAAGGCATCTGTGTGGGAGGCTTGGACGATGTTCACGTACGCACCGGTATGCGGGGGCATCGCAGTGAGGGTCACAGTGCCTTGAGCGTTGGACGTGAGGACCTGTTGGTCAAGGACCTCAAACGGCCCATCGCTGATGAAGCGGTCGATGATGGCCGGGCTCGGGGTGCTGGATTGCTGCTCGCCTTTGAGTTGGCAGTAGCGGTGATCTTCGTACGGTTGATGATACGATGTGTGGTACTCTTCGCCGTCGTCGCCCGTCAGAATGCCGGCGTCCTCATCGAAGGTGAAGCTCAAATCGTTCACGTGGCCGTGCTCCGTGGTGTATTGCACAGTCACGAGGTGTTCGGTGGTGCCGTCCGAAGTGTCGTAGGTGTACGACTCACTCCCGGACTCTGCCGGGGCCGTCGAGGAGAAGCTGCTGCCGTCTCCGTAGTCAATGTCCACTTGATCCAGGCTAGCATAAGGGTAGGGCGTGCCGTCCTCGCTGCGGAAGCTGACATAGGACCACTCAATGTTGAGTTCCCCCTGAGACCACGTTTGCATCTTGCTGATCATGCACCCAGGACTGTCTGGGAGCGGCGCTTCGTGTTCGTAGCGGAACTCGAGGCCGTCGATGGTGACACCTGTGGTGGTGAACAAGGCCACGCCTCGGGCACTCTTGGACACCTGGGCGTTCACGTCGCTTGACAGATTCCAGCCAAAGGCATCTCCTGATGCCGAGAGGTATCCGTCGAAGGCGGCTTGGTCGTCGTCGAGGGATTCGCCTTCGTTGTCCGTCTGTCGGGGCTCGACCGTCACGTCAAGGACGCCGTCCACGTCATCTCCAGAATACTGAACGGCGGGGCCGGCAGCGTCGAACATCATGTCTCCATTTGGTGAAAGCGACGATGCTGCAGACACGCCGAGCCCGGGGGAAATTCGCAGCAATGCACTGTCCATCTCGGCACCGAACAAAGCCCCGTCCGCGGCATCGTACACCGAAGCTTGAACGTTCATCTCCGAAGCCACCGGTACGGTTTCATCGGCATCGACCAGCACGCCCAAAGCAGACACGATGAAGAGTTCCTCGTTCGCTTCAATGCCCATGGATTCGAGCAACGTGGGGCGGAGCGAACTGAAGCCTAACGTCGCCCGCGAGACGGTGCAGCCGTCGTCGGCGCACGGGGGCGTCCATCCTGCCATTGGTTGGCTGAATGTGTACACTTCTGCCCCCGCGCGGTCGGCGGTGAACCTTCCGATGTAATGGTTGGAATGAGCCATCTTCTCGTCCAAGACAACGTTGGTGGTCTGTCCGCTGCTGTCGGTTACGCTCATGTTGAAATCGTTGGGCGTGTCTGTGGGTGCACATCCTTCGCACTCGAAATGCATCTCGAATCCGAGGTCGAGCTTGTACTTGTTGAGGGCCAGGGTTTCAACGGGGTGAAGGCCGTCAAAAATGACCTCTTCCCACGTGGTGCTGGAGTCCTCGCTGCCGCCGTCATCACTGTCGTCACCGTCTTCGCCATCGTTTGAATCGTCTTCCGACTTCGACCATTCCAATTCCTTCCCGAGGGTGGCGTTGGAAGCCCAGGAGAGGAAATCTTGCACGGCATTTCCTGCGTCGCCCCATGCGGGATCTTCGGTGGTGTCGCGCAGGATCGTCAACACGTCGATGTCGAAGGTGTTGAAGTCGTCAAAGCCGTCGCTGACATGCGGGTAGGACGCGTCCATTCGTGCTTGCCATTGCAGGCCTTCGGTGGTGTTGAGCAACAGCTCGTACTCCCATAGGATTTCATCGGGGAAGTCGTCGCCGTCGAGGTCTTGCACGGTCACGTCCATCTGCGACCAGCCGTACACCAATCGTTGGAACGGCGTCATGTTACCGTAATCCTCGTCCGCAAGCGGGGCGACCCAAGCCTCCAAGCCGTCGATGATGGCTTCGGGGTGGGCCGAAACCGAAAGCAGTGCGATGTTCCGAAGCACCGTCTGGAAGGAGGCAAACACCATCTCGTTGTTGGACAGGTTGTCTAGGGCGTCGCTAAGGCCTTCCCATTCTTCGCTGCCCACCATGGCGTCATAGGCGGCGGAGAAATTGTCGGTGCCAGCGAATCGAGTGAAATTCTCGATCGGGTCAAAGGCTTGCATGTAATCCACGACCTCGTCGAAATCGTCCAACGTGCGAGGCAGTGGGAATTCGTCGCCATACACGAGCACGCCGGTCAAAAAGGCCATGCCCGCTTCTTGATCCGAGGACTCAAGGAAGTCAAGCAGGGCCTCGAGGAAGCGTGCGCCATCAGCCATATCGTAGGAAGGGTTGTTGTAACCCGCGGCGATCATGTTGTTCCACAATTGCGCACTTTCGCCCAACCCTGGTTGGCGAGAGGCGTCATCGACGAAGGAGGTCCATCCACCGCTTCCTTGTCCGCTGGCGTTGAGCCCGTCAAACACGCCCTTGATGTCCATCATCGGGTTGGCCGTGTCCCACGTGGTGTCGATGGCTTGCAACACCGATTCGATCTCGTCGCGAAGGGCGTTTGGAATCTGAGTTGCATCGTCCGTGCTGACAAGGTTGCCCTCCTCGGCGGTGATGCTCGCCCCGTACACGCCGCCGGTCGCGGTCAGTGGAACGGTGTACAACCCCTCCCAAAGCAGGGCGGCAGGGTCGTCCTCATGTGCTCCGCTCGGAGTCAGGACCACCGTGTCGATCACCACTCCACCGGAAGGGAGCCGTTGATTGACGATGAGGTCGAACGCTTCGACGTCTTCGTAGTGCAGAATTTCGGCGGTGACGACAGTGTTCGTGGTGGTCGCGTCCCCTGAATGGCCCTTGGTCAAGGCGTACACGGAGACCGTGTCGCCGACGCTCGTGAATTTCGTCGTCACGTATCCGTCAACCATGAGCCAATCGCCGCTCGAATCTTCCGCCACAGGGGCGGTTTGAGAAGCAAGGACGGCGGACATTGGAGCGAGAGCAAGTAGCAAAACCAACATGGCTGCCTTGATGCGCATGGTAGGAACGGGACACTCAACCGTATAAGTCAGCCTGTGGCGACAACCTAGGCAGCATACTCAGAGATGCCCAGGCGAAGGGTTCCCGAGGCGTCGGTCAAGGCCGCACACCGAACGTCCGCGCCTTCCGCCTCTGTCCAATGCACACCATCGGGCGCCAAAAGCAGGTGCGTCTCGCCCAAAGCGATGAACCAGGTGGCCAACGGGGCCAGCGAGGGAGGTGAGGCGATGACCTCACGGGTTTCCCCGGTCAGCGAAGACCCTGAGCTGGGGCACCACGTGCGGTTGTTTGGAACATCTTCACCGGCTTCAAGCAAGGACGCGGCCCATCCTCCACCGTCGCTGAGGTCTCCTTGCATCAACGGAACCTCGACCCAAGCGGATGGGGCCTCGACGGTCAGCGAAGCACGCGGCGGGCCGCGGCGGGCCGTCAGGATGGCGTCCGGAGACGTGGCCCGGCAGAGGAAGTGATCTGGGAGGCAGGCCAACAAGACGTCATCGCCTGATTCAGATGATCGAAGCAAGACCTCCGGCCCAGAACGTGAAATTTGACCCTCCTCGGTTGTCAGCAAGGTGGCATCGCTTCGATCCTCTCCCGGAAGCCATCGTGGCGGATCATGAACAAGAAGTACCTCGACGGTGGAAGAGCGATCTCCTGCGTCCCAGTCAAGCAGCAACCATTCGCGATGGACGAATCCATCTGGCCCACGCTCCATCAGGTGCGTGAGGTTCAGGTTCGCTTCGATGCGCCCAAGGCGTCCGGTCTCGTCCACCAAACCCGTCAGCAACACAGACCCTTGGACCATGATGCCCGTCAGCGCATGCTCGCAACCCTCGCACGGGGGTGCTGCAACACTGTCTCGCGTGAGGTCGACGGCAGCCACGGCGCCTGGCTGAAATTCTTGGAGGCCCAGCGCATCCATTGCGTCCCGCGTGGCTAGGGTCACGGTTCCCTCCAAACTGACCACTTCCGGCTCGTCGACAGGTTCCTGTTCAGGCGTCCACCCGAGGCTGACGGAAGCCACGATGACGATGAGGACGCAGAGCCACTCCGCGCCGGCGAACGTAGCTTCCCTCACGTACCGCGATGATGGGTGAGCGCAATGAGGCTGTCTGCTGCACTGATCCAATTGACCAAGTTCT
>PBMM01000035.1 GCA_002723635.1 Methanobacteriota archaeon | reverse complement strand
ATCAAGGCCAGCAGGAGGAGGGGCCGTTGTGACGTGGCCTCATGTCGCATGGTGGACAACGATTGGCACCGCTGAGAGGTGTGGGAACAGAAGCACTGCACCTCATGAAGTTGAGAATTCTTTTAACAGCACGATTGCAGCAAAGCATGTCCGTAAACACGTGAGTGGGAAACAAGGCTTGGGAAAACAAGGAAGGGCACGCATTGTCAACCACACTCGATGTATCTGGCCTCTATGCAATCGGGGGCCTGCTCCTCGTTATTTTGGGGATCAGTGGGATTTTTCTCAGGAAAAAAGACACGTCGTGGAGCATCCAATTGGCGGCCTTGATGCTGTCCTGGATCCTCATCTCCAAGGGCCTTCAAGCCTTGATTCGACTCCTGTATGTCCCGGGCACATTCGACGTGGTGCCAACAGGATCCTCGGGACAAGAAGTCATGGATGGCTCATGGGGGTCGATTCACTCAAGCGGAGCGATTCTGTCGGGCTCAACGACCTACTTCACCGAAGTGTTGGCGGGCATGAACATCATGTTCAATTTCTTCTTCGTTTTTCTCTCAGCCCTGCTTGCCCTTGTGTTCCCAATCAATTTCCTCAACAAAAAGCGAACCGTCAGAATGTTTGGAATCATCATTTTTGCTTCGGTTTTGATCTCCGCCATTACATTTGCATTCCTACCCAACATTCCCCTGATTGAAGGATTGGTCAATGACCCTCCTGCCGCCGCAATATGGGGCCTGATTTACCTCTACAGCGTGTTTCATGAAAACCAACATGAAGGGCACTGGAAGAGCATCGCAGACATTTGTGCACTGTTGATGATCACGATTCTGGGGTCCTATTTCTTCCATTGGTTGGGAATCCTGCTCATCTCAGATTACTTCCTCTCCTCTGGATTGTCTGGTACCGAACTGAACAGTACGTTTTACGTTCCACAAATCAGCATGGCCTTTTCTCTCTTTGGCTTTGCAATCCTCATCATCGGAGAATCCTACCGAAGCTGGAAGGAAGAACCAAGCCTCATCACGTACATCGTGGGTGGATACTTCGTCATCGGGGCCCTGAGCCACGCGGTGCTCTCACTCGCATCGGACGATTTGGTCAATTTGCAGAGCGTGGACATGCAAGAGAATCTTGTCATACAGACGTGGCAATCGTTCACGAGCCTCTTTCACTTCTACATTGGTCGACCGCTGCTCATCATGATCTTGCTGTTCAAGTTCAATTTGGTGGATACGGGGACCGCAGAAAAATCCAATCTTTCGAGAATCACGATCATGCTCGTCGTCGTGACGGCCGCTACTGGAATCATGGAAATGCTGCAGGAGATGATGCCGATTCCCCAGGTCTTTTCTGCGATTATTTTGGGAATTGCGCTTGCCTTCGCCATTGGATGGGAAGAGCGGATTTTCGATTGGTTGGTCAAAGAGGACATCGAGGTCATTGACCCATTTGCGTCACTGAGAACACAAGAGCCGTTCGAGAATGACATGGCCATACGTCGGTTTCAAACAACGATGGTCGGTTGCTTGGTCTTGATCGTCTTCAGTTCACTTTTGATTGGGTTCGTGAGGATTACGTGATTCACATGTCTGAAGCGCTCGTGATTGTCAAGGAAATGATCTCCGGCAGAGGAGGACGGGTGTTTTCCATCGTCACCTCGATTTTCATCGTTTTTCTCTTGGCGCATGCGTCCTTCTTTTGGTCGTACGGCGTCGATTTGGTCGATGAAGAATCCTTTGTTCATTCGTGGGACATCTCGTTCACTGAATCTGTGCTTTCAGAATCAGAAACAACATCGATCGGAGACGAAGAGACATACGATTACGCGTTTTCCTCAGAGGCATCGACCTTGGACGATCGGATGATTGCAGCGTTCAGAATCACCGTGAGTTACGATGAAACTTCAGGTGGCGTGGCCAATCCTTGTGACAGTGTGACGGCGACAATTCAACCGTCCGAAATGTCGGCCCAATGGACCAATGGGAGCACGCAGGTCTCTGGAAACTCAGACGATTGCAGTGACATCGTCATGACGATCATGGTGTACCCAGGTTACACATCACAGAATGTGAATGAGCAAGGCGTGAAGGAAGACGACGTGCTTTCGAAGTGGACCATACAGGACTACGGCTTGGGGAGTCTCGTGTGTCGAGTGTCCGTCGATACAACAGACAGCCCGGCCTCCAGCATCCCCCTGACAAGCAACGACGAGAGCGAGGAAGTGACCATCACCTGGGAGCGCATCGAGTTCTTCCCCGAGGCCACAAGGGTTGACTGATCTTCACGACAGCACTCCACAGCACTCCCCATCAGGGGTTTGGACGCTGGGGCCAACGGGCTGGACCGAGCGCAGCGAGGGAAGCCCGTGGCAAAGCGTCCACGCCAGCAACAATAGGAAGCAAAGTGGACGCTGGGGGATTTGAACCCCCGGCCTTCTGGTTGCAAACCAGACGCTCTTCCAACTGAGCTAAGCGCCCCTGCCCTGCCGGTAGGCCGGTCGCATATCATCCCTGTGGAAGCAAAGCACCGGCCNANGGACGTCCGAACGCTACCCGTCGGCGTGNTTCACTCGATGAGTGAAATGTTGGCCTTGAACATGGTNATCGTGACGTCCACGGTAATCTCTTCGTCCGTGTCTTGGCTAATCGGGTCGACNAAACCAAGCGGGGTATTGACGTCAAGTTCGAGGTCTACGGAGAGNACACCAACCCCCCAGCCCGTTTCGGTCCAGGGTTGTAACGCCTGGAATTCGTTCACCGCTGGNATCGTGGCGGATTGGCCATCGAAGTTCGGATAGACCCGCAAATGGAGGTCGATTGGCACGCAACTGCTGTCCTGGCCNGAGAGGTTGCTGGCCGGATCANTCCATTGCGCCGTCAAGTCGTTTTCGATGATGTCACCGGCGACGGAGTCACACTGCACGGAGACGCCTCCCTCTTCTTCCGAGGTGATTACGACGTCGATTGAACCGATGGCGTANCCTTCGGGGATGCTGATGTCGGAAATGTCGAATTGCACGTTCCTTGTTTCATCGTCTTGCAGTGTCTCAACGGCCTGCATGGCGTAGGTTTGGGTCTCAAAAGTGAGNCTCCATTCAGGGGTGTTCGAAGTGAACTCGTCGGTAGCCTGCAGGTCTCCAACAAAATCCACCATGGTCACNGTCATCATCACCACCGTCACGAGCAACGCCACGACGGTCGGNATCCGCGATTCGCGGGTCACCAGCAAACTGCGCATCTCGCTTGGAGCGTCCTTGCTCATCCTCCCAACACCCCCAAACCGGTAAAGAGCAGTGAAATGACGAGAATGAACACCGTCACTCCTCCGAACACGAGATTGAACAGACGGGTTGAGGCGGCATCCCCGTCCATCTCTGGACGCACGAAGTCAGGCACCGTCTCTCGGACGGAGGCAGAACCGTCAATCAGGCTGTTCACGATGCGTTCTTCCCATCCAATGAAGACGCCCACCACGATGGCCAGAGCCGCAGAGGAAATCATGTCAGGAATGGGGAGGAAGGATTGGATGAGCTCCAAGATGGTCGAGGAAACGATGAGGAGCATCAAGATGACGATGATGCGAATNAGCCACCGGTTTTCGTCGCTCTTGGTGTCNACGATGTCGTAGTGCAAGAGGATGAACATGAACAAAATCGGAGTGTAGAGGTACACAAGGGCTTCGGACGTGAAGTCGTACCAAATGCTGTAGGCCGCAGGGAAGGCTTCACACCGCGTTTCGTAGCAGCTGCGCACCACATCAAGCACGGCCACATCCGCCAAACCTGCGATAAACCCGATGATGAAGACGACGAAGGTCAGTACGCCAAAGGGCGAAAGGCCGAACTTGAACGAGCGCCAAACCTCGCCGGAGAACAGCACCAGCATGGCCGTCGCGCCCATGGTCAACCGCGTGTTGATTCCGCCCCAGGCAGCGCCGGAAATGCTCAACCCGTTTTGGATGGATTGACGTTGGAAGAAGAGATCGTTGATGGAAAGCACCTGCGAGAGCCAATACGTCATGGTCTCTCCATGAATGCCCATGAGCAGCAAGCCCACCACGACCGAAATTTTTCGCAAGCGTCCGTCGNTGTCACGCACTTCGGTGACGACGAAACGAAGGTACATCGAAATGAGGACNACGTACCCTGGGATGAAGAGGAAATTCTCCACTTGAAAGTGTTTGAAATCGGTCATCAGATGCAGGGCGGTGAAGGCTCCGGAGGCGACACACACCCCTGCCATCAGGAACCAAAGGTCCCACTCCTTGTTGATGAGGCGGAAGGGAAAGAAAAACGGGAGAAGCACCATCAGCATGTACGAAGAGGACAAAAAGAGATTCTTGGCGGTAAACGCAAACGTACCCCCTACCTTGCTGGTGTCAACGGCGGAGAAATCCTCCAGCGCGCCGTAACGGAATTCGAGCACAGACGTCATGATGTAACTGAGCCCCAGGAACACCAAAATCCACCCCANGACGCACCCGACAATCCTGTTGTTGGCCGAAGCCGCTTTGCTCTTCGAAAGGATGGAGAGGGTGGCGACGCCCAGCACAAGATCCACCACCGCAGCGATGGGGACCATGGACTGAATTTCCACCATGGTTGAAGTCTAGGCCTCCAACACATAGCCGTTCCGTCGAAGAAGAGCCAGGAGAAACAAAATTCTCGGCTTNAGGACGTTGCACAGCTCAAGCCCAAGACCATGCTGCGGTGACCACGAGTTGCCACGCGTCGTCGTGCGTCTTCACGTAAGGCACGCCAATGTCGAACCCGCCCTCCTCGATCTCGCCAAACACCTGAGGAAGTGCCTCGCCCACACCCTCCACCAGGCGTTGTCCACNCACCAGCGTCATGCTGATCGGCGTCATGTCCGAGGCGAGGTCAATGCGACGAACAACCGAACCGTCATCGATGGAGCGGACCTCCAGATGTCCCTCCTTGTAGCCAATGCCCACTTCCAAGCCATCGACAGCCATGTCGAGGTCCATCATCGTCCCATCAACCTGCACTTCGAAGCGCTCGTCGTTGGCGAAGTTCACCATGCGCAGCCAGCCATCACGTCCGGCGCTGACCAACAGATCGTCCACGTGGGACATCGCGAGCACCTTGCTACCGGTGACGACATCCACAGAGCGTTGTTCCGCCTCGTCAGCGGAGAGGGGCACGACAAGNGTCACGGGGTCAAGNCCACCGCAAGCCAACCACGCTCCGTCCGCACTGAAGGAGAAGGCGTCCAGTACGGACCCGTGGTCGAACGCGTGAACCACTTCACCGTCCTTTACACGGAGGAGTCGGGCCGTCGGCTGGGCGCCTTTGAGGCCTTGCGCGCCAACGGCAAGGTGGGTACCGTCTGGAGAGAACTGCACTGCCGTCACGCGCTTTTCCTGCTGCGATTCGAGGAGCACNTTCCCGCCGAGCAGGTCGTGCACGGTCAGGCCACCNGCNGTAGTGCCCACCGCGAGTTGCTCGCCTGTTGGAGAGAAGGTCAAGGCAGAGACCGGTTCGTCAAACTCGAGATCACCGAGGATTTCACCGCTTGCAATTGATACCACCTTGACCGTACGGTCAAGAGAACCGCTGGCCACTAGGGCGCCATCTCGCGAACTGCTGAGGGCCGTGCACCAGTTTCGGTGGAGTGTAAGGTCGTGCTGCATCGACCCGTTCAGGGCGTCAATGAGGTGGACGTGGCCTTGCTCGTCGCCCATCACGACCTGCGTGAATGTATGAATCAACAAGTCCTCATCGATGTCCACATCGATTTCACACTGACCCACATCACCCTGCTGTTTGGTCTCAAGTTCAAGCACCTCGAGCGCACGNTCGCGGAACCGCTCCACGAGATGGTCGATGCGCCCTTGCAGGTCGGCTGTGGCCTCAATTTGTGCACGGCGGTCGGCGTCAGAAGCCTCCTCGCGTCGGGCCTGTTGGAGGCTACGGAGGCGAGCAAAATCACTCTCGACGATGTCCTTCTTCTTCTGTGAAGCGCCGCGAAGAAAACCGAAGAGGGGNCGCTTTGGTGGTGCCTCCTCGCCGTCCTTCGCCATGGTGACCGGTGTTGCCTCAAGGCGATTCGACATGAAAGCGTCGGTCATACGAGAGGCTCAGCATCAACAGGTCCCGCGCGAGGGTCCTGCCGAGTTCGGGCCGCGGATACGACCCGTCTTGAGCGAGTGACGCCGTCAGCACAGGTCGATGGTGGCGTCGCGGTCTGGTCCGACACCGACGCTTGACACCGTGACGCCAAGCAGTGATTCCAAACGAGCGATGTAGTCCTGAGCAGCCTGCGGCAATGCAGCGAAACCAAGGCCGTTGGCGTTGGCGTTGCGCGCCAAGTCAAGCCATCCCTGGTCGGACAATGCCTCGAAGCCGGGCATNTCGAGGTAGACCGGTTCGCACCGCGCCAAGGCTGAGGCGCTGGCAGGCATCTCCGTAATCTCTTGACCGTCGAGGCGGTAGCCGACGCAGATGCGCAGCGTGTCAAGGCCACCGAGCACATCCAACTTCGTGAGGGCGAGCGAGGTGAACCCATTGACGCGCTGTGCGTGCCGCATCACGACGGCATCGAACCAGCCGCAGCGGCGCTTCCGACCGGTTGTGGTGCCNAACTCGTGACCGACGGTCCCGAGATGATGCCCNACGTCGTCCTCAAGTTCGGTGGGCATNGCGCCGTTGCCGACCCGGGTGATGTAGGCCTTCGTGATGCCGATCACCTCGTCCACGTGACCCGGGTGAATGCCGGCGCCATGGGTGGCGTTGCCACGTGAGGTGACGGAAGAGGTCACGAAGGGGTAGGTTCCCTGGTCGATGTCGAGGAGGCACCCTTGGGCGCCTTCGAGGATGATACGCTCCCCCAACGAAAGCGCATGATCGAGCATGAGACCGGTGTTGGCGATGGAAGAAGCGTAGGTGGCGTTCACCCAAGCAAGNTCCTCGTGTAAACTGGCCATNGTGATCGGTTCGTCCAGTCCACCTGCGGCCAGCGATGCGGTCATGCGCTCGGCCATGGCCGACAAGGCTGCGTTGTCTGCAAGGAGTTCTACGACGTCTCCGAAGCGAACGCCGATGCGGTTGATCTTGTCCGCGTAGGTTGGCCCAATGCCGCGACCAGTGGTTCCAATGACGGTGTCTAGACCNTCCAAAAGNCGGTGATAGCGGAGGATGATGTGGGCGCGTTCTGAGATGAACAAACGGTGCCCACGGACCTCTTGGCCCGTTTCTTCGTGCCAGCCTTGCAATTCTTGGTCNAGGACCCAGGGGTCGATCACCATGCCGTCTCCAAGCACNAGACGGCAGTCTTCCCGGGTGATGCCCGAGGGAAGAAGGTGGAATTTCAGCACGCGATCGCCAAGGACCACGGTGTGACCAGCGTTATTGCCGCCTTGGAAGCGGGCCACCATGCTGGCGCCTTCCGCAAGCCGGTCGACCAGCTTGCCTTTTCCCTCGTCGCCCCATTGCGCACCCAAAATGACGGTTGCTGGCATTCGCTCACTCCAGACGCAGGTCATGATGAGCGCTCCATCAACCTGCCCATCCGTCTGCTCCAAGGCTTGGTTCTATTTCCCTGACCAGATTTAACAAAACTCGCNTANTCCTGACCGGTGTATCAAATGCACCAAATCCTNTGAGAAAGCGATGACTGGTCATGAATCTGTTTGCACCTTTCGGACGCACAATTATATACTCTGGAAAAGCACTANTGAACAAGGAGTTGAGAAGTTGGACCGACCACACGCCAAAAATCAAGCCCAAAACAAGCCACGTCGAACCCTCGACGGTCATTCGTCCCCGTGCGAAGACTGCGGTGCAGTCGACTGGCACATGGACATGACCCGTGGCGAAGTGGTCTGCAACGTCTGCGGCCTTATCGCTGACGACAACCTCATCGATCCAGGCGCAGAATGGACGAACCGCGACCGTGGCGAAGACCGTGCCCGAACGGGTGCCCCAATGACGAACCGGCTCGCTGACCGCGGATTGAACACCAGCATCGATGCACGCGATCTCTCATCGGGGTCCGCAGCGTCCCANGGCATGAGCTCTCAAGCACGTCGCGACTGGCGAAGGCGTCGGGTCATCGACGAACGNTCCAAGACNCGCCGTTCNCGCGAGCGAAACTTGGTCAAGGCCAACCAATTCATCCGCGACAGGTCGGGACTACCGATTTCCCTCCAAGAAGAAGTGGCCCGCCTCTACCGCCACCTGTCCTCCAAGGGCTTCGTGACCGGGCGATCTATCGCCGGTGTGACCGCGGCCTGCACTTACCTGGTCGCCCGTGAGGAACGCCTTCCACGACAAATCCCTGAGCTTTGCGAATCCTTTGGCGTGGACGAGAAGGAACTCTCCCGCCTGATTCGAAAGGCCTCNAGGGAACTGAACCTGCACCGCGTCAGCGGACCAGACCAGTACTTCGACCGCTTCATCAACGACCTCGAACTGCCGCCATCGTTCCGCTTGGACGTTGACGCCATCTGGAAGCGTATTGCGCCGCACGATGAAGTCTGGCAAGGCAAGAAGCCCATGGGCGTCGCCGCGGCCATCATCTACCAAGCCTCGCAAGCATCGAAGACCCCTCGGACGCAGTCCGAAATCTGCCGTATCGCGAACGTTTCAGAAGTCACGCTCCGTGGCTTGGTCCGGATCATCACGGAGACGCTGGTGCTGCTCGACCGAATGGAAGAACGGTCCTGAAGCACGTCCGAACCTTCTTGAAGCGGCTCTGTGAGCCTGTGGTATGGGCTTCAAGGCACGTGCCAGNGCCAACGACTCCAAAGCCGGCGACGACCGGAAAAAAAAGGACGTCAAAGAAGGCAAGGACCCCTGCGGCGTGAACGGATGCGACGGATGGGCTGACAGCACCATGGGTGGACGCTCCCTTTCCGTCAGCGACGCTGAAGACATGTGGGGCAAATCGGTCGTCGTGCGTAAGAACCGCGTTCGTGTGTGCAAGTCGTGCTACCGTTCATGGAAAAAGACGAACAAGCAGGACGAATACTACTGAGTTCGTTCACTTTCANTTTCCGAGGCACCCCCTCGAAAACCTAGGTAGACTCCCGGCGGGCAGTTCCGTAGTATGCGAAGCAAAACCGTCGTCCGATCCCTCATCAGCGGGCACATCACAGTCGTGGCCCATGATGATGGGACCATCAACCTCCGCGTTCCGGGCCACCGGGAACGTCGTGTGACCATCGCGGCGATTCCAAGCGTGCTGCTGACGATGAACGATCGGAAAGGAAAGGACGTGCTTGTGGTTGGGGATGCCCTTGGCCGAGTGCACGTCATTCCCTTGGATTGCGCCACGGTGACTTCACGCCTGGACCTAGGGGCTGGGCGGGTTCGCGCTCTTGCCGCAAGCCCGACAGAACAAGGGGACGTGGTCGTGGCCACCTCGACAGGCATGGTGGCTGTTGCGGACCTGTCCACGTCGACTTTCTCGACCGTCGCTCACATGGACGGGCCCGTGGCCTCGCTCCGCGTCAGCGAGGAAGCACTCATCGCCACCGTTCGAGGCACCCATGTGACCTTGGACTGGCAAGGCTCAACCCTGGCAACGCACGCCCCAAAACGCCCCACATCACGCCGCTACCCGCGTCGCAAAAGCACCCTGGTGGTCGGCCCAGACCAGCGCTTGATTGCCCCGATGTGATCACTCGGTGAGCTGCTCACGCTCCTCCAAGGGCCAAGGGTCGCGAGGGGTCATCCACAACGCCGACGGTGCTGGACGCGCCCAACCTCGTGGGCGCCTTCCCTCGTCGTCAAGGACCTGCTCAAAATGCGCCACGTGACGGGTGAGCACGTCCTTGACGTGCTGCTGCCCACGGATGGCAGGGCCTCGCATCGGTACCAACGCATCCAACTCAAGCGAAGCCAAACGCTTCAGGCTTCCCACGTGTTCCAGCAGGGAACTCCCCGGCAAATCCAACCTCGCTGGAAGGTCTGCCCGGGGAAGAGCTGCCCCGACCACAGCGGTTGAACGGTCTTCGACCAAATACCCAAGCCCCTCGGGGGCGTGACCCGGAAGCGCCATCGCTTGCACTCCACCGTCACCAAGGGCAATCAGATCACCGTTGGCAATCGGTTCGGCCTGGACGGACGGCATGTCGGAATCGTAGCGGTTGGCCCACGTGGAAAAGAAATCCCCCGTTTCCAGAGCCGAGACCCCTGCCTCGCCCACGTGCACCCGAAGGTCCGGCCACTGCTCAACGAAGTGGGCAGCGGCACCCGAGAAGGGATAACGGCGGCTGGTCAAGAGCAAATGTTCCGGGCGCACGTCGTCCGAGAGCAGGCCGAGAATGCGCTCGATCTGCAAGGCCTGGTACCACGAGGTCCCTGCATCGATGAGCAGCACTGAAGCCTCGCCCTGCACCACGACGCAGTTCGCATCGTGATGAATGCCCGGCAAGCGCGTCATCCGCATACATCGGCATCAAGGGACGGGGCTTCAACGCTCGCTTTGGGAGCATGCAGCCGACTGCGGTGCGCTCAAATAGGGGGAGACGGTCGCCGGGCCATGGCTCGCTTCCCTGAGGCCGAAGCACGCATGTTGCATCGGAAGATCTGCATGAAGTGCAACGCCCGTAACGCGGTGCGTGCCACCCGGTGCCGCAAGTGCGGCTACAAGGGCCTGCGTTCGAAGAACGTGGAGCGCCGAGGCCCCTGATTGCCTCTGCTCACACCAAGGGTGCGAACAGCAACCCTGCAACATCGCCGAGCAACAAGGCCAGTACGCACGCTGGCCACAGCACGACAAGCAAGGGCACCTTGCGCGTAACCCATACCCGATCAACGTCCAACGCTGCAAGTGCGGCGATGGCTTCCCTAACGGCCTCATCCGTTGGCGTTTTTCGGGGCGCTCTCACACGGTGGACAACCCGTTCGGAACCGTCCAAGCCGACTTCGACGGTCGACAGCATCCAGACGTGGGCATCTGAGACCTCGTCCAAGGGCATCCGCTCGGCATGGAAGGCGTGCCGAAAGTCGGCCGCTTGCTTGAGATCACCACGAACGAGGTTCCGGACCATGTTCCAAGGTGGGATGAGCAAGAACGCCAATCCACCCCAAAGCAGGATGGACAGGGCAGGCGGAAGGGCCAACACCACCGCCTCTCCGGGTTGAATCCAGGTCAGAGCGCCCCATGTGGGGAGAAGCATGGCCACCCACATCAACGCCTTAGCATCGGCCCCGCCGTGCAAAAGACGGAGCCGCCATGCGACGTCGATGACGACCAGCACGAGGGTGACGCCGATCAATTCCCACCACAGGGCTTGGGCTCCGTCAAGGTTCCACAGCACAAGGTCCAGAGGTTCCACCTGGCCGTGGCGTTGTGCACCCCACACAAGACCTGCCAGCGCCACAGCGTACACCGCCACGGCTGCAAGGTCAAGCCTTGATCCTCCCTTGATGTCTGTAAGGCTGGGGCGACCGATGATCGCTCCGCTGGCGTAGGACCATGGAAGGAGGAAGGTGCACCATACGGCCACGTCTGCGCCCCTCACCATGAGGTCCAGCGCCCACAGCAGAAACACGGGTTGGCTCCATACCAACCAGTGCCGGTTTGGAACCCGGCGATCGAGGTGGTCCAACCATGCTGCCAAGCCCATGCCAACCAGCAAGGTGCCCGCTCGAGCGACACCAATGACCTGAGGCGCGTGGATGTCCACAAACCGCGAGGACGCAATCACCTTATAGCGGGCCCGCTGGAGAATGTCAGGGGCGTGACGTGCATGGACATCGAGACCAGACTCCAGAACGTGGCCAAAGTCATCGCTGAAATCGATGATTCGAAGGTCCCTCGCAACATTCGCAGGCAGGCCAAAGAAGTAACGGAACAGTGGCTCCTCAACACCGCCAAGAAAACCGATGTTCGGGTTGCCATGACCCAAGCCAAGCTTGAGGAACTCTACGAAGACCCGAACATTCCTCCGGAATTTGGAACGCTGATTCTGATGATCAACACCGAATTGGAGAAGTTGCTCACTGAGCTTCTTTGAGCCGGTCAGGCTTCTTCAGAATGGACGTCGACGGGTCGACCGGCTGCTTCCGTAAAGGCGTGCAGCAAGTTCACCATCATGTTGCGCTGCTCCTTGGGAATCTTCCCCGGCGTCAAACCTGCAACGACGGTCCACTCGCCGTCGATCAAGGGCAATCCGCGCTTGAGGAAGTCCAGTTGTGCTTGGCTGACGCGACCACGGCGCACAGCCCGACGGGCAGAGGAGCGGGCCGCGATGATCGCCACCTGTTCATCCGAATAGTCCAGCAAGTGCTGGAGTTCCATCAGGGAGCGCCCCTCAAAAGAAGAGATGATACCGTCCCGTACCGCATCTTCCCACGCTTCGTCCAGCGAAGGTGCACGCTCTGAAAGCAGGATTGCGACGGGCTTGGTGGCTTCGACGTTCTCAAGGACGATCTTGACCAAGACGGCAAAGGGCACCGCGAGGATCATGCCGACCAAGCCCCACAACCAGAAGGAGTACGAGGTCACCAAAAGCAGCACAAGCGGTGAGACACCAAGGGCGCGGCCAGCCCAGCGGTTTTCGATGTAATTGCCCCACACCTGTTGGTTGACGATGGAAAGCAAAGCAAACACGAGCAACGTTCCAGGATTCAACATCACTGCGCCAAGAATCAACGGTGGAATCATGGCAAAGACCGACCCAATGTAAGGCACGTAATTGAACAAAAACGTCAGCAACGCCCACGTGAACCACAGATCGATGCCAAAGGTGATCATCAAGACTGAGGCTCCCGCCGCGGTTCCAATGGACACACCGGTTTTCACGACCACGTAGGTGTTGACGCTGCTTTCGATTTGTTCTCGCACCTCAGCCAATTTTGCGCTGCCGCCGCTAGGCCAAGCGCGCTCAATCCGAGCAGGAAGCAAGGCCGCCTCAAGGATCATGAAAATCAGGAAGAAGGTGATGATGAGACTGGCAGAAATCATGTCTCCAACGCCAGCGAGCATGTTCACGACGATGTCGGAAATCTGCCCCCCGGAGCCGACAAGGCCCACCTGACTCAAGCCTTCAGCGAGGGTCGCGTTTTCAGAACCGGCCCAATTCTGTACAGCACCTGCTGCAAGGCTGTCGTCACGCAGCCAGTTCCATTTTTCCTCAAGGTTCTCGTTGTACCCTTCCACCGTCTCGGTGTCACTCATCAGCGCATCTGCCTGAGCGTAGGCGAAGAAGCCCGCCGCACCCACAACGGCAAAGAAGGCCATGAGCATGGTGAAGTACGACAACACCAATGGAAAACCGTTGGCTGAAAGGGCATCGGCTCCAGGCTTGAGCACGAAGTAGATCGCCAACGCGATGAAAAATGGTTTCAGCACGGATTCAAGTTGAATCAACCAAAAAGATACGATGGTCAAGATGGCACACACGTAGACGATGGTGGACAATGAGCGATTGAACTCGCCCTCCTCGAAGGCACCGTCTTTCATGGGTGGCCATAGGGATGGCGGTTTCAATGGTTCGCCCAAAACATCGCTTTGCGGAAGGCGGCTTCCTAAGGTCAGAGGAGGACATTCGAACATCGAATCAATACACATCGCGTCATGGCGAAATGCACCAGAATTGTCTTCCAGAACATGGCGTGATTCATCAGGACAAGATGATTTAGGCCACCCTAATCTTTTACAGCGCGTCGGTTTGGTCACATCATGGACCTGTTTTTCCCCGGCATGATCGTCGGCATCATCATCCTCCAAACCAGCATCATTGCTCCAACCCTGTTCAAGGGCCTCCAAATTGAGGATTTTGGACGTGTCATCCGTTCGCTGTGGCCGAAATTCTTCGTCCTCATCACGGTCCTCGGTGCAGCAACGTTGTTGACGCTGTTCTTTGGTGAAAATGGGAGCACGGTCAGATACGGAATCGCTGGAGCAACCACGGCATTTGCAGCCCTTTGCTATGGAATCATTCCGGCCACGAATCGAGCCACAGACGAAGGAAACGACAAGCGATTCAATCTCTTGCACAAGACGAGCGTCTACCTCACGGTGGCCATGCTCCTGATCAACATCGGTTACCTGTTTGCATGAACGGAAGGTGAGCAGTATACCAAAGGAAGCGGAACCCGCCGCTTCGGTCCACCTCAGGTATGCATTTTCGGGTTCAAATGCCGGACAAGAAAGCGGATCAGCCCAAGTCGGGGTGACCGTTCGAAAAACGCAACCAGGGACCTACTTTTGTGCCATACAATTTCCACCAAGCGGCTATTGTGGACTTCAGGAACTTGCCGACGGGCGTAGAGTCGCCATCTTTTCCATCTGGGACAAGGGCCCGAACGAGGGGCAAGGAGCCAAAGCCGTGGCCACAGGAGACGGTTTCCAAGCCACGACCTTCGGGGGTGAGGGGGAAGGTTGTCGAATTCTCGGCGCTTTTGATTGGCGCGTGGACAAGACCGTGCTGTTTCAGGTATTCTGGCGACGAGAAGACGAGGGGCGTTCTGCGTTTGGCACGTGGCGGGTGGATTGCTGGGCCGATCATTCCTACATCGGAACCATCCGTTTCCATGCAGGACCTGGGGCAGAAAAGCCGGTCAGTGGTCTCCTCTCCTTCGTGGAGGATTTTGACCGGCGCCTAGGAACAAAGGGCATGAACCTCGAGAGAATGGCGGTGTTCGACCAAGTGAAGTGGCCCGAGCAAGGGGCGCTCACCAAGGTGACCTTCACCAAGGTAAGCACCGGTCTGGATGCAAGCGGCGTGGAGCGAACAGACGCTGAGGCCATCCCAGAACATCTCGAAGCGAACAATGTTGGGTTTCTCCTCCGCACCGGCGGTGGTGCGGCATCGCCCGGTAAGCCTCATGACACCGTGATTTGGACGTCAACTGATCCCTAGGCCGGATGAAGGTCCTCTACTCACGTGAGCACGACTCAAAACGAGGAGGTGGCTTCAGAATCGGACGGCAGCCGAATGGCCATGAAGAAGGTCACAAGCATGATGACGGCACAGAGCTGGAAGACCGTGTGGTAACTGAACCATCCCGTTTCGCTCACGGTCAAGGTCCACACCAAACCGCCCGTGAAGGGTCCAAGAATGCGCGCGAATGCTGAAGCCGATTCCATGGCCCCCATCACGCTGCCGAGTTCGCGCCCATTCCGTTGCGCGTAGGAAGCGAGCAGGCTCGAGGAGGTCGGTTGGAAGATTCCACTCCCACTGGCGATGACGATGCACGTCGGAAGCAACCACAACCAAGCGTATTCCACTGAGGCATAGGGAATCGCACCGAGGCCAATACCAGTGATGACCACCGCGATTGGAAGCATGCTGCGTGAGGAGAAACGCTTCGATAAGGGGCGGATCAAACCGCCTTGGACCACGATTCCGGTTAGACCAATCACCGCAAAAATGCGCCCATTCTGTGCCTCGGTAAAGCCGAGTCCCCCATCAGCGGGGGACATTTCCGTGAAGAGAATGAACACTGCATGCATGATGGTAAACCCGAAGCTGTAGAACATCGTCACCCAGAGGAGCTGCCCAATGGCTGGGGCGCGCAGTGAAGAAAACAGACCAGAGAAAGAGGAACGCATGGTGCCTAGCCAATCCAAACCGGACGCACCCTGACGCTCCTGACTTGGCAATGATTCTGGCAAGCGGGTGCGAGCCAACAACAGGGAGACGATTGAGAGAGCGCTAGCTACCAGACAGGGAAGCAGGTATGGATAGGTCTCAAGCAACGTTCCTTGGAAAATCTCCCATCGTTCTGCAGGGGCCGACAACTCACCACCGATGAAGGGTCCAAAGGTGAATCCTAGGCCGAACGAAGCACCGATCAGGCCCATTCGGCTCGCCATTTGTTCAGGCCGACTGATGTCGCCGATGTAGGCCCGAGCAACAGCGATGTTGCCGTTGAAAAAGCCAGCAAGGAAGCGTGCGGCTATGGCGATAAAGAGCGTTGGCGCCAAGCCGAATAGGGCGAAACAGAACGTGTTGCCTACCAGCCCGATCATGAGGATTGGGCGCCTTCCGATGCGGTCCGAAAGGCCCCCCCACAACGGGGCTGAGAGGAATTGCGCCATCGGGTAGGCGGTCATCACCAAGCCCACCCAGAGGCCAACAGCTTCGATGCCTCCCTCGGTGGCCAGGTCATCCACCAGATAGGTGAGAAAGGGAATGACAATGCCGAATCCAATCATGTCGATGAAAGTCACCAAGAAAAGAATCAGGAGTTGCCCCCTGACGGCTTTCTTGTTGCCTTCGTCCATGACACACCGGGGGTGCTTTGCGGTTTCAAGTCGTGCCCTGTCTAGACCGGTCGAACGTTCGAAGAAATCTCTGGTGTCAATCGGTCAATGATGCCGCCAAGACGTTCCACAAGACTGGCTTTCTGCTCGTGCTTGATGAGCGCGTGCTCCATGACTTCGTCGAGCGTGTCGACGGGGATGATCTCGACCTTTCCTTCCCATTGGTGGTCCAAGACCACGTCCTGAAGGTTGGAACGGGGGATGATGACCGTCCGAACACCAGCGTGACCTGCCGCCTCAATCTTGGCAGTGACGCCGCCAATGGGAAGCACTTCTCCGCGCACAGAAAGGGAACCCGTCATCGCCAAGTCCTGACGGATGGGGATGTTTTCGATGGCAGAGATGATGGCAGTGGCGATGGTGATGCTCGCCGAATCGCCGTCAACGCCGTGGGTGTCCACGAACTGGATGTGGATGTCATAATCCGAAACGTCCTTGCCGGTGAGTTTCTTCACCACGGCGCTGACGTTGGTGACGCTTTCCTTGGCCAAGTCCGAGAGACCACCCGTAGCGTGGATTTTGCCACCACCGCCCTGCGAGGGCGTGACGAGAGCCTCCACGGGGAGCATGATGCCGCTGAAGTCCGAAAGGCCGGAGTTGGCGCCAAGCACGGCGAGGCCGTTGACGCGTCCAATCCGTTCGCCGGAGTTGACGAGGAGACTGTAATCGCGTCGGCGCTCAATCATGCGGTCAGCGACCTGTTGCTCGAGCGGCTTGGCAATGGAGCGTGCGCGAATGACGTGGTCTGCCGTCGTGAGCTCTGCACCCTCCTCGATGGCCAAGTCCCCTGCGATGCGAACCAGTCCACCCAACTCACGGAGTCGGAGGCTCAGTTTCCCGCGTCGGCCCGATCGGCGCTGTGCTTCTTTGAGGATCGCCGCAACACCGCCGACATCGAAGTGAGGAATCTCACGAAGGGTGTCTTGGTCGCGGTATACTTCCTGCGCAATGAAGCGAATGAGACGACGACGGTTGCGGGCCGTGTCAGGCATTTCTGAGTTGACGTAGACCTCGTATCCGTACCCTCGAATGCGGCTTCGCAGCGCAGGATGCATGCCTTGGATGGCGTCGAGGTTTCCTGCCGCGATCAGAATGAAGTCGCAAGGGACGGGTTCGGTCTTGGTCAGGGCTCCGCTGGAGCGTTCCGAGCGGCCAGAGACCGGGAAAGCGCGCTCTTGCATAGCGGTCAGCAACGCTTGTTGTTCTTCGAGGCGAAGCAGGTTGATCTCGTCGATGTAGAGCACACCCTTGTGGGCGCGGTGGATGGCGCCTGGTTCGACGCGTTCATGAGCGGGGGTTTCCATTCCACCCGACTGGAACGGGTCGTGGCGGACGTCTCCGAGTAGGGCACCAGAAAGCGTTGCTGTGGCATCGACGAACGGTGGTAATTCCTTGGTGTCGTGCTTCACGAGCACCTTGGGGATGCGGCTTTCGTCAGCCGCACCCAAACGTGAGCGGAGGAACATGTATCCGAAGGTGAGCAGGAACATACCGAAGAGCAGGGTCACGATGTCACCGCTTTGCAAGGTGGCGATGGCCAAAAGGAAGGCCACTGCCACGAAGCCGATGAGCAGCATGCGTTGGGTCTTCTCCCGCTGAACGCGGATGGCTTCTTTCTGGACCTTGACGATGCGGTCGCCTCGTCCAGCAGGAACGGAGCGAACACGTGGTTCGTTTTCGTCCTCTTCGTTGGGATAGACCAAGACGTCCTCAAGGGCGTCACGTGGGAGAAGTTCTGTCATAGAGCGGGCCAGCATGGATTTGCCAGTGCCCGGATCGCCGATCATCAGCATGTGACGGCGTTGTTCTGCCGCCTTACGGATGATGACGGAGCCGGCTTCTTGGCCGATAACCTGGTCCACCAAGCGGTCGGGAACGGGGACCTCCTTGGTGGAAGTCATGCCAAGATCGCCAATCCACGCTTCGACGGTGGTTTGGAGCACGTCGTCGCCGGCTTGACCGAGGATGGCCTCGTCAGAAGCATCCCCAGATTCCGCGGACCAAACAGTGACCTCAACGTCAGCGTCCTCGGGGGGCATCGCATCAGCAGAGCCAACGGCCTCGTCCGTTGACTCACTCGAGGGCATGTCAGACTCTCCGCTCACGGTAAGCCCTGTACTCGCCTCCCCTTTGAGGCTTTCAGCGCCATCGTGGAGACGTGGCGTTTGATGCATCACTGCAGACGGTCAAGGTATTGCTGACCGTAATACGCCCATTGCTCCATGGTCCAACCAGGTGGAAGACCCGATGCAGGGAGGGGAGGTCCAGCGTACGGTTGTGGAGTGGGGAGGGGCGGAGCCAAAGCGGGGAGCTGAGGCAAAGGCAGAGCAGGTGCTTGGAGCGGCTGCTGGAAGATCGCTTGGGCACCACCGTACATCGAGTTCGCCACAGCATCTCCTGAAGGAAGCGCGTTGTAATCCCATTTCTGTTGGCCCACAGGGCCACCGCGGCGGGTGAAAAGAATACCGAGCAGGGCGGCCAGAATCAGCACGCCGAGGATGATGATGATGACGTCCGTGTTGATGCTAAGCGCGGGATCAACAGAACCGTCCGCTTGCACGCTGTCGCTGGTGCAGTCCGCACGAGGGTCATCGCAAGCCTCGGCCAAATCGGCTTGTAGCGTCTCGAGTTGCGCTTCTTCCGCGGTTGTGTCGCCTCCGGATGACGCAATGTCCAACTTCAATTGATCAATGGTGGCCTCAAGGTCGGCGATATGGGTGATTAGTTCGTCATCGTCCATCGCATCGGGGCTCGGCGCTTCATCCATGATCCGCCAGTAGATTGGGCTCAGAAGTTTGTATTCCTCACCGGTGTCGTCCGTCGCTAGCAGGTTGCCGAGTTTGACGTCATCGTTGTACTGAAGACCGAAAGGCCGAACATCGTCGAAGACAAGGTCAAACGACCAACCACGCTCCGCGGATGCCATGTCCAAGGGATAGGTAACCTGGTTGAGGCACACGCCGGTGTCGCTTTCGCAGACTTGCCACATGGCGGTGATCGAAGTAAAGGTCGGTGCGTTGTCAGTCAAGAACATGTTCGCAACCGCTTCCTCACCGATGTAGGCACTGGATATGTCGACGGTCATGTACCCTGTATCGGCATCCTTGGACGCATAGAACGGCTTGGAGTCATACACCTCGACCGCCATTGTGTAGGTGTTCTTGTCGTAACTGTCCTGCACAGTGATCATGACGTTTTGCCGACCGAGTTCCTCGAATGTCAAACTCATGACCCCCGTTAGGAAGTCGAGATTCGCCGCACCGGTTTCGGTGGAAGTGACGCTGATGAACGGTGCTGTGGTGTCATCGATGTCATACGCAAGGCTCTGAAGGTCAAACAATTGCGTGTTGCCACGCTTTATTTCAATGGACGCTAATTCGCCAAGGTCCATCCGGGGAGCGTCGTTCACTGGCGCGACTTTGAGCAAGATGGTCTGGTCAGCGGTTTGGACACCGTCGCTGGCCCTGAGCGTCACGATGGCCTGCCCATTTACGTCGTCGTCGACGGTGCTGTACGAGAGAAGGTCGCCTTGCAGATCGATGTTGAAGACCTCTGGGTTTGAATTTCGCACGATGGACAAGGTCAACGATTGTGAGTCAACGCTAACGCCATCTTCGTCCGTGTCATACACATAGTCAAGCAGAGCAAAGCTGCCCGAACCACCTTCATCAACGGTGCGAGTTGGCAAACCGTCCCAACGTGGCTGACCGTTTTCGAACACGTTGAAGAGCAGTGTACCGTATGGAAGGTTGCTTCCAGTGTAGTCCTCACCATCATCCACGGTAACCTCGATGCCGTTCTGTCCAAGCGGGCAACCTCGGAGCTCGTCAAAGGCAAAAAGGACCTCGATTTCACCAGTGGAAGAGTCCCATCCTCGGAACGCAGGCGAATTGGAGGACACGCTGAGTTCAGACAGATCGGATTCTCTGTCGGTGATGTGACCGAACATGTCGACCTTGGTAATCTCGTCACACATCACGGATGGGACTGGTTCAGCCCAGATGGTCGGCACAGCATTCCGAACGGTAAGACCGTCGCTTCCGAGCATGACCTTCCAATCGGAGGCCTGATTTCGCGCATCGATGGCTCGAACACGAAGGTCGTAAGTGCCTGTTTCCATATCGATGGTAGTAACATAGGTGTACTCTCTTCCTTCGAAAGGCGAACCAGCGAACACCACGTCTTCGCCTCCGCTCACGCCATCCGAGGACCATGCAGAGGTCCCGGACTTCCGGGTCTCGAGTTCAAACGTGGTGCTGGCCGTCGTATCGACCTCATCGTTTGCGTCTGCACGCACCGTGATCAGCACCTCAGCGCCACGCTCAACCGAAATGGGGTTGACCTGGGGCGTCAAAGCCACAGGTGGGCGGTCATGGTTGAATTCGGACGTGACGTCGTTGTTGGCTCCACGAGTGTCGCCGGTCAATCCGGTTAGTCGTGCCCCGAAGGTGGTCTTCCAAGCGTTTGAGGACAACGCGCTGGTGTCGAAGCTCGCGGTGTAGGTGCGGGTGCCGCTTTGGAACAAGGTTGCTGGAAGCGACTGCGTGCCTCCGATGGGGACTTTGTTGGCACCGTCGCGGTAGTAGAATTCCACGCCGCCGCCGTCCGTGTAGTCGAGGTCACCGATGTTTCGAACGGTCACTTCGAGGTCAACGGTGTCCCCACGAATGTAGGAATCCGGAGCTACGTCGTTGCTCACTTTCATTCCGGTCAAGGCCAAGTCCAATTTAGGCCCCATGTTGGAATCAGCAGCGCTCACGACGCTGCGATGGTTCGTGTGGTCTCCGTTCATTAGAGCGGCCACAGTGAGGAAATTCTCTGCGGCGCTCTTGCCACCTCCAGCGCTCACGGCGCTGATTGGAACCGTCCATGACTTCGTCACGGGGTTGCCGTTGGTCAGAGTGACCGATTCAAATCCGCTTTGGGCGCTGTTGAGCAACCACTGTTGGAACACGTGGTGCGGGTGAAGGTTGTTGGAGTTTGAATAGACTTCAGGAGAGGTTTCCTCGGTCACGGCGGCGTAGATGTAGACGGTCTTGCTGCCCGATCCAAGGTACGAAGCCGTGATGTCGATGTTCATGTTGCTGCCGCTTTGAGATTGCATGATCGTCAACGCGTAGTCGTTGGCGTTCTGCATGTTTCCACCGCTCTGGTAGAAGCTGTTGTAGCTCTGGCCGCCGGAGGTGTAGTATTGCCCGGAGGCCGCATCACCGAAGACGGTCGTGGGGTAACCAGAGGGGCTGATGTGCGCCCTGCGGTTAATTGGGGTCTCAGAAGGCCAGCCGGTGGTTGGAGACTCCCAGAACGACACGTAAGTGAAATCCTCGGATTGGGTGCCACCGCCGCCGTTGGTGCCGTAGAGGCTATGCAGGCTGTTGGAGGAGGTCTGACAAGGTCCGCACCAGTACGCGCCAACATATTCAGCGAAAACAGGGTGCCCTGGGCTTGTGGCCGACATCACAACCGGTGTATTTTCGAGGTCCTCTGGGACCTCTACAAGCGAATCTGAAAGACCCACTGTAAGACTACCAAGCATCACCGCGACGAGGAGGAAAGCCAGCGTTCGCACATGATTCATAACTGAATCCAAGCACTTCAGACTTATCAAACATTGCGCTCTATGTAGCGGTTCCGAAGAGGTCAAATCAAACCGCGCAGAAGGCGCGGCATGATGCCCGCTGTGTTCGCTCTCGTCGCCGAAGATGGACGCACATGGACGGTGAACGTCGAGGATGAAAACGTCAAAATCAAGGGACTGGGCGTGTTCAATCCTTCTGCGATCCTCAAAGACCATGCCCTTGGATCTGACGTGATTCTGGCTGGGAAGAAATTAACAATCCTTCCAGCAGGACTTACAGAACTCCGACGCGGCATGCTTCGGAGGGCACAAACCATCGGCGATAAAGACGCAGGCATCTTGGTGGCACGGTTGGGAATCGGTCGAAACGACACCGTACTGGAAGCCGGACTGGGCAGCGCCGGACTTGGTCTTCACATCACAAGAACGCTTGGGCCATCAGGCCACCACATCACCGTCGAACCGAGGGAGGAACACGCCAGCGTCGGTCTGGAAAATCTGGCAAAGGCCGCCCGCGCATGGCCGGACGGGCCCCGGCATTCGCACCTCGATGCCCGAGCAGAAGATGCCGTCGAAGAAACGCAAGCCCTTGCACCAGACGGTTTGGACGCAGTCGTGTTGGACATGGCCGATCACTCGCCGGCCATCGCCGCATTGGCTCCCTTGCTTCGGCCCGGTGGTCGCATGGCCTGCTACTGCCCCGTCACCAGCCAACTTGAACGAGCATGGGAAGCCTGCGAAGAAGCAGGGCTGAGCGTCGACTGGGCAGGGGAAATCATGGAGCGACCGTGGAGCCGTGCATCGCGAGGAGGTGTTCGACCGGCAAACGGCCCCTTCGGCCATACGGCCTTCTTGCTGATTGCTCAATCTAGAGCGGCCTAGGGCAGCACACGGATGCTGGAACTGCACGTCGGGCAGGTGAACCGGAATGGAGGATCGCTTCCTGAGGGAACGCCCAACACCGCGTCACAACTTGGGCAGGTGACCTTGTTACCGTCCTCGACACGAGCTTCGTTGTGGCCGAGTTCCACCACCTCTTTTTCCGTGCTTTCGTCGTCTTCTTCGTCCTCATCATCGACGGGAGAGCGGCGGATGCGAAGCAAGGCGAAGAGGAGCATGCTCATCACCCAACCCGAAGCAAGAGCGAGGAGGGAGTCTTGGTTGCTGAGTTGGACCAGACCAAGGTCCATGCCAGTAGGAGGCATGGCAGGGCCAGGCAAATCAACCTCGATGGTGCCGCCGCTTTCGGTCCGTTCCGTGTCGGCCATGGTGTAGGTGGCCAACACCTCCGGTTCAGCGGATGAGGCTCCGGTCGTCAGTCGAACCAATTCAAGGGTGTAACGTGCAGAGGCGCCAGGTTCGAGCGAGAAACTGCTGGTACGAGTACCGTCACCAAGGTGGACCCATGTGGCTTGCAAGTACGCAAGGTTCGAACCGGCGAGGTCCAATTCACCTACAGCACGGGTGTTGGCCGTGTTGGTCAGCCGAACCACCGTAGTGGCCGAGCCGCTGGTTTCAATCGAGAGCGATGCATCCTCGACGACCACCTCGATCGGAGCAGAATCACCCCACGACGCGAGCACCGTCACAACGACCGCATCGCTTGCGACGACGGCAGATTGCACACCAGATAGCGCACTTCGGACGCTCACGTTGAGCGCTACTAGTCCAGCAGATGCACTTTCTGACATGGTGCACGACCAGGGAAGCGATTCGCTGGTGCCGCTCAGGTCAACCGGGCCAGGCAACGTGCAGGTGGCGCCCGTGGCCGTGAGCGTCAGACGGTCATCGACACGGCTCGAAAGCCGGAGGGTCCCGGTGATCGTGCCACCCGCCTCGACCTCAACAACATCCGCATCCAACGCGAGGGTCACTTGCTGCGCACGGTAGACGATGGACTGCACCACGGCATCGAACACCGCTGCATCGAGTGACGATGTGGCGGTCAGGATGACTTGGTACACTTGCCCGTCCGTGCCCGTCCCGTCAAACGTGAATTCAACCGGCACCACGGTGCTAGCCCCTGCTGCAAGGGTGACGACGTCCTGATCGAAGTTCACGAGAAGCGCGGATCCGCCATCGTTGCTGTGCCCACTGAGCACAAAGGTGGCTGGC
>PBMM01000034.1 GCA_002723635.1 Methanobacteriota archaeon | reverse complement strand
GTTGGACGCATAGTGTAGTCTGGATATCACTCCGGCCTTCTAAGCCGGAAACCCGGGTTCGAATCCTGGTGCGTCCGTTTCCAAACTCAACGGAGGTCGGGTGGTATGCCCGGCAACCATACCGTTACATTGTGGGCACACGATGTCGCTTCATGACGGAAGGAGGTGGCGTGCAGGCCTCGCCTTCTGCGGTCCAAGGGACCGCTTCCAATGAACAGCCCTTGCTGCAAGACAGCGCCGTGGCCGGTAACGTTCACGTCGGCGACGTCGTCCACCAATACCACGTGGCTGCCCCGGTGGCGCCCGCCGTAGCACCTGCGGCCTCTGTAGGTACACCGGCCTATGCCCAACACGCTCCTGTTCAGCCCGTGCGACATCCCGGCGAACGTGACCTCATCGAGGCGTACATCCTGTGCCTCTTTCTCGGTTGGTTCGGAGGGCACCGCTTTTACTTCCGTCAGCCAGGACTCGGCGTGCTCTATTTCCTGACCTTCGGCATCTTTGGTTTGGGTGTCATTGCGGACATGATCCGGATGCCATACATGGTCCAGCGGTACAACCTGCAACGGTTTCCACGCTGAAACGAGGCCATCCGCAGAACGGCTTATTCCCTGCACCTCTGGTCCCTCTGCATGGGCCTGCTCGACACGTTCTCTCGCTGGGCCCATCCTCGGTCCACGGAAGAACCCCCGCTGTGGTCAGAATTGAGTTTCGGAAAACAGCTTTACATCGCTTTTGAGGTGATGTTGACCTTCGTCGCTCTTTTGGGGATTCTCGTGTCCATCCTTGACATCAGCGGGCTTTGAGCGAGGCATGCGATGCCCATCCTATGACGTGTTTCACTGCCGCTATTCTTGGAGGTTGGAGGAAGGGTGAAGCCCCGTAACTCTGCCCCCAACCCGTGAGCGGCCAAGCGGACGACTTCGGCGCCATCCGCTTTGGCGGAACGCTGCGTCCTTCGCAGGTTGCTTCGTCGACCATCATCAAGCGGAAGTTGGACGAGGGCGAGCGTCGCTTGCTCGTGGTCGCACCGCCTGGTTCTGGAAAGACCGTGCTTGGCCTCTACGTGTGGACCGACTTGGTGCGCAAGCCCGCGCTGGTCCTTAGCCCAAACTCGGCCATTCAGGCCCAATGGGTCGCACGAGCCGAGGAATTGTTCGAACTCGACGGCAGGGAGTCTGAGCTCAGCACCGTCGGGAAAGAACCGGGCATTCTGACTTCGTTGACCTACCAGTCGGTTACGATGCCACAGCCCCGCGACGAGGGACTCGATCCTGAAGCCATGGAACTCTGGGTGAACGACCTCATCGACAAGTCTGAGGCCGAGGACGAGGAACAGGCTAGAGCGTGGATCCTCGACCTTCGCGACAGCAACGAGGACGTGTTCAACGAGCGTCGCTCGTTCTACCGAAAGAAGGTCCGCGATGATTTGGTTGCCCACGGGAACGCTTTGTTCGTGCTGCACTCCTCCGCGAAGGCGACCCTTGCCGCGCTCAAAGACGCCGGGGTGGGGCTGATCATTCTCGATGAGTGCCACCACCTGTTGCACCACTGGGGCAAGGTCCTCGATGAGGTGCGCACCTTCCTCGGCGACCCGATTGTGCTCGGTCTGACCGCGACGCCGCCCGACCCCACCGACGTGGACGAGGAGGATTACGCCCGCTACACGGACTTCTTTGGCGAGGTGGATTACGAGGTGCCGGTCCCCGCTTTGGTCCGTGACGCCAACCTTGCGCCATACCAAGACCTCGCCTACTTTGTCCGCCCCTCAGAGCCAGAAATCGAGTACATCGCCGGCGTCGCGGACGGGTTCTCGGAGTTGTTNGGGGACCTCGCCAAAGGCCCCGGTCCCGATGCTGAGAAGAACCGCTTGCCCGGTCTCGACGATTGGCTGTTCGACGTGCTCGGCTCCAGACGCTTGCCGACGGGCGTGGCCTCGTCATGGGACGCGTTTGAGCGACGCGATGGCGCCTTGGCCGACCACGCTCGGCTCTACCTCCTCCGGCAAGGGCGCAGCATGCCTCCAGAGGTCCCCGAACCTGGTCCGGCCTTGTTGGTCAACCCGGTGTCGGAGGAGATGCTGATGGTGCCGCTGATNGACCGCTACATCCGTCACGGGCTGATGCGCTCTGAGAGTAAGGCCGACCACGCCTTGGCTGAGAAGGCCAAGAAGCAACTCATGCTCTACGGGATTCAGGTCACGCAAACGGGCACACGCCCGTGTGCTGCACCCGTCACACGGGTGCTTGCGTACAGCGAAGGCAAGCGGATTGCACTCAAGCACATCCTCGAAACGGAAATGCAGACCCTTGGGGACGGCATACGCGCGGTCATCGTCACGGATTTTGAGCGCACGTCTTCGACGGCGCTGGTCGAGAACGTGCTCGACGACGAGGCCGGAGGCGCCATCGCAGTCTTCCGCGAGTTGCTCACCTCCGAAGCGGTCGACAGACTCGACCCGATCTTGATGACCGGTTCGACGGTGCTCGTCGACGACGATCTTGTGCCTCGCCTTCTGCCGAGGATGAAGGCTTGGGTGGACCAAGAACGGCTTGTCGTGCGGTTTGAGGATCAGGTTCTGAACGGCTACCATCGCATCCGAGGCATCGGCAAGGATTGGGTCCCGCGCAACTACACCCGGATGCTGACCGAACTCTTCCAAGAGGGCGTCACAAAATGCATCGTGGGCACGCGAGGCCTCCTTGGTGAGGGTTGGGACGCAAGCCGTATCAACGTCCTCGTGGACTTGACCACCGTCACCACGCACATGAGCATCAACCAGCTTCGCGGTCGCTCCTTCCGTTTGGACAAACACTGGCCGGAAAAGGTCGCCAACAACTGGGACGTGGTGTGCGTCTTGCCCGAATCCAACCTCGGGAATTCCGATTTCAAGCGCTTCAAACGCAANCACAAGAATCTCTACGGCGTTTGTGACGACGGCGCCATCGAGATGGGCGTGGGCCACGTCCACCCAGGCCTGACCGAGCGAGAAGCCGATGAGGTCGTTGCTGAATCGATGGGGGCCGTCAACGAAGAGATGCTCGTCCGGTCCCGCAACCGCGAACGGACCCGTGGGCTTTGGGGCATTGGCGAGCCGTGGACGGGTGAAGCCAAGCAGGCCATCGAAGTGGCCAAACTGGGCGGAGGNGGATTCCCAACGACCGTGAAAGAGCCAGATNCTGCGTGGAACGAGGCTTCCTTGGTGATGCTCATCGGGAAGGTCGTGGTCAAATCGCTCCAAACAGCGAACCTTCTCGGCCACAACGTAACGGTTGGCGGCGGTGACCGTGGAGGCGCCTGGTCACGTCTTTTCCTCGAGGGAGCCACCGTCGAAGAGGAGGCCTTGTTTGTGGATTCCATGCGCGAGGTGCTCGGGCCGTTGGATAACCCGCGCTACATGGTGATGCGCGTGGCCAGGTACTTCCAGACCAGCCTTGAGCCAACCTTGCTNTCTCGCCTTCTNCCGATGTTNTTCGATCCCAANGAGGTCGTGCTCCACCGNGATCANACCGCCATGTGGCANGCGGTGCCAAAGGCNCTCGCAAAGAAGCGGGANTTGGCGGACATTTTCGTGTACATGTGGTCCATCCACATTGGTCCNACCCGTCTGGTGTACGGTCACAGTGAGGGTGGGCGCGCGACGGTGCAGCAGGTGCTGGACGCCAACCTCGGCCCAACGGCTGAGTTCCACGACAAGCGGGTCTTCACGTAGACGCGCAGGCCGGACAATCGACACCGGTTCCCCTGTGGGTCATGCAGAAGCGTTTCCTGCAGGTGAAACAGCGGTAATCGAAATCGGTCACGGCCCGNTTGCAACCAACGGCGCCGCAGACGTTGTCGTCCGANGCTCCCATCATGAATTCCGAAGGGGAAGCAGCCTGGGTCGGTACGGTTGCTTCAGAGGACCAAAAGGCCCCAGANGACGCTTCCACGCTGCCCGGNGCGGGTTCCGCGGGTTTCGGANCAGNGGGTGCTTGGCCGTCTTGCCACCACGAATCGTCGCGTTGAGGTGCNGCTGCNGCCATGCCCATCGCCGCCGCGCCTACGGCNGCGGGAGCGCTNAACCGNAGCAAAGGAGCCACGTTGGGATGGTTCAGGAGATGGCGCGTGAAACCNGCATCGCCAAAGAACGGGACAAGTTTTCTCACGGCTTGATCCGTNGGCAGCCCGACCACTTGATGGGCATTGAAGATGGATACTAGACGGTTGTAACCCCGNTGTCTGCTGGGGCTGACCTGACCGGAAACNTTGGCTTGGTGCGGAATTTGGTTTCCTCCTCCGCTTGCAGCAAAGGATTGCTGGCCAAACGACGGCGCTTCATGCTGCGCTTCGCCTTCCTTTTTTGCCGCGTAAATGGAATAGCCNATCAAGGCCAAACCGAAGAATGGACCTGCTTCACCGTTGAANACCGTGAGGACAANGCCAAACACCAACATCACGATGAGGCCGGGCGTGAATTTCATCGCATCCGNCTCCTATCNGGTGGCCACGGCGCTGTCCCGCGCGCCGTGGCCGGTGGGGTCTGGACCCCCGACATATGTCGGTGCCGTCATCGCCCGGAGGCTCCGTTTGGGACGGATGCAAGTTATGTACGTCAGCCTATAGACTCAACGCCGCTTCGCAAACCGCAACGCAGGTTCTGCNGATCCGGAGATATCCCCAGAGGAGGGGGGTGCGTCAAGCCCCAATCGGTGGCAGAGTTCCAAGTGTGGGCGAGACCACGGGTGGCCGACGTCGTTTTCGAGCCTTGACCAACCAAGTGGCGTGATGTTCTCGGGCGAAGCATCCTCGGACTTGAGCAAGGAAATCCATGCATGCTCATCCGCACGATGCCGTGCTGCGATGGCCTTCAGCCCCATCCCTTCCAACACGGCAATAGCGCGTGAGCGAGGGAAGGCGCGTGGGACTACGAGCAGATAGCGTCCATCCACCTCGAAGGTGGCCAACGGTGCAGCGTCGTCCGGAAGGGCAGCGAGTGTGCGTTCAAGCTCGTTCTGCTCGTTGACCTTGGAGGGCAACAAAGCCACCACGGCGGTCCGGTCCTTGGTGCCNACGACGTGNGTGCTGACTTCCAAACCNAGNGTCANTNCGCGCNTCTTTTTGCTCGCCTTCGGCGTTGNCNTCTGCTTTGGTTCGCGTGGCGGTCGCTTCGGCAGAGGAAGGGCGGTGTCTGCTTTGGGCAGGCCCATGACCCATGTCCGGAGCGGGCGGTGGATCTGCCCCTCGGGCAAGACGGCGCAGGCCCACTTGGTCCGGCCGTGAAGGCTTCCCGGCACGCGAATGATGCGGCGCGTGTCGGCCGTGACGGTGGTGTCGACCGCATGTCCAGCCGCCACCACCCGCTGGAGCAAAGTTTGGCGGTGCGCTCGCACGGCTTGTTCACGCGTGCGGGGGTCGGGTTCAGCGAACGGGGTTCGGTCTGGGTCGCTTAACACCACGTGGAAGCCCTTTGCTCCAGAAAACGAGACGTGCATCAGCGCAAGGTCGGTGTGTGCCTCCAACCAATGGATGAGTTTTGACGTCCTTTGTCGGACTTCTTCCAGACGCTTCCTCGAAAAGGGCCCTAGGTCAAGGTCGAAGACCACAAGGTGATCCAGCAGAACGGGGGCTGGCTTTGTTTCGTCTCGAAGCCCGGGGAGGTTGACCGGGTCCAACCAAGCCGAGGTGGACACGTAGAGGTCTGCAGGCGGGCGCTCCATCAGATGGCGTTGAAGTGAGGGGCCTCCCGAGAACCGTCGCGTGGCCATGACCCAACGCCCTCCAGTCTGTCGCCAACGCACGTGGTGGCGGGACGGATGCGCCAACCAGGTGAGGTCCAACACGTCCGGTTGGGCGTACCATGCCTTGAGGACGGCTTCCTCATGTTCCGTCTCGCTCACAAGGGAGGCTTGTTGAGGCAGGTCTTGAGGCATCCGCCGTGGTTCTGGAGCATGGCGACGTGGTCCGATGCGCTCATATACTGACGGCAGGTCGCCGAGACGTTCACCATGAAGCGAGGTTCCCGTGCGTGGAAAAAGACCGGTAACCAGCGGTGGAAGTGGCGCAAGAAGAAGTTGCGACGCCGAAAGCGTGCGCGCCGACAGGCCAAGAACTGATTTTTCGCCTACACCCGGGGGTATAGTATAGCTCGGTATTATTACCGGCTCCAGACCGGTGGAGGGGGGTTCAAATCCCTCTGCCCCCACCTTTCCCAATTTGAACGAGCATCTTCGATGGACGTTGATTGACGCTCAGCATGAGCGTTTCATCTGTTGGGCGATCCCGCTGTGCCTGACACCCGCTGTTGCGTCGGACGACGTGCCGGAGACGGGGTGCGTCTTGCCGTTGAGTCAACCTTGCTTACGCTCAGGTCAACCGTATACTCTGCTGTTTGGCAGCCTCAAGCGAGGGGGTTGCCGTCAGCGTCGTCGATCTTGCCCATGATGATCAAGATAGCTTGCACGAGGGCCCATGGAGCGCTCACGAGGCCACCAATGACGGTGATGGTGAGGATGAGTTGTGCAACGCCCATCCCGGTCTTGCCGAGGTAGAAGTTGTGCACACCAAGCGGGCCAAGGAAAAAGGCCAGCAAGAAGGCGATCATCTTTTGCTTGGGGGCGGCGGCGGGCATCGAGGCTTGGGTAGGAGCTGCTTCCATGCGTTTGCTTCCACTCCTCAGATTATATCCCTTCCTCCAGAACGGAGGCTACTGCAGACCAAATCAGACCAATGGTCGACCTTCGGCATCTGGTAGGCTACCGGTCGCCATCATGATGAGTTCGATAAGGGCCCAAATGCCACTGATGATGCCGCCAAGGCCGAAGGTCAAGACCGTGATGAGGAGCTGCGCCACGGCGCGGCCGGTGTACCCGAGGTAGAAATTGTGAGCGCCGAAGGCGCCGAGGAAGAGGGCCAGCAGCACGCCGATCAGCAACTGCTTTGGTGGGTTTTGTGCCATCATCATCTGACCTTGGCCCATCATCATGGGTTGGCCGTGGGCCATGCCTGCGGTCTGCGACACTGGGATGGCGACGGGCTGGCCGGTGACCATGACTGGTTGTCCAGGTTGAACGGCTTGGGCGTGCTGTTGTGCAGCGGCTTGTTGAGCGGGGTCCCAGGGGGCGGCTCCGTTGGGTTGCATGATGGGTCGTGTTCATTCCGTCTCATCAAGGTGCCCCTTGACAACCTTGGGTGCATACGTCATCTTCATGCAGGTCGCCCATGTCTTGGGGGCATGGCTGCTCCCCGCCTCTTGGCCGTGGCCCTCGTCGCGCTGCTTTTGGTGCCGTTGGCGGGATGCTTTGCCCCCGTGGAAGGCGTGCGACTGGAGGGCAGTTCAGGTCAATTCCTTTTGGAGGGCCAGACGCACATCATCCCATCGATGACGCCCGGACCGCTGATGGACGAGGCAAGTCCCTGGTGGGAGCGAACCACGCTCGATCTTGACCAAAACGGAATCCATGATGCCCTTGACGGGGTGCTTGGACCGGTTTGGGTTGGTCTCTCCTACGGCGTGCCGTTGAACGATGGGCACGTGGCGGCGGTCGAATCGCTCGGGCTTCATGTTAGCCTTCGCGTGCCGGCCGTGGATGCCCTCCTTTTGGGCGAGGTCGACGCCTCAGTTCTCCCGGCACTCCGTTCCCTCGACGATGTCGTGATGGTTGAATCGTACGGAGAATTGGTGTTTTGGGGCGATGTTCAAACTCCTGCTGTCAAAGCCAGTTCGTCCTCGGTGTACCCTGATGGTGCTTGGGACCTTGGCGTCAGCGGCGAAGGCGTTGTCATCGCAATGGTTGATACTGGCGTCGACAACGAACACCCGGGATTGAACGAGAAGTTCGTGGCTGGCTACGATGCCGTATGCTTCCTGCACAGCATGGTTCACCAGTGCGTGGCGGCCGGGGGCAGGGCAGAAGACGGTTCGTTTGACCCCGACGATGGGCACCAGCATGGTACGGCGTGCATGGGCATGGCCGCTGCTACCGGCAAGATGGCCGACGGTTCTGATTCGAACTTCACCGGGTCCGCTCCGGACGCAGCCCTTGTGGACGTGCGCATCGGAACCGACGTCGGCGCTGGACCTTTCGAGAATTACTTGATTTCCCAAGAGTTCTACGAGTCCGCCATGAATGGTTTGCAATGGATCATTGATCACAAGGACGATGCGTGGGCAGGNGCTGACGAGNCAGAANTACGGCATCGACATCATNTCACTNTCNTGGGGCATNACNNNCCACGANGGNGGTGGNTCNGACGGTGANGACATGCACAGCCGNATTCTCAACGAAGCCATGGANGCGGGCATCGTCGTNAGCGTNGCCGCTGGAAACGACGGACCCGANAACGANGGGCTGTCNGGCATGGGTTCCTCGTCGTTGTCNATCACGGTTGGAGCNACCGACGACAAGGACACCATCGACCGAGAGGACGANACCATCGCGGGTTACTCGTCGCGTGGTCCNCGGCGTGACAACGGNGACNNCAACCCGNTGAACGAACTCAAACCGGAGGTCACGGCCCCNGGCACCAACATCGTGCAAGCCGAAGGATGCGTGACGAGCGCAGGCTGCCACAATGACGTCCCAGGTCAGGATGCAGCGGACAACGGCTACACCAACCGTGGCTCAGGGACCTCATACGCGACCCCGTCCGTTTCGGGCATCATCGCGCTAATGATGGAAGCGAATCCAGACCTTTCACCAATGGAAATCAAGGAGATCCTGAAGTTCACCGCTGAACGTCGCGGGGAACCGTCCGCCCCGGACGTTGACCCGTACTGGAACCGTGACTTTGGNTGGGGCATGGTCGACGCACGTGCGGCCGTGGAGATGTCCCTGCTNTTGGCNGAACAAGGCACGACGGGNGGCATTGACGTNAGCGCTCAAGTCCACGTGGACAACCTCACCNAGTCCTCCGANATGATCACGCTCACNGGACAGGCTTGGGCNCAAGGTGCGCCCTTGCTNGCCGTNGAATACCGTGTTGACGNCGGCGAATGGCGCTCGGTCACCTTCGACATNGAACTGGCCGTNCTNGCTTCTTTGGANCGNATGACNTGGACTGTGGCCTTGGATCCTGAAGCCTTTGGCGAGGGTCTGCACAACCTCGAAATCCGGGCCATTACCGGCGATGGCGTGTCTCTCAGCAGCTTTGCAACCTTCACGGGCTCGGAAGCCAGCGAAAGCACGGGCGGAAGCGCTTCAATCACGGCCATCGTGGTGGTCTTTGTTGCCTTGGCGTTGACCGTGGCCGTGCTCGTGCAAAGCAGGACAGAGGCTCCCGTCCGCCTGACCGAAGGGGATGACCCGAAATCCAGCACGCCCCCTCCTTCGCTCGAAGGCAACGGTTCGGCCTGAGCGCCAAGCCCCCACGTGTTGAAAAGCGGTAACGGAGTGGATGAAGCATGCGCACCTATGCCGCACGTGCCCGGGCCATCCAGCCCACAGGCGTGCGCAAGATGTTCGATTTGGCCGGGGAGGATACCATCTCTTTCGGGCTGGGAGAGCCTGATTTTCAGCCACCTCCCGTGGCCATCGAAGCCTTCCATCAAGCCATGCTTGAAGGTCGGAACAAGTACACTACGACCGCAGGTCTGCCGGCCTTGCGCGACGCCATCGCCAAGAGTTGGGACGCCTATGCTCCGGGAATGAACGCCGACAACGTGTGCATCACGATGTCTGGAACCAACGCGCTGATGAACCTCTTTCTGACCCTGATCGATCCCGGAAAGAAGGTCCTTCTCCCAGAGCCTTACTTCCCGCTGTACGGTCCAGATGCCACCTTAGTCGGCGGCAGCCCGACCTACTACCCTTGCCGGTTTGAGCATGAATTTGTGCCGCAGGTGGAGGACCTTGAAGCCCTCATGGACGAGGACACGGTGGCCATCCTCTACAACTTCCCCTCCAACCCCACGGGCGGAACCATCAACGCCGAACAGCGGGATGCCCTCTTGGAATTCGCTCGGAAACACGACCTGTGGATCATCAGCGATGAGGTGTATGACAGAATCATTTTCGAAGGCGAACACGTCTCCTTCCTCGGCGCAGGATACGACCGTGTTTTTGTTGTGAATTCCTTTTCGAAGACCTTTGCNATGACTGGCTGGCGCATCGGCTACGTCATTGCCGAAAACGTNGAACACATGCGTCAAGTCATCAAGATTCAGTACTACCTTACCGCGTGCCCGAACGACGCAATGCAGTACGCGGTGCTTGCAGCGATTGAGCAGGCCTCTGATTACCCTGACGTGCTGGCCAAAGAATTCCAGGCGCGATGTGATTTGATCACCGACCGTTTGAACGCCATGCCCGGCGTTCAATGCCACCGCCCGAAGGGTTCCATCTACGTCTTCCCCAAGGTGGAGGTGCCAGGATTGACCAGCGAAGAGTTGGCGATGGAGGTCCTCAGGGACGGCGTGCTNTGCTCACCCGGTACGGCCTTTGGGCCGAGCGGTGAAGGTCACTTGCGCTTTGCTTACACCATTGGCCGCGAGGACATCGGACGCGGGATGGACCTCTTCGAAGGCACCCTTCGCAGGCTTCGGGGTTGATGTGACGTGTCGCTGGTGGGCGTCGTTGTTCGGATGACCATTGGCGCCTTGCTGGGCCACTTCCTTCCTCGTTTGCCAATGCTAATTCTGTGCCGAACCAAGGGATTCAACCTTCGCTTTGCACCTCATCCTGCTCCAATGAGGCTTGAGCCTCACCTGACCGCCCGTGTGCTGTTGATGCGTCGGTTGTGGTGGGGGGCGGCGCCGCTGACGATTATTCCCCTGCTGTTTGGAGCCGCGAGCCTGCGCAGCGGNGATGCTGCGTTCGGTTTCGGGCTCTGGGCCGGGGCAGGTTGGACCGCCATTCAACGACTGGTGGCCTTGACGGATGCAGAAAGCGTCCCCGTCAGCATGACCACCGCCCTTCGCCTTCAGGCCGTCATGAACGCATGCGAGGACGAAGCCGCATGCTGTGCTCACCCTGAGCCCGTGTGGGAAGTCCTCTCCGTGCGATGTGCCGCGTGCCAGACTGAACTCGATCCCATGCCCCGCCCCGATATGGGACGTCCACGCAGCGAACGATGGCCCGCGGCGTTGGTTCGGCTTTGGTTGGCCGACGGGCACGCCCTTGGCCCTTCGGAGCCTCAGTCCTAGGTCCAAGGTCGGCCCCAAGGGCGCGTCCAAACGGACCAACCTCATAGCCTGTCCAAGACGAGACGAAGCGATGCAGCCACGGCGGGCTCCTCTCCTGCCACGCTTGTGGCTGAGTTTCATCCTCCTGCTGCAGGTCTTCGCGACGCCTTTTGTGGCGTTCAGCCTGACCTATCTTTTGCAATTCGAATGGAACGACGCCCAGGCNTCCCTGCAGTTCCGCTTTGACATGATGCCGTGGATTACGGCGGCTTCGATCAGCTACGGTNTGTTGGCGTTNTTGCTGGCGGCCGTGTTCGGTGGATGGCGCCCTCTGCCCGTCGTGGAACGAGGTGGGTGGGCTGCCACTCTCGGCTTTTCCCGCGCACCGCGCCAAGCCGACCTCATCCGCAATGCACGCCACGATTACGCTCAATCCAGCCACGGCCGTTTGGCACTGCTCACCCACGACCGCGTGCAACAAGGTCATCCGATCACCGTGACGCACGGGGGACTNATCCTGCTTGCCGTTCCGTTTCAGACGGTGTTGGTGGTGCTTCCCATCGCCCTCATTGTGGCGATGCCAGAAGGGCTTGTTCACGAAGACAGACGCTTGATCATGGCCTTCTTGTTGTACGTCTTGGCGCTGCTCTTTACGTTCCGAATTTACCACCTNTTCGCTGCACGTTTGGTTGGCGCCGCAGCGACCATGCGTCGCTTTTTGATCACCGTCACGCGTTTGTCGAACTTGGCGCCCATCTTCGTGCTCTGGTTGCTCGGACGTTTGGCCAGCACGATTGTTATGGCATGGTTTGGGAGCGATGTGGATTTGACGATGAACCTCGAGGAAGCTGTCTTTGGGACGCTCCTTGGGGATGCCGTGGTGCCGGACAGTTCCTTTCTGGACCTGATGACCGCGCTTGCAGTGATTCCGCTTTCCGTCCACGCGACCTTGGCTTGTTTGGAAGGCGGGGGCCTGAATGTGCCCCGCTGGTTGAGGCCTTCGCCCGAGCGCGAGGGCCAAGCGCAAGAGCAAGCAGCGCAGCGCCGCAACGACCGTTTCCAAGCCATCGTAGAAGCCGTCCAGCCGCGGGTGCCGTTGCCCCTGAATCTCGCNCTTGCTGGTGAGGTCTCACGGGACCTGCTCGAGGAAGAAAATGAAGCGGGCGGCGAGGATGCATCGGACGGCTTCTCTGTGCGAGGCCTCGGTTNAGGCGTGTACAGGCCACGGCGACCTTCATATGCCCCTCCTGTGTCGCTCAACCGTGACTTCCATGTCCCACCGACGAGCGTTCCTTCTTGTTGGCCTGCTTCTGCTGAACAGCCTCGCCCTTGTGGTGACGGCACAAGGCGCCAACGGGCGCGGNGGAAGCAAGGACGATTTCTTGGTCAACACCATCACGGTCGGCAACGCTTCGAGCCCTGCTGCGAGCTGGATTCAACCGGATGGGGCTTCTATGCCCTACCTGTTCATGGATGAATCCGCGGAGATCACCGTCGAAGTTCGCCGGCTCGGCAACGCCCAGTTGGGCAAATCCGCGCCCGTAACCCTCGAGGTTTTGCACCCCATCGGCTATGTGATGCAAACGTGGTCATGGAACACCAGTGAACTGCTGGGTTCTATCGGTTCTGATTCCGCCTCCGTTGTTTGGACGCCTGACGTGGCTCACTCCATTCTGAACACGTCCACCAACGAACTTCATGGTGGCTTGATTTTGCGGGCCTCGGTGGATTACCCACAAGACGACCGCAACGAAAACGACGTGAAGGAACAAGCCGTTCCCGTCGCCATTCAATCCGATGCCATGGATGGCATTGCGGGCACCAGNATGGGCTTCATCCCCGGACGTTATTCGGCTGACGGCGGCGGAGCAAGCGGCGCGGGTAGTTGGACGACGGCCGGCACTGACGTGAACAACAGCGACGTGGGATCCAAGCACTGGCGGCACTCGCAGCCGGGTTCGAACTATCCCTCCAACGCGCACGACCGACTCGTCCGCGGATTCTTCACCACCACTCAGGATTGCGGTCCCGGTGCGGCCTTGGACGGCGAATTGTCCTTCGTCTACCAGATTTACGCATGCCGTGACGCGTTCTATGCGAACAGCTTCGTTTCCACGCAATTCCACCTCCGCGCCTGGGGCGCGACCAACAACGGTGACGCGGTGTCCATCGAGATGTGGCGCCCGCCCGGCCAGTACGACGACCCCATGCAGTCGCTGCATTGGAACTTGACCAAGGGCGCCCCCGCCATTGGCAACGGGGAATGGACCAACTTGTCGTGGGACCCGCAGGTTGACTGGGCACANATNCCTACGCTGAGCAACCCCGACATCTTCCTCGGCGGAAACACGTGGTACTACGGCCTCTTGTTCCACTCCGACAGCAGCGGCGCCGGAGAAGGCATGCACGTCGACGACTTCATTCAGTTTGGCATCAGCAAGGTGGACGAATTCACCCTCGACGTCAACTGCAACAACCCGGAAAACGGATTCTCATCACCGCCAAATGGCATGCTGGTGCTCAAGTGTGACGTCACGAACAACGGGTACAAGCCCGCTCCCGTTCGCGTGTTCACGGACGTCAGCAACCCGGCGTGGATGAGCCCTTACCTCCAAATTCGCATCGATGCAGACCTCAACCCCAACGACCACGACAACAACGTCATCCTCCAGAACTTCGATGCTGGCATGACCACCACCGTGTGGCTCAACCTCTCCATCCCGCCCGGCTCCGACGTGCAGACGCAGGACTGGAACGTCACCTTCTACGANCACGGGAACGGCGACATGAAGGGAATGTTGAGCATCCCTGTGGGGGTCACAGAACAACACAGCGTCCAATTGAGCAGCAACACCGCCCTGCTTGCGGACAACCTCTACCCNGCTGAATCTGGCTTGGTCCCCTTCCGNCTGCAAAACACGGGCAACCGNGANGCCAATTACCGCCTGAACCCGATTTTCTCGGAGTCTGGATGGANNGGNGTTGTCGTGAACGACACGGGTGTGCCGGTGCAGATGCCGATCGCGCTNAGCAANGGTGAATCNTTGGATTTGCACCTCAACGTCACGGCCTACGAACTGGCNGCNCCNGGTGAGGTTTCNTTCAACCTGCGNGCCACCTGCCCNACGTGCAGNGGCNCCTTGTTCGGCACCGATGTGCTGGTTCGGAACATCGAAGTTCCCGTTCTGCGTTCGTTGGAATTTACCTCAGAGACCTACGAGATCACCGGTTCCGCCAACGGCCAAGCCCGCGTGATTCCGTTGACCCTGATGAACACCGGCAACGCCGAAGAGCAGTACACCTTCGAACTGCAGCAATCCAACTGGTTGCTCCGCGCAGAGTTGCTCTCCGAACAAACGGCCATGCTGGACGCTTGGGACGGTGAGGCAAGCGTCGCTTTGCGGTTCAACATGCCCCTCGGACTCGAACCAGGCTTCTACACGGCGACGGCCGTCGCTCGCAACGTCAACGACAACACCGTGGGCAAGTCCCTGCAAATTTCCGTCGAAATCCTCGATACGGCGGCGGTCACAGTGTTCGACGAAGACGCCGACCAATCCTACATCCCTGGGGACCCGCCCCAATCCATGGAGTTTGAAGTTCGCAACGACGGCAACAAAGCAGACCGGTTCAACATCAGTCTCGTGGTTCCTGAGGGCATGATCGCCGAGGCTGCGTGGCAGGTCAGCTCATGGATTGCACCCGGTGCGTCGGAAAACGTCAGCGTGAGTTTCTCCTTCATCTCCGGCACGGAGGGTGAGTTGCAACTTGGCGTGACCGCCACCTCGCAAAACGACCCTTCGATTTCGGACACTGGCAATGCATTGTACCGTGTTGGTTCCCAGAATTGGTTGCGCATTCCCTCCGTGATTCCGCTCGAAATCGACACCGCCGATGCGGACCACTTCATGGAACTCACCGTCCGCAACCAATACACGACGGCTCAAGCCGTGGCCATGGAACTCGACGCCGGTGAGGCAGGGAGCTACATGCAGGTGCGGATCAATTCCCAAGACCGAAACTTCGTCCTCCAAGTAGGCGAAGAGCGCAAGGTTACGGTGGAGCTCATCATCTCCGACACGACCTTGGTGAACCTCGATGAGGAACGCAAGACGGTCAACTTCACCGTTTGGGCCCGTTCCGAGACGGTCAGCGACGCAGCGGATGCGCAAATGACGGTCACCATGGTCCGCACCTCCTTGGTGGACAGCACGGACGACGAAACCGAAGGCAACAGTGGTGCCGTGCGCAACGTGATCATGATTCTCCTGACCGCGATTGTGGTCGTCGTCGGAGGCCTTGCCGTGATGCGCATCATTGGCGGCATCGAGGAAGACGCGATCGACGATTGGGCGGACGACGGGTACGAAGACAGCCTCCAGGCGACCTATGCTGGCGTCAAGGCTGCCCCGAGCGTTCCGTCGGAGGCTCCTCCGGCGGGCGCACCGCCCGCGGCCCCGGCTCCAGCGCCTGAAGCGCCTGCACCACCTGCTGAGCCTGAGGCTGCCGCAGCCCCTCCGGTTCCTGCTGAAGGGCTCCCTGAGGGCTGGTCCATGGAGCAATGGCAGGCCTACGGGCACATGTGGCTCGAGCAAAACGGCCGTGCTTGAGACGGTCCAGCGCGGGACGTAGGGTTGAAGTCGGCCCCGCCCTCGCAGGCATCGAGGCGACGTCATGTATCAAGGACAACAGGGGCAAGCACCCATTTTCATCCTCAAGGAAGGGACGCAGCGCACGCGCGGCCGCACAGCACAGTCGAACAACATCGCTGCGGCCAAGGCCGTCGCCGA
>PBMM01000033.1 GCA_002723635.1 Methanobacteriota archaeon | reverse complement strand
CCAACTCCACCCCCGGACGCCGGGGGGGAAAAAAACACACAACATGAGGTGAACAAAAAATGAACAACGAACGAAAAGAAACGCGCGATAACGCCGCGGCGATTGGGATTGGTGCGATGATTGTCTTCATCGCACTCATCCTTGTGGCTGCGGTGGCTGCAGCGGTCATTATTCAGACCGCTGAAAAGCTGCAACAGAACGCCCAGTCCGCTGGTGACGACACGCAAGAGCAGATGTCCACGAAGGTGGTCCTGCTCTCGACCGTCATCTGGGACATGACCGGTGGTACGGAGACGATCTTCAGCACCTTCGAGCTTGCTGCTGGCAGCAACCCCGTGGTGCCTGGTGACGTGTCCTATACCGTCGTCTGTGACGACGGTGCTGGTGGCACGGCCTTCGCTGCCGGAAGCTTCACCGCTGCCACGCTCCACACCGATGAAGGAACCGGCGGTGCTCTTGCCTCCCTCAATCCTGGTACGACCTACGTCGTCCAGATGGACATTTCCAACTGCGCGCCCGCGGCCAACACCGCCCACATCATGGTGTTGAGCGTCGTCGGTGGCGGTCAGACCTACGAAGAACTCCAATACGGAAGCGACCCGAGTGTCGGGGACGTCGTCGTCTGAGGTGATTACCATGAAGAACACGAAAATGAAGAACAACAACACGCAAGAACAGGACACCATGGCCGCGATCGGCATCGGTGCGATGATCGTTTTCATCGCATTGATCCTCGTCGCTGCCGTGGCTGCTGCGGTCATCATCCAGACCGCGGAGAAGCTCCAGCAGAACGCCCAGTCGACCGGTGAGGACACCACGGACGAAATGTCCGGCAAGGTGCAGATCCTCAACGTCTTCGTCAACGACGGTGCAGCATCCTACGAGATCTACTTCCGTCTCGCTGCTGGCAGCGACGATACGTCTGACACCGACATCCTGTGGCAGGGCTCCTGCGACGACGGGGCCGGCACGTTCCAGTACATCGCCAACAACTTCGGCGATGCATCTGGTGGCTCGGTCATCGACCTCGGTGACAACGCTGCTGCTGACACCGATGACGTCGAGGCCGGTACTGCGTACCGCTACACCCTCGAAGCCACCGACGGTGCCGGCAACGACTGCAGCCCTGACGCGCTCTTCGCAGCCAACGTCAAGGCCACGCTGTACATTCACGTCGTCGGCGGCGGTACGACCTATGACATCCTCAAGGTCAACGACGCTTCCGAAGGCGCTGTGGTGGTCTGATCCGCTCTGCGCCCTGATGCCCCCCGGCAACGGGGTGCGGAGGAGGCATGACCATGGCATGGCCATTTGGTGGCGGTGCACGGGCAGCAACGGACGATGACGCGAAGGTGACCGAAGGTCATCTGAAAGTCCTCTCCAACGTTCCGATCGAACAGGTCCCTCACCCTGAGGAGGGGGAATTGTCCGAAGAGGACGCTTGGACGATCCGACCTGGCCCTGCACGCGCCAAACTCAACAGCATTGGAAGCGTAGCTTCAACCACGCAAGCACTGGCGCCATCGGCGCCGGCGCAGGTCAACGCGACCGTGGACACGTCCGGCCTCGAGCGGCTGATCAGCAGCCGCCTCGACATGGTCGAAGACGTGCTCCGCATGGTCGAGACCCGCGTGGACGAAGCGATGGAATCTGGACCTTCGGTGACCTTCAGCGATGAAGAGGGCGAAGATGCAGGCATGGACGTCATGAGCGGCGACGTGATCATCACGGCGTCAGGGGAGCGCATCCCCGCCGGTGATGGGGCTTCCCGCCTCAAGCCGGAGGACGAAGCGCCCCTCGTCGAGCTCTACGAAGCCCAAGCCCTTGCAGCGAACCCCTTCCTGCGAGCCCCCGACGCCCTTGGCGGCGCTGGGAGCGACAGGATTGGAGCACCAACGGTCGCCGCACTCTTGCTCGATCACATGACGGGCATGGCGGCTTCCAGTTTCACGCAGAAAGCGATGGACTCAGGCATGCTCAGTCCCGACGAAGGCCGTCAAGTGATGGCCATCGTTCAGTTGGCTGAGCCCGGGGAAACGGAGGCCGCACTTGCGGATCACCTCCCGAACCGAGCCTTGCTGTCGTTCTCGGCCTTGGTGAGCGCATGGCGCAGCCAAGCGCAGCGCGCTGCAGCAAGCAACAGCATGAGGGCGTGAGTGGATGAGTGCGTCAACGGGCATCGGCGGACTGATTGTGGGGATGGCCATGTTGGCCGTCTTCGTGATGTTCGTCGGGACCCTCGACGCACGACTCTCCACGCACCTGAGCGTGACCGAACAAAACGACCCACCACCGGACGTGGCCTTTGTGGACGCCAACGTGGACCTGAACGGGTTGGTTCAGATCAGCATTACCACAAACGGAAGCGGATACAGCGTCGGCGACGAGGTTCTTGATGGGACCAACGTTGTCGGGACCGTGACCGACGTGGACGCCAGCGGAGGCTTGTTGGCCGTCAGCGTAGCGATGGAAGGAAACAGGGATTTCACCTCATCCCCGTCCTTGACCATCGGCACGTCTGGCGGCTCCAGCGGTGCCGTATCCGCCGTCTTGGGGAGCGTCGTGCACGCCAACGTCACCAACGTTGGCAGCACGGTGCTCGCCCTGGATGAGATCTGGACCTTCCTCGACGGCGAAAACGTCGAACATTTGCCCGACCTTGTGGTCGCCGAACCCATCGGAAACAACCTCTACTCTGGGGAAACCATGTGGGTGATGTGGCTTGAAGGCTCAGCGACCGCGTGGGAACGGCTCGCCATCTCCGTCGGTGAAACCACCGTCGTGACGGAACTTGTCTGAGGTGATCGCATGGCAGACGGCGGTGCAACATCCTTCATCATGCTCGTGACCGCATTGTTGGTCGCGGGCAGCGTGAGCACCTTCCTCATTGCAGAATGGGGCGATGTCGCTCGATCCATGGAGATGGAACGGCGTGCACAAGCCATTGATTCAGAAACGGACGTCAGCCTCGCTGGCGATCCGGGAAACGTGCGGTACAGTTTGACCGGGCAGATGCAATTCTACCTGATGAACTCCGGTAATGCGGTGCTTGACGACAGCACAATCGTGGTCTTGGTGGACGGTGTCCAACAGACCAGCAACGTGACCACGACGGTCATGAACGGCGGTGCTTGGTCTGCAGGTGAACTCCTGCAGGTCCAGGTGGTGGACAACACGTTGACCTACACCAACAACAGCGAAGTCGTGCTGACCATCGTCGTGTCTTCGGAGGTTCTCAACAACGTTCGAGGCACGGACACGTTGGACACGGAGGTGAGGCTCGTTGTCTGAGCACGCTCCCAAGCCCGTGGAGGACGGTTTCCCCTTCGGGGTCGAGAGCGATTCCTTGGCCGATTCGATGGGTCTGCATTTGCCCAACCGCTCCCTGTACCTCATTCAAGGAACGGTCGGCTCCGGGAAATCCCTCGTGTCCCAACGCTTGGTTCACGGGATGCTGGAAAACGGCTGCAAGATCCTCGTGGTGACCACCGAGTTGACCACCCGTGGCTGGATTGAGCAAATGGAATCCATCGGGTACGGCGTGACGGAGCCCCTCACAGAAGGGCGTCTGACCGTCTTTTCCCGCTTTGGCACCATCGCTGAACCAGTGCCTGATGTGTCGCTGTATGACGTGTTTTCATCACCGGCCATCGAGCAGGCGGACGTCATTGTGTTGGACACCGCCAGTTCGATCATGCCAGAACTCCACTCCAACTCCGACCGCGTTGCGATGATGCAACGCTTCCGTGAAGTTGTGGCGGACGGCCGTTCCATTTTGCTGACCGTGGACCCCGAAGAAACGGACACAAAGACCCTTCACATGATGCGCAGCAGTGCGGAATTGGTGCTCGACATGAGCACGGCCCTCATTGGTGGCGACATCAAGCGGAGCTTGACCGTGACGCGCTTCCTTCGGGCAGCAGGTCCGGTGCAGACCAACATCGGTTGGCGTGTTGAACCAAGCATGGGCTTCATTGTGGACATCACCGCGGTGAGCTGAGGAGGAAATGAGCATGGCCGACGAAGAGCTCAAGTTCGCCAGAGGCGATCTCGCCAGCGTCATGGCGGCTCACCCTCACGTCGCAGAGTGGGTGCGTGATTTCGAAGCCAGGTACGGGTCTCGCCCCATGTACTACGGGCCGCTTGACCGCGACGCAAAGAAGCAACGTCCTCTCAACCTGATTTACATCACCAAGGAACCCATTTTCGTTCACATCTACGAACCTGCAGAGGACGAGGAAGACGCCGGGCAAGTTCTCTGGATCGGCTTGGAACCTCAACTGACCGAAGAAGAAGAAAACATCCGCCGTGAACTTGTTGAAGTCCTGCTCCAAGAGGCTCCTGCGGCGCCGAACTTCACGACGGACGACGAATTCGAAGGGATTCTGTCCCAGATGATCGACCGTTACACGGTCTTGCGCCAAGACCTCCCTGTGGGCCCTCGGCGCCAAGGACGCATGTGGGACATCCTCGGTTTGGAAGACAAACGGTTGGCCGTTACCGAGGCTCAGCGCCAACGTCTCCGTTACATCGTCATCCGAGACCTCATCCGTAACGGTCCCCTTGAGCCTCTGCTCTCCGATGAGATGCTGGAAGACATTCACTCGGTGGGCCTGAAGTACATTCACATGGACCACAAGGTGTTCGGAATGGTCACTTCGAACATCCGTTTCCGCGAGCGTGATGTGCTTGCCCGTTACCTCCGAGCGATGTCCGAGCGCATCGGTCGTCCGGTGTCGGACAACAAGCCGATCATCGACGGGGCCCTGCTCGACGGGTCCCGTATCAACATCATTTTCTCAGACGACGTGTCCATGCTTGGACCGTCGTTCACCATCCGAAAGTTTGCGGAGGAGACCATCTCCATTGTTCAACTCATCAAGTGGGGCACCATGAGTGCACAAGTCGCAGCCTACGTCTGGATTTGCCTCGAATACGGCATGTCCGTGCTGGTGTCCGGTGAGACCGCGTCCGGAAAAACCACGACGCTGAACGCCATTCTCCCCTTCATTGACCACAACGTCAAGATTTACTCCGCAGAAGACACGCCTGAAGTGAAGGTCGCCCACAAGATTTGGCAGCGGCTCGTCACCCGTGACTCGAAGAACGAGGACAGTCGCGTCGAGATGTTCGACCTGCTCAAGGCTGCCCTGCGGAGCCGTCCTCGCTACATCATCATCGGTGAGATCCGTGGTGTGGAGGGCGCCACGGCCTTCCAGGCCATGCAGACGGGTCACCCTGTCATCGCCACCTTCCACGCATCGTCCATCGTCAAGATGATTCAGCGGTTCACTGGGGACCCGATCAACGTCCCCATTCGTTTCTTCGACAACCTCAACTTCGCGCTGTTCCAAGAAGTGGTCGAAGCGCCAGGTGGCGGCATTGCCCGCCGAATCACCGGTGTCGACGAAGTCATCGGCTACAACAAGCACAGCGACGGTGTGTTGACGCGTGGTATGTTCGAATGGGACCCAGTGAAGGACAAGCACTACTTCCGTGGTATGTTCCAATCGCACCTGCTTGAGAACAAAATCGCGGCCATGGCCGGTTTCTCAAACAAGCGTGACATCTACGACGAGCTTGAGCGACGACGTCAGGCCATCCAAGACATGGCCGACCGGGATTTGACGCATTACGACGACGTGTTCGGCTTGCTGAACGTCTACTACCAGAGCGGCTGGGATGCGTTCCGATCGGCGGTCAACACGTGGGTCAGCGTGAACGACCGTTGAAGGGGGCATCACGATGGAGCGCATGCCGATTTGGCACATCGCCCTCCGCCGGCTTGACATGCCGTTTCCGCGGTACCTGATTCTCTACGTCGGTGGCGCCGCTTTGGTTGGTTTTGTCAGCGCCTTCGTGCTGATCTTTTCCACGGGTGGCTTCAACGAAGGGGCCCTGTTCTCGGGCTTGGCGGGCATCACGCTCATCATCACGCTCCCGCTGATCCTTGCAGCATCCGCGACCGCATACCCACTCTTGGAGGTCCAGCGTGCAGCCAACCGGATTGAGAAAGAGATGCACATGTTCATCACGAGAATGGGCATTCTTTCCCTCGGTGAAGTGGGCGCTCAGTCCATGTTCGACATTCTCAAGCAAATGCGTGACTACGGTGAATTGGCCAGCGAAGTCAAGCGCATCGAGACCTTGGTGGACAAGTGGCACACCGCCCTCCCTGAAGCCGCACGCATCGTGGCCCAACAATCGCCATCTCCGCTGTGGACGGATTTCCTCGACAGGATGGCCTTCTCCATCGAAGCGGGTCAACCGATTGACGAATTCATGCGTTCCGAGCAGGAAACGGTGGCCGAACAGTACAGCACCCTGTACGACACCCGCCTCGAAAGCGTCGACACCATGCAGGAGATCTACGTCTCCATGGTGACCGCCGGATTGTTCGGTTTGGTGATTTCAGGCATTCACTTGGTGCTCTTCGAGGTCGGTTCGGCCAGCGATACGCCCATCGAGGTGGCCAGCCGGCTTCGTTTTCTGCTGCTCGCTTCCCTGATGTTCATGTTGGTCAACATCGGGGCGGTGTTCGCCTTTCGAGCGACCATCCCAGACGACGCCACATTTGCGCGTGACGAATTGGAGACGCCCTTCCGAACCAACGCACGAAGGGCCTTGTTGGCCTCAGGAGCTGTCACGCTTGGGTTGCTGTTCCTGACCTCCGTTGTCGTGGTCATCTATTGGAGCGCCATTGGCCAAAGTTGGGACAAATACGGCCTCCTCTTGTTGGCGATTCCCCTGACGCCGATGCTCATTCCCTCCTCCCTCATCATGCGTGAAGAGCGCCAGGTGCTCCGTCGGGACGAAACGTACCCCGATTTCATTCGCGCCTTGGGCGGCACGGCCCAAGCCCGTTCATCCGAGCCTTCAGCGACCATCAAGGCCCTACGGGGCATCGATTTCGGCCTGTTGGATTCCTCCATTGACCGCCTTGAGAAGCGGTTGTCCACCCGGATCAATTCCGATCGTGCGTGGGACTACTTCAACGCCGACACCAACTCCGCCGTGATTTCCCGGTACACCCGGATCTACATCGAAGGGTCCCAATCTTCTGGACAACCGGCGCAAACTGCAGAGATGGTCTCGCGCTCCGTCGGCAACCTCCTGTCCCTTCGCAACCGGCGCTCTTTGTCGGCCAACACCATGTGGGGCGTCGCCATTGGGCTGCTCATCGCCAGCGTCACCTCGTTGAACGTGACCATCGCCATCGTCTTGCAACTTGGTGAGGCCGTGGCTGGCGTGGCTTCGGGCATCACCGACAACACCGATGTGTCAGCACTCGCCGACTTTGGGGCAGGGATTGCCCTGCCCATCATGGAAGACTCATCTTCGGTGGCCACGAACATTCGGATGTTCAAGATCATCGTCTCGGTTCTGATCTTGGGTCAAGTGGTGGCCGTGTCCCTCATCGCCACGCGNTTGCGCGGTGGTGGTTTGACCAGCGCCTTGGGNCAGGCCATCCAACTGCTCTGGGTNGCTGGACTTGCGTCCTTCATCACNGCGGTCCTGTTGGAACGAGCGTCGTCNGTGTTNGGCATCNGCTGATCAGCGTCGTCGAGCCTTGGCGTTCATGCGCCGTTCTTCTTCGATGCGTTTCTTGGTGGCAGCCCAGCTGCAAATCGGGCACGAGGACAAGTCGTGCCAGCGCGCTGGACAGTGTTCACGGCCAAAGAAGATGATTTGCAGGTGCAGGTCATTCCATCGTTCCTTAGGAAAGATGGCCTTGAGGTCACGTTCTGTTCGCTCAACGTTTGACCCGTTTGAGAGACCCCATCGTGCGGCAAGACGGTGAATGTGGGTGTCAATCGGGAAGGCCGGCACACCGAAGGCTTGCGCCATCACCACACCGGCGGTTTTGTGCCCCACGCCAGGCAAGGCTTCGAGTTCCTCAAAGGATGATGGGACCTCTCCNTGGTGGCGCTCCAGCAAGAGTTCAGANAGGCGACGGATGTTCTTCGCTTTGGTCGGCGCCAGGCCAACGAAACGTATGATCGATTGAATTTCTTCGACCGGCAAGGCGGACATGGCCGCAGGTGTTGGTCCACGTTNGAACAACGCTGGTGTGACTTCGTTGACCTTCAGGTCCGTCGTTTGCGCAGACATCAACACTGCGANNAAGAGTTCGAACGGNTTTCTGTGGTCCAACGGGACCGGGGTTTCAGGGTACAGTTCCTCCAACATCGCCATGATGCGTTCTGCTTTTTCTGCACGCCGCATGATGCTCCCCCGCCAACGAATTTCCGATTAAGCGTGCGAGTCTAGGTCGGCCCGTTGTTTAAATACGGGTGGTCATTCCTCACGTCCATGACCACCGATGAAGAACGCCTGACTGTGGTAAACGTTGTTGCAAGCACCCGCGTGGCCGAGGAACTCGACCTCCCCGACATCGCCATCCAGCTCAACTGCGAGTACGAACCTGAGCAGTTCCCCGGTGTCGTCTACCGCGTGGTTGACCCCAAGCTTGCCATCCTCATGTTCCGATCCGGCCGTGCCGTTTGCACCGGTGGAAAGGACGAACAAAACATCCAGACCGGAATCGAGCGCATGATTGCCGACCTCCGCGCTGCAGGCATCACCACCTGGGAAGTCGAGGACGTCGAAATCGAGGTCCAGAACATGGTCGCGACCTACGCACTCCACTACCCTGTTGACTACGACGGAAAGGACAAGTTCACCGGTGAGCCCCAAGCNGACGCGCCCCGCAAGTTGAACCTCAACCACCTCACCTTCCACCTGCCTTTCGACAAGGTCGAATACGAGCCTGAGCAGTTCCCCGGTTTGATTTACCGGCTTGACTACCCCAAGGTGGTCTGCCTGATNTTCGGCAGCGGCAAGATGGTGATCACCGGCGCCCGCCACAAGGACGAGATTCTCGAAGCGGTCGAGATCATCAAGGACGAATTGGCCGACCTGCTTTGAGTGTGGCTCTGTGAGAAGCGCCGCCGCCAATGCGGTCTACCTGTTGCACATTATCGTCTTCGTGTACGGTGCCGCNGGCTGGATGCTTCCGATGCCAGGACCTGCCNTCCATCTGGTCTTCTTGCTCGGCGTTCGCTACCACTGGCACGTCACGGGAGGATGCATCCTGACGAAGTGGGAGAAACACTTCCTTGACATGCCCNCCGAAGAAGAGCGCCATTTCACGAGGAACTTGCTGCGCTCCATGGGGTTGCGGCACATCGATGACGAAGGAGCCTACAAGGTCCTCACCGCGGGGCTGGGTGCGTTGGCTGCAATGGACACTGTGTTCATTTTTTCCGCACTTCTTGAGGCGTTGAATTAAGGGGAGAACTGCTCCTGCACAACCGATGACCCCCTCGCGTACGGGCGCTGGCTTGTTTCTGCTCGCCCTCTTCTTGTCGGCATTGTTGACACCGATGGTTCAACCGGCGACGGAAAAAACGGCCCTTGCGGACCATGTTTACCCNGCTTCCTCCTCTGGGAGCGTCTCGGTCGACGAGGTGCCGACATGGCGTATTGGTGACGAGTGGGTCTACGACACCGGCTTTGACGTGGCGACCTTGATCGCCAACTCTGGCGTCTCTGCAAGCGTTAGCACGCTGTCCGGTGAGACCAAGATGGAAATCGAAGGCATCGGCCTTGAGCCGATGAACGATGCGTCTGGAACCAACGTCGTGGCCTACACGATGACCACCGAGGGGGATTTCTCTTCCGGCAACTGGGGTGCGTCCTTCAACGGCATTTCAGGACGCCTTGAGATCGAATACCGCGGTGTTGACGTGTTGCGCGCATCCGACATGGCCACCATCGATTCTTCCTTCGATCTGAAGGTGGAGTTCTACGGACTGAACTTCATCCGCGTCGGCGTGGCTGATTTGACCTTTGACACTGAGTACTCGCCTGCCATGGAGAGCCGCGACTACCCTGTTCGCTCAGGGGACAATTGGTCTCAGGCCTACACGGCTACCACCACAGTGAGCGGCTCTTCGGATTACTTCGACCCAAGCGAGTTTGACACCAGTACTCAGGAAAACACCACCTGGGAGGTTACCGATTCAGGCGTCCCTACTGCGCAAGACGGCTACTCCGTGTCCTACACAGGGTGCGATGATTCGTACAAGATCAACCAATGGAACACCACCGGTTCAGCCACCGGTTTCGAATGGTATTGTCCCGCCGTCCGGGGGCCGTCATGGATTCGAATCCAGCAATCTGCTGGATTCCAAATCGACTGGACGCTGAAGGAATACAATCCAGCCTATTCCTACGGTGTCGTGGACGATGCCGATCCAGGCGAACGCTGCACATCGTTGCAAGTGACCTCGCAATACCCGGCGTACCTTCCGTCCAGCACCGTGAATATTGACGTGGATTACGTCATCACACCAGCGGCCTATTCCGCTTGTTTCTCCGACGAAATCAACCGGTACGATACGGCCTACATGGAATACAGCATCGCAGGGTCCACTGGCTCGGTGAATTTCGACACCACGTCGAGTCCCTCGACCACCCAAGAAAGCCGATGGAGTGGGATTTCATGTTGCACTTACACCGTCCCCACAATCACCGATGGCTCACCGTCCAACGATGACCATTCGAGCGACGGGATTGTCGCTTTTGACGCTCAAAACGGCGTAGTTGGTGTGTACACAGTCATCGTTGACCTGAGCATCGTTGGCGTGGACCTTTTGCCCTTGAGCGAGGGGCTTGTTGTCGATCGAACGCGTGACGGCGTGACCACACGGCTGGCTCCGGGCGCACCCTTGGGCGGCGTAGCAGGTGACGTCGTGGACATGACCATCCTCATCGCCAACCGTGGAATTCTCGACGTGACAGGCAGCAACGCCATCGCCACCGCATGGTGGAACGGCAGTTCGGGGCTTCCGTCCACGGCATCAACAACGCCCCCCGTTGGTGCCTACGGTCAGACGAGTTTGACCCTCAATTTCGAAGTCGCTGCCGGCGACATCGGTTTGCCGAACGCCGTCGAGGTCAGGACTGACGCCCCTGCATCGGGGAACAATGACGGCAACACATCCAACGATTTCTTGTCCATTCCCTTCTATGCTGGCACCCTGCCGACCGCGGTCCTGAATTGGACCGAGGGGCGTTCGACGGGTGAGGAAGTCGTGCTGGATGCCACGGGAAGTTACGACGGCGACGGCGGTGACGTCACATGTGTCTTCACCGTGGTCTCCTCCACCGGGACAGATTCCAACCTGCAAGAGAGCGATTGCATCCTTGAATGGACGTGGAACGACGGCGGAGCCTGGACCGTGTCCGTGGACGTGATCGACGAAGAAGGCGACGTGACCGTGGGCACGGGCGAAGTGGTCGTGTTGAACCGTGCACCTGAGGTGCTCATCGAGGCTCCCATGCAGGTCGAAGCCCGCTCAAAGGCCACGGTTCGTGTGGTCGAGGCGTACGACAACGACACCGTTTCGCCGGCCGGTCAAGACGTGCTCTTCCAGTGGTCCGGTGTGGTCTGCGAAGAGGGCAGTGCTTCGGACCGATGCACCTTCTCGCCTTCTGACGAGGGCCTGACGGTGGTGACCTTGACCGCCACGGACGACGACGGAGCCAGCACCGTGGTGAACGTCACCGTGGAAGCCACCAACATCGCGCCGACCCTCGACACGATTTCCCTCTTTAGGAACGGCACCGAGGTGCCGATTCTCGACGGATGGGTGGTCGACGAGGATGAACCGATCGGGCTGCTTGTCCAGGCCGACGACACCCCGAATGACTTGTCTTCCCTTGCCGTGCTTTGGGACCTGTCTGACCTCGTGGATGGGCTTGAGGAAGGGACCGTTGGCCCTGTCTCTTCGATTGAAACCTCTTGGCCGGTCTCAGGGACCCACCGCGTGACGGTTCAGGCCATTGACGACGATGGCGTGGCCTCCAGTGCCCTCGAAGCCGACGTGGTCGTGCGCAACGTCGCACCCACCATCGAAGGGCTTGATCCAACCGTGGCGATCTACGAAGATGAGCTCCTGAAAATCAGCGTGAACGTGGACGACACCGCCTCTGACCTGCTGAACCTGACGACCTGTTGGGACCTTGATGCCCGCATCGACACCGACAACGACGGTGGTTCCACCAACGATTGCGACGTCGAAGGCGTCACCCTCGAGCAAATTTGGTCGGACGCCGGGACCCGTTTGTTGACCGCCTTCGTGGTGGATGACGACGGCGCAACGGCCAGCATCAACACCACGTTGACCATCGTCAACCTTCGGCCCACGGCGGTCATCACCTCGCCAACGAACCTCTCGAACCTCATGGAAGGCGACTTCGTGAACCTCTCAGCAATGGATTCGCTCGACACCGAATCGGACCTCATCACCTTGACCTACCTTTGGGACACGGATGCGTTGGACGGCGCCATCGACAGCACCACGTCCATCCTCCAACTCGAGAACTTGGCTCCAGGGACGTATTCTGTCAACCTCACCGTGACCGACGACGACGGGGCCACCCACACCATGAACGTGCAACTCGTGGTCGCCGAAGCGCCGACCAATAACCCCATTGCGTGGGCGGTGGAAGAGTTCGGTATGATCACGACCATCGTCATCGGCGTACTTGGCGTGGTCATCCTTGGTTTGGTCAGCATGCTTGTCATCGGTCGCCGTGGCGCCGAGGAAGCGTTGGTTGAGACGAAGTCCACCTCCATGTGGGATCAGGCTCCGGTCGCTGCGACCTTTGACGCCGCCGTGCCTGCAGCGCTGCCACCAGCGACACCCGCACCGATGGCCCCAATGCCTGACATGAACGCGCAACCTGTGGCTGCCGCTCCTGCTCCCGCCCCTGTTCAGACCGGACCGCCCTTGCCCGCCAGCGGGCTGCCACCTGGTTGGACGATGGAACAGTGGGCCTTCTACGGGGAGAAATGGCTCGAAACCAACGCTCCTGCTGCCCCCGCTCCAGCGCCGCAACCTGCTGCGTCGACCGATCTTTCCAACTTGCTTGACGGTCTGGACCTCTGAGGGACGTCAATGGGTGGGTTCTGGCAGTTCTTTGGTCTCCCCGACCCGGCGGAAGCTCAGCGTGCTGACGTTGTCTTACCTGCCTTGCCTGTAATCGCCGAGCCAGTGCCTCAGGAGACGCAGGTCGTCCGAACCTCAGCCGTACCTCGCTTCATCGACTTGGGCGACCTTGGGGCCCGCTCGCCGGTCGTGCCACATCGTGCCGTGCGTTACTTGGCTCCCGATGCGTCCTCACGCCTCCCTGCAAACGGCATGTTGCTCCGCGTGCAAGAAGGGGATTCGCTTTTCGTTGACCTCCGTGGATTGGCGCACATGCATGCACACCAAGACGCGCTGAGGGCAGAACTTCGACGCGTGGGTGAAACCACAGGTGTTGGCGCATGGGCGTTGGACCTTGACGACCGGCTGTTCCTCATTCCAGGGTACGACGTGGTCATGGACACGACCCGTCACGAACTCGGGGGGACGGCCCTGCTCCCAATGCCCTCGTCATAGAACGGACAAGGCCTCAATGACTCGCGCAGGGATGCCCAGCACGGTCGCTTCCTCGCCTTCGACCAAGTTCGCATGCGGCGCCATGGCCCCTGCCAAATCGTAGGCTCCTGCTTTTCCATGCCACGATTCGCTGTTGATCAATTCGCCAAGCACGTCGTCTGAAAAGGCCGATAACTCGACCACCGCCGAATCCAAATCAAACGTCCATGTGCCGGCCACGCGCAGCCCCGAGGCGCTCCACACCCGGTGGCGTCGGCCACGCAGGCGGAGCAACATGGCCAAAGCGGCCTGTGCGTCAATGGGTTGGCCGAGGGCGAGCGTGGGGTCATCAGGATCGGCCAGCATCGTGTCGGCCACCAACACCATGCAGCCAGGGTGGGCATCACCAACGGCTTGCGCCTTTTCCTTGGCGATATGGAGCACCTGAGCGTCCACAGTCCCCGTGATACGCGTTTCCTTCACGTCGACAGGGGCAACCCGTGTGCGAAGCCCCAATGCCTCAACCATCTGCTTCCGCCGGGCCGAGCCCGAAGCTAACACAAGGTCCACGTGAGCACCTCAAAGGCGGCTCACGATCGAGAAGCGCTGTTCGTCTTCTTTCCACCAGAAGGGCTGGTAGCCCAACAAGTGGTGGGTGTGTCGCATCTTCACGATGCCAAGCTTCCGCTTGACTTCGTCTGCATCACGATCCATCACCAAATGCATCACGGTGTCGGAGAGGTAGTCTTCAACGCCATACTCGCCGAATTGCTTGTGGTCTTCACCGGTCATTTCGCAGATGAAAAACGACGTCAGTCCAAGACGGCGAACGGCTTCGAACAAACGGAAAATCTCGTCGCGCGGGTTTTCCATCTTGGTGAGCGTGAAGAACGCACCCAAGGAGTCGAACACCAGGATTTCGAATCCGATGGAGTTGCGATAACTCGTCAGTTGACCAATGAGTTGCCCCATCCAGTCAACACGGTTCCCCATGCCTTGTTCGTCCAGTTGTACGCGAAGGTCAGCCAGGTCGATGATGGCGATGCGGTTGCGGACCCGTGGGTCTTCCACGTTCATGCCCATGTTGGCCATGTGTGATCGCAAGGAATCCTTCCCTTGCTCGAGCGTGACGTAGATGCCAGAGGTTTCACCGTACAAGACCGCATTGTAGAGCATGGAGAAGGTCAGGCTGGACTTCATGGCCCCGCTTGAACCGGCCACAAATGGCGATGTGGCCCTCGGGAATCCCACCTTGCATGTTGTCATCGAGGCCTTCGATGTGGGTTGGGATGCGCTCGATGGTCATGGGGTCACCGCACCTGCGTGGACGTCAGGCTTCATCAACCTCACTCAGCGGTTGGTCATTCGACGGTGACGGACTTGGCCAGATTTCGTGGGCGATCCACGTCGAGTTCCAACGCCAGTGCAGTCCTGTATGCTAGCAGCTGCAAAGGGAGGACGGTCAGCAGCGGAGAGCACAACGTGTGGGTCCGAGGGACTTCGATGGCCACGTCCGCTTCCTGAGCCAGCTCATCCCCCTCAGTGCACACGAGGATGATGCGTGCTCCGCGGGCTTTACACTCGTGGATGGCCGAGGCCACCTTGTCTTTCACTGCGTCGTCTGGGGCCACGACCACCACCGGTCTCCCTTCTTCCAGCAGGGCGATTGGCCCGTGTTTCATCTCACCAGCAGGGTAGGCCAAGCATGGGATATACGTGAGTTCCATCACCTTCAGGGCCCCTTCCTTGGCCACGTTGGCGGATAAACCTCGGCCGAGGAAGAGCAAGGACGGGGCCTCAAGGACCATCGCCACGGCTTCGTCGATGGGGCCGGGGTCGGCCAAATAGCGCTCGATGAGGTCAGGTACTTCTTGCAGGCCTTTGGCCAGCACGCGCGCTTCGTTGGCACTCAACTGACGCGCACGACCGATCTGCACAGCGAAAATCGTCAGTGCGGCCACCATGTTGGAAAAGGCCTTGGTGGAAGCAACGGATTGCTCGGGGCCTGAGTGAATGTACACGCCTTGGTCGCAAAGACGAGCGATCGTTGAACCGACAACGTTGACCACACCGTGGACGTCGCCGCCTTTGAGTTGGATTTCCTTGATGGCCGCAATGGTGTCCATGGTCTCTCCGGACTGGGAGACGGCGAAGTGAAGGGCCTCTGGGTTCACGACAGGGTCTTGGTATCGGAACTCGCTTGATACGTGAGCTACGGCAGGAATACGCGCAAGCCGTTCGATGAGTTGCTGGCCAATCAGTGCTGCGTTCAGAGCAGTGCCACATCCTAGGAGCCGAACATGCGGTACCTTCCGAAGTTGCTTCGCCGTGAGGTGCATGCCACCCAATCGCGCGTTTCCTGTCTTGGCGTTCAAACGGCCCGAGATGCAGTGCCTGAGTGCTTCCGGCTGTTCGTAAATCTCCTTGAGCATGTAATGCGGGTACTCTCCGAGTTCGGCTTCACCCCAACTTTCCTCAAGCGTGATGGGTGAGGTGTCGCTCTGACCTCCCTCCAGGCGTTCGATCCGCAATCCGTCGTTCCCAAAGGTAGCGATGTCGCCGTCTTCGAGGATGATGACACGATCCGTGTGTTCCGCCAGCGGTTGTGGATCGGAGGTCACAATCAGGCCGTGTTCCGTTTCACCCATC